>JBDUAS010000142.1:0-17675 GCA_040004535.1 Deltaproteobacteria bacterium
CCGCGCGGAACACGCTGCCGATCTCGCGCTCGAGGTTACGAACGCCGGCCTCGCGGGTGTACGAGTCGACGACCTCGAAGATCGCGTCGTCGGTGATCTCGCACTTGCCGTCGCTCAGACCGTGATCGTCGAGCTGCTTCGGCACGAGGAACTTCCTCGCGATCATCTTCTTTTCCTGGCGCGTGTAGCCCGGCAGCTCGATGATCTCGAGCCGGTCGCGCAACGCCCACGGAATCGGATCGAGCTGGTTCGCCGTCGCGATGAACAGCACCTTGCTCAGGTCGAACGTGACCTCGAGGTAGTGATCCGAGAACGTGTTGTTCTGTTCGGGATCGAGGACCTCGAGCAACGCCGAGGCCGGGTCGCCCCGAAAGTCGTGGCCGAGCTTGTCGATCTCGTCGAGGACGAACACCGGGTTGTTCGTGCCGGCCTTCTTGATGCCCTGGATGATCCGACCCGGCAGCGAGCCGACGTACGTACGGCGGTGACCGCGGATCTCCGCCTCATCGCGGACGCCGCCGAGGCTGATCCGGCCGAACTTGCGGCCGATCGCACGCGCGACCGACCGACCCAGCGACGTCTTGCCGACGCCCGGCGGACCCGCGAGACAAAGGATCGGGCCCTTCTTGTCGTTCTTCAGCTTGCGCACGGCCATGTACTCGACGATGCGCTTCTTCACTTTATCGAGATCGTAGTGATCCTCGTCGAGGCACTTGCGGACCTCCTGGAGCTCGATGTGATCGTCGGTCGAGATCGACCACGGCAGCTCGACGAGCCACTCGAGGTAGGTCCGCGTGACCGTGTACTCCGCCGACGACGGCTGCATGCCCTTGAGGCGATCGAGCTGCTTCTTGGCAACCTTCTCGGCCTCCTCCGGCATCGCCGCTTTCGTGATCTTCTCGCCGAACTCGTCGAGGTCACCACCGCCGTCGTCGAGCTCGCCGAGCTCTTCCTTGATCGCCTTCAACTGCTGGCGCAGCACGTACTCGCGCTGGTTGCGGCCCATCTCTTCTTGGACCTGGGTGTTGATCCGCTCGCGCACCTTCAACACCTCGAGCTGGCGCGACAGGAACTGGAGCACCTTGCGGACGCGGGTCTTGAGGTCGAACGTCTCGAGGACGTCTTCCTTCTCGGAGACCTCGAGCTCGAGATGCGACGTGATGAGGTCGGCGAGATGGCCGGCTTCGGTCACGCTGTCGACCAGCGCGCCGGCTTCCTTCGGCAGCTCCGGCATCAGCTTGACGACGCGCTTCGCGATGTCCTTGAGGTTCATCACGAGTGCATCGAGCTCGACATCGCTCTGTGTGGGATCCGGAACGCTGCGGACCTTCGCGGACAGGAACGGCTCGTTGCCATCGAAGCTCGAGACCTCGAACCGCGAGACCCCCTGGAGGATGACGGAGAAGTTGTCCTTCGCGAGCTTGATGACCTTCAGGATCCGGGCGGCGCAGCCCACCATGTAGAGGTCGCCGGAGCCCGGGTCCTCGGTACGCGCATCCTTCTGGGTCAGGATTCCGATGACAGGACGCTCCTTTGCGATCGCGTCTTCGACGAGTCGCACGGACTTGCGACGGCCGACGTCGATCGGAATGATGGCGCCCGGGAACAACACGGAGTTGCGCAGCGGCAGGATCGGGAGCGTGTCCGGGATTTCCACCGGTTGCTCTCCTCCAGCCTTGGCCTTGGTCATGATCGGAACCTAGCGAGCGCCGCTCGGAATCTCAAGCGGACCTGCCCGCAATGACGGGAGGTTTCTCGTCGGGAATGTGGGTGTTGCGGCTCTCGGGAGCGCGCGATCCGGAGCGGCTGACCGGTGAGGTTCCACGTTGTGAGGGGGGTGCACTTTGCTATTGACTCCGAGTACCGATTGGTCTTACCAATTGGTCAGACCATATGGCGCTGCCCAATCCCGACCCGAATCCGACGACGGCGATCGACGCTGTGTTCGAGAAGCTGCTCGCCTCGATCGTCTCCGGCGCTCACACCGCGGGTTCGCGGTTGCCGGCCGAGCGCGAGCTGTCTCGTCAGCTCGGAGCGTCGCGTCCGACGTTGCGCGAAGCGTTGCGCCGGCTCGGCGAGTGGAACCTGGTCGAGCCCCGGCGCGGCTCCGGGATCGTCGTACGCCCGTATCGCGATTGGTCGATCGAGGTGATCGCGGCGTACCTCCGCTACGGCAAGCCCGAACCGGGGCAGCCGAGCATCGGCCGCATCCTCGTCGACCTCCTCGGCATGCGCCGCGCGGTCGTGCTCGAGGTCATCCGCCTGACCGCCGATCGGATCCCGAAGGGCGGCACCGCGGGTGCGCGGGCGGCGATGGCGCGCGCGTGGTCGCTGCGCGACTCGCCGAAGTACATCACCGACGACTTCGAGATCATGCGTCAGATCAGCGAGGCCGCGAAGTTCACGCCCGGGCTGTGGCTGCTCAACCGGATCGCGACGCTCTGGCGCGATGCGGCCGACGAGATCAAGTTCGCGCTGCGCCCGCCCGAGGACTACGTCCCGGCCCACACCAAGTTCTTCGACTTGATCGAGAGCGGCGAGCACGTCGCGGCGCTCGCGCACATGACCGCGTACCTCGATCGCCATGACGCCGCACTCGGCGAGGCGCTGGCGGTGCTGGGATGACGTATCGCCATTCTGCGACGACGCGCGCCGTGCTGCGCTCGCTCGTCCCGGTGGTGTGCCCGGCGGAGGCCGCGCCGCTCGCCGACGCGATCGTCGATCACATGGAGCTCACGTTCGGCGTCGTCCCGCCGATCCTCGGCACCGCGATCAGTGCCGGGTTCGCGACGTACGACCTCGGCGCGCTGCCGCGCTATCGCAAGCGCGCGCGCTCTCTCACCGGTGAAGCCGCCGAGCGCTACTACGCGAGCTGGGAGCACGGCTTCACGCCGATGCATGTCCAGTTCGCGCGGATGATCAACCAGCTGATGTCGCTCGCCTGCTACGAGCAGCCCGCGATCATGGAGCGGGTCGGCTACAACGTCGGGCCGTGGATCGAGAAGGTCCGACACAAGCGGCTGACCGTGTTCGCCGACGACGTCGCGAAGCAAGAGGCGCAGATCCTCGCGCCCGATCCGCTCAGACCTGGATCGGCGATCGCGAAGCCCAAGAAAGAGGTGGCATGATGGTGGCGACGCAGGCGCTCCATGAAGGCGTGCGGCCGGGCAACGTGTTCACGCGCCACGATCTTCACGGCGACACCGTGCTCGATTGCGACGTCGTGATCGTCGGCTCCGGCGCCGGGGGCTCGCCGATCGCGGCGGAGCTCGCCGAGGCCGGGTTCGATGTCGTCGTCCTCGAAGAAGGCAGCTACTACCAGACCCGCGACTTCACCGCGAACACGTCGCAGATGGTGCGCCAGCTCTATCGCGATGGCGGTGCTTCGATGGCGATCGGCAACCCGCCGATCATGTTCCAGGAGGGCCGTGCGGTCGGCGGCTCGACGGTGATCAACGGCGGGATGTCCTGGCGTACGCCCGAGGACATCCTCGCGCGCTGGCGCGACGAAGCCGGTCTCGAGGACCTGACGAGCGCGGCGCTCGAGCCGTACTACGAGCGGGTCGAGAAGCGGATCCACGTCGCCGCGATGGACGACGACGCGATCGGCAAGGACAACTGGCTGCTCAAGAAGGGCGCCGACGCGAAGGGCTGGAAGACGCTCGGCAACCTGCGCAACCAGGCGCACTGCGTCGGCTCGAACCGTTGCGCCTTCGGGTGCCCGACCGGCGCGAAGCAGAGCGCGCTCGTCAGCTACATCCCGCGCGCGCTGCATTTCGGCGCACGGGTCTACGCGGATGTTCGCGTCGATCGGATCACGTTCCACGGCAAGCGCGCGACCGGCGTGCTCGGCAAGCTGCGCACCGACGAGGGCAAGACTCATAACGTCGTCGTCCGCGCGAAGCTCGTCGTCGCGGCGTGCGGCGCGATCCACACGCCGGCGTTGCTCGCCCGCTCGGGTCTGCGCTCGCGCTCGGGCCTGCTCGGCGGCAACTTGTCGCTGCACCCGAACGTCAAGGTCGTCGCGATGTTCGACGAGGACGTCACCGGCTGGCAGGGCGCCCACCAGGCGTTCCAGGTCCGCGAGTTCGCCGACGAGGGGCTCGGCTGCTTCGCGGCGGTGAACCTGCCGCCGTCGATCGTCGCGATGTCGGTCCCGCATCGCGGCGCGCAGCTCGGCCAGCTGATGGATCAATATAACCACATGGTCGTCGCGGGCCTGTTGTGCGAGGACACCACGACCGGTCACGTCAAGGTGATCAACGGCCGGCCGCAGGCGTTCTATCAGCTCGCCGAGCACGACGCCGCGAACATGCAGCGCGGGCTCGTACTGCTCGCGGAGCTGTTGTTCGCCGCGGGGGCGAAGCGCTTGTTGCTGCCGTTCCACCACGCGCAGGAGCTGACCAGCGCCGACGAAGCGCATCGCCTGCTCGACAAGCCGATCCCGCCGAAGGGCTGGGAGGTCGTGACCGTCCACATGATGGGCACGGCGAAGATGGGCGCGGACCGCACGACGTCGGTGACCGACGCGCACGGCTTCATGCACGACGTCGATCGGTTGATGATCTCCGACGCGTCGTTGTTTCCGTCGCCGTGCCGCGTCAACCCGATGGAGACCATCATGGCGCTCGCCACCCGCGCCGCAGGTCACGTGATCGACAACTCTCGGAGGTATCTCGGATGAGCACTGCAACTACGTTCCCGATCGCGAAGTCCGCACCACTCGAAGCCGGGGCGCTGTCCCCGTTCCCGTCGCCGTTCGCGCTCGCACTCGAGCAGACGCCGATGAGCGGCCTCGAACGCGTGTTCCAGCGCGGCAAGATGCCGGACCTCGACCAGCTGGTCGGCTGGGAGTTCCGCGGCATCAATCACCTCCCGCTCAACGCGCTGAACCTCGCGTACGCGGTGGGGATCAAGAAGTTCATGAAGGGCTTCTATCGCGGCGAGGACGGCCGGGTGATGGGCTACAACATTCCCGTCAAGATGAACGCGCTCGACGGGCGCTGGCACCTGAAGCCCAGCGACACCGAGCCGAAGCGGTTCGGGTTCTTCGAGGTCGCACCGGTC
This sequence comes from Deltaproteobacteria bacterium, assembly GCA_040004535.1. Classification (GTDB taxonomy): domain Bacteria; phylum Myxococcota_A; class Polyangia; order Haliangiales; family Haliangiaceae; genus JABFXX01. Next base: position 5,068 of record JBDUAS010000142.1, read on the forward strand.
GATCCGACGGCGCGCGATAACGAATACCTGCACTCGCTGCTGTTCGATTACGGCAAGGGCGGCAACCCGAAGGGCGATCCGTCGAACGGGTTGCGCGACTACCTGGTCCAGGTCGACCCGGCAAATCCTGACCTTTATCTCGGCAAGGCGTACTTCGCGATCGGCCCCGCGCGGCTCGCGATGAGCTTCTTCATCCTCGAGCGTCACCGCGTCGGATTGACCGAGTACGTCCGCCGCTAGCTGTGCGATGGTCCGCGCATGCGGAGCCTGATCATCGTGGCGGTGCTCGTGGGTTGTGGCGCGCGCGCCGAAGGTCCGAGCCCGAGCCCGAGCCCGAGCCCGAGCCCGAGCCCGAGCCCGAGCCCGAGCCCGACGAGCACGAGCACGAGTACGAATACGATCCCGATTTCGGATCCGGCGGAGTACGCGATCGATCACGTCTCTCGCGCTGCCGGCGAGGCGATCTTCGCGAAGCACGGCGTCGGCGATCCGTATCGCACCGGCATGCCGTACCCGGTGTTCCTCGCGCTGTTCAAAGCGTTCCCCGAGACGTTCGGCCACGACTTCGGCGAGCTCGCCGGCAAGTACGGCTTCGTCGCGCGTGCACCCGATCCGCACGCGACCGACGACGATCTACGCGCGGGCTTGCCGATCGGCATGCACCTCACGGTCGATCCGATCACGCGCGTGCCGTTCGTCGTCACGAATTGCGCGCTGTGCCACGCGGAGAAGCTGAAGTGGCCGGGCGGCGAAGCGACCGTGATCGGGCTCGCGAACAAGCGCGTCCGGATCCACGCGTACGACGCCGCGTTCGCGCGGATCACGACGCAGCCGGCGTTCACGATCGAGAAGCTCGGTCGGCTCGCGCGCGAGGCTGCAGATACGAACAAGGTCACGTGGCCCGACGCGTACGCGACGCCGATCGTCGCGGCGACGCTCGATGCGCTGCGCCGGCGTGCGACCGAGCGCGCGGATCTGCGCGCGCGCACCGAGGGCGCCCTGCCCGGCCGGGTCGCGACACTCGAATCGTTCGTCGGGGTGCTCGAGCAACTCTCCCACCACTCGATCCAGTTCGCGCCGAAGGTCGGCTACGCGAAGGTGCCCGACGTGATCGGCTTTGCGGTCCGCACGACATTGTCGTGGGACGGCTCCGGCGAAGGCCCGATGGATCTGCTGGCGGTCGAGGCCGACGTCGCCGCTGGCGTCCGCGTCGAGTGGCTGCAGCAGCATCCGTTTCAGGGCGCGAGCCTCGGTGCGTATCTGCGCCAGCCCGAACCGCGTCCCGCGTTCCCGCGCCCGATCGATCGCAAGCTCGCCGAGAAGGGCAAGCGCTTGTTCGACGACGATTGCGCCCCGTGCCACGGCCACTACGACGGCAACGGCCGCGCGATCGACTACACCGAGCATGTCGAGGCGCTCGAGGATATCGGGACGGATCCGACGCGTGCGATGGCGGCGACCGAGAGCTTCGAGCGCGCAGCGAACGATCCGGCGCTCACGCTCGGCTACACGAAGTTTCGCCGCACCGGCGGTTACGTGCCACCGGTCCTCACGAACGTGTGGATGCGGGCGCCTTACGGCCACGTCGGCCAGTGGCCGAGCCTCGCCGTACTGGCAACGCTTCCCGAGAAGCGGGTCGCGCAGACGGTCGACCTCGACGCCCCGTACGACCTGACGAACGTCGGCGTCGAGACCACCGCGGCCGCACCGAATGGACCCGATCAGTATCGCGACGATCCAGCGTTGCTCGCTGGGCATCCGTTCCTCGCCACGCTCGGCAAGGATGTGCCCGCGGTGATCGAGTACTTGAAGTCGCTGTAACGAGCGACGGTTACTCGAACGGCTCGAACAACGACAGCGAGATCGTCGTCGTCGCCGTCTGCTCGCGCGCGTGCAACCAGAGCTGCGTCTCGGTCACGACGTGCAGCGGCGCGTTCCACTCGAGGTTCGCGAACGTCCGCGTGTCCGCATTGCCGACCGAGACATCCCAGCTGTCCTGCAGCACCGTGCCGTCGGTGTCCTCGAGCACGGTCGCGAACGACGACGTGGCGCCGGATTGATCGGCGGTCGCGGCCGCGAAGTGCGCGGCGACCTGGTTCTGGGTCGCGTCGAGATGCAGGCACAGCGTGATGCCGTTGCGATCGAGCGAGAACGGTCCGGCGAGCATGCCTTGCGCGTTGCCGGTCGAGCCCTCGAGCAGGATGTCGGCGCTGCACGTGAGCGGCTGCGTGCTCGGCTGCGGGTCCGGATCGCTGTGGTGATCGACGACGCATGCGCCGGTGACCAGCAGAGCGAGACAGACGACCTTCATCGCCGGAAATTCTATCAGTTTGCCGAGAGTCATGCACGACCGGCCAACGCTTCGGCGGCCTCGTCGTTCCGGGATCTTAGGTCCCCGCCTCGATCGCCGCGCCGCCGGGAGTCTTGATCCGGGTGACCTCCTCGCGCGCCATCGGATCGGTCGTCGTGCTCGGCAGCTTCAAGATCACGATGTCATCGCCCTGGACGACCGCGTGGAGCTCGAACCCCGTGCACGCACAGCCGGTGATCGCCTTCATCGCGGCGGCCGGAGAGATGGGCTTGCACTCGCCCGTGAAGCTCGTGATCGGATGGCTGACCTGCCTGCCCGTCTCGTCGGTGACCTGGAGGAACACGTTGGTGGTCGTGCCTTCTGCCTGGAAGCCCCAGCCGAGCGAAATCTTCTTCGCGTAGACCTGGCTGCCGCTGCCGGTTCCGGTTTGTGGTTTCTGCCCACCACTACAGGCCGCCGCCGCCAGGCCGAGCACGATCGCGAGCCGCTTCATGCGCGAAACCGTAGCACCGGCGGTAGGATAGATGCATGTCTCTGGCACGCCTCGTCGTGATCGAGGGTCCGGATGCGGGGCGCGAGTTCGAGCTCCCGCTGCGCGGAGGCGGTATTGGCCGCGGCGAGGGCAACCTCGTCCAGCTCACCGATCCGACGGTGTCGCGCTCGCACGGCCTGATCGAGCTGCGCGACGGCGCGCTCGCGTGGATCGATGACAGTGGCAAGCCGCGCACCTTGATCAACGGTGCGCCGCCGAGCGTGCACCGGCTCGAGGCCGGCGACGAGATCGTGCTCGGCGCGACCAAGATGGCGTTCTTGCCGGTCGACGGCGTCGCGGTGACGAAGGCGTCGAGCCACGTCACGATGGAGGTCTCGACCAGCGCGTTGTGGGCAATGACCGGCCGCGACGATCGCCCCCGCCGGTTGCTGGCGGGGCTCGCGCAGCTCGGCGGCCGGCTGCGCACGGAGGCCGCCGCCGGCCGCGATGCGGTCGCCCGCGCCGCCAGCGACACCGCGCGCACCGCACTCGAGGCGCACCGCGTGTTCGTGCTGTCCGCGGGACGCCGCCCCGCACCGGTCGCGGCATCGGTCGGTCCCGGCGAATCGGCACAGCTCCAGATCCCGCAGGACGTGATCGACAAGGTGCTCCGCGGCGATGTCGTGACCGCCGAGACCGGCGCGAACGACGGCCGCCGCGCGCTGATCGCGGCCCCCGTCTACGGCAGCGGCGACGAGATCGTCGCGGTGCTGTGGATCGATCGCAAAGGCGGCACGTGGCAAGAAGCCGACGCGCAAGCCGCGAGCTGCATCGCGCAGCTGACGAGCGCCGCGTGGGTTGGCGCCGATACGCGCGAACAACTCTCGAAGCGCGCGGATGCCCTCGAAGAACAGCTCGAGGGCCCCGGCGGCCAGAGCGAGCTCATCGGTCGCTCCGCCGCGGCCGCGCGCGTGCTCGAGTTCGTCAAGCGCGTCGCCCCGAGCGACGCGACGATCCTCCTCGGCGGCGAGTCTGGCTCGGGCAAGGAGATGGTCGCGCGCGCGATCCATCGCGGGTCGCGCCGCGCCAAGGGCCCGTGCGTCGCGGTCAACTGCGCCGCGCTCACCGAGTCGTTGATCGAGAGCGAGCTGTTCGGCCACGAGAAGGGCGCGTTCACCGGCGCGACCGAGAAGAAGGCCGGCCGGTTCGAGATGGCCGACCGCGGCACGCTGTTCCTCGACGAGGTCGGCGAGCTGCCGCTCGGACTGCAGACCAAGTTCCTGCGCGTGCTCGAGGAGCGCCGGTTCGAGCGCGTCGGTGGTCAGAAGTCGATCGAGGTCGACGTCCGGGTCGTCGCCGCGACAAATCGCGACCTCGCCGAGATGGTCCGCCGCGGCTCGTTCCGCGAGGACCTGTTCTACCGGCTCTCGGTCATCCACGTCGAGGTCCCGCCGCTGCGCGAGCGACTCGACGACGTTCCGCTACTCGCCGATCACTTCCTCGCCCGGTTCCGCCACCAAGCTGGTCGCCGGATCACCGGCTTCGCCGCCGATGCGATGGCGGTGATGCAGCGCCATCACTGGCCCGGCAACGTCCGCGAGCTCCGCAACGCGGTCGAGCGCGCGATCGTGCTCGGCGATCGCGAGCAGATCCAGGCGGCGGACCTGCCGCCGCAGCTGCTCGGAACGCTGCCTTCGGCCCGTACGCGCCCTTCGCCGCCGACGCCGCCGCTCGGCTCCGCGATCTCGCAAGCACCGACGCCCGCACCGCTCCCGATGATCGAGCAACCGCCGATGGTCATCGTTCCCGTCGCCGCAACGCACGGCACCGGCCCGCGCCCTCCCGTCGCGCGCTCGCTGCGCGACCTCGAGAAGGAAGGCATCCTCGCCGCGCTCGCCGCGACGAACGGCAACAAGGCGCAGGCCGCAGCGATCCTCGAGATCGATCGCTCGACGCTCTACAAGAAGCTCAAGGACTACGACATCGAGAGCTGAGCCCGTGCTACGCCGATGGGCATGAAGCAGGTCCTCTTGATCTCGCTCGTCGTCGCCTGCGGCTCGAGCACTCCAGCACCTGTGGTTCCACCGGCGACGCCGCCCGAGGCGCCCGCGCCGGTCGCGATGCGGCCACCGGAGCCACCGCCGCCACCGCCGCCCGCGGTCGGTCATCCCGATCAGAGCTTGATCCCGCGCAGCGTGTTGTTCGGCAACCCCGAGCGGACGCGCGTGGAGATCAGTCCGGACGGCAAGCAGCTGGCGTGGCTCGCGCCGAAGGATGGCGTGTTGAACGTGTGGGTCGCGCCGATCGGCAAGCTCGATCAGGCGAAGCCGGTCACGTCTGATACGAAGCGCCCGATCCGGGGTTACTCGTGGGCGTACACGAACAAGCACATCCTCTATCAGCAGGACAACGCGGGCGACGAGAACTTCCACGTGTTCCGCGTCGACCTCGCCGACGGCAAGACCACCGACCTGACGCCGTATCCGAAGGCCCGCGCATCGATCGACGGTCTCAGCGACACGGCGCCGACGACGATCTCGGTCGGGATCAACGACCGTGATCCGAAGGTGTTCGACGAGTACACGATCGATTTGACGACCGGCGCTCGCACGTTGACCGCGCTCAACGACCAGGAGTTCGGCGGCTTCGTCCTCGATACGCAGCTCCATCCGCGGTTCGCGACCAAGTCGATGCCCGACGGCGGCGCGGAGATCTATGTCACCGACGTCGTCAAGAAGCCGCCCGCCGACGGCAAGCTGACCTGGAAGCTGTTCGACAAGGTCCCGTTCGAGGACTTCGCCGGTACCAACGTGCTCGGCGTCGCGCCCGGCGGCAAGGCGGTCTACATGACTGATTCGCGCGCGAGCGATACCGGCGCGGTCGTCTCCGTCGACATCGCGACGAAGAAGCAGACGTCGATCGCGACCGATCCGAAGGCCGAGGCCGGTGACACGATCTTCGATCCGCACACCGGCAAGCTCCAAGCAGTCGCGTTCGACTATACTGCGCACGCGCTGGCAGGTGCTCGACAAGTCGATCGCCGCAGACATCGCCGGCATCGCTAAGCTCGCACCCGGAGACATCGGCATCACGTCGCGCACGCAGAACGACAAGCTGTGGATCGTGACAACGTCGTCCGAGCAGAAGCCCGGCGATTACTGGCTGTGGGATCGCACGAGCCACAAGGGCACGTTCTTGTTGTCGGCGCGGCCCGAGCTCGCGAAGTACACGATGACACCGATGACGCCGGTCGAGATTCCGGCGCGCGACGGCCTCACGCTCGTCAGCTACCTGACCCGCGTCCACGCCGACAAGGCGGGGCCGATGGTGCTGCTCGTCCACGGCGGTCCGTGGGCGCGCGACAGCTGGGGCTACAGCTCGCTCGCGCAGCTGTTCGCGAATCGCGGCTACGCGGTGCTGTCGGTCAACTTCCGCGGCTCGACCGGCATGGGCAAGAAGTTCCTGAACGCCGGCAATCTGCAGTGGGGCAAGCACATGCACGACGACCTGCTCGACGCGGTAGCGTGGGCGAAGAAGCAAGGTATCGCCGACAAGGTCTGCATCGTCGGCGGCAGCTACGGGGGCTACGCGACGCTCGCCGGTCTGACGATGACGCCCGATGCGTTCGATTGCGGCGTCGACCTCGTCGGACCGTCGAACTTGATCACGCTGCTGTCGACGATTCCGCCGTACTGGGCGCCGATCGTCGCGATGTTTCACCAGCGCATGGGCGATCCGACGACGGCCGAGGGCAAAGCCTTGCTGACCGAGGTCTCACCGCTGACGCACGCCGCCGCGATCAAGAAGCCGCTGTTGATCGGCCAAGGCTTGAACGATCCGCGCGTCAACCACGCCGAGTCCGAGCAGATCGTCGCGGCGATGGAGAAGCACGGCCTGCCCGTGACGTACGCGCTGTTCCCCGACGAGGGCCACGGCTTCGCGCGGCCCGAGAACAACATCGCGTTCTTCGGGATCGCGGAAGCGTTCCTGTCGGCCCACCTCGGCGGCAGCTACTTGCCGCTCACGAAGAAAGAGCTGTCCGCGTCGTCGATGGTGATCAAGACCGGCGTTTCGGGGATCCCCGGCCTGCCGAGGTAATCGGCCCCCGCGACAAACGACTAGAGCGGGTTCTTGCGCGGACGGCCGCGGCGGCGCGGCGCATCGCTCTGGCCGAAGTCGCCGTCCTCCGCGAACCGCTCTTCGACCAGATCGTCGACGCTGGTATGGAGCGAATCCAACCGGCGAAGCTCCTCGCGCTCGAACTCGGCAAACGACGTATAGACACGCGGAATCCCTGATGACATTAGCGCTCCTTCGAGGACATGCCCACATGTCCTACATCTGCGTACAAAGTACGCGACGCGCGATCCCGGGTCCAAATTTTTGCAGCGTCATAGTCGGGTGATACGAGCAGTCATGTCCCGCCCATGCCGTGTTGTGGCTGTCGCGAACCAAAAGGGAGGCGTCGGCAAGACCACCACGGCGATCAATCTCGCCGCGGGGGTCGCGTCACGCGGGTATCGCGTGTTGCTCGTCGACTTCGATCCGCAAGGCAACGCGTCCTCGGGCGTGGGCTATCCGCGCGATAAGGTCGAGCTCACCGTCTACGACGCGCTCGTCGGCGAGGTCTCGCTCGAAGACGTGATCCGGCCGACCGACATCACGACCCTGTTCGTGGCGCCGGCGACCACGGATCTGGTGGGCGCCGAGATCGAATTGATCGGTGCCGAGCAACGCGAGCGCTTCCTCGCAAACGCGCTGGCGCCGATCGTCGCGAATTACGACTACGTCATCGTCGACTGCCCGCCGTCGCTCGGGATCCTGACGCTGAACGCGCTGGTCGCCGCCGACAGTGTGGTCGTGCCGATGCAGGCCGAGTACTTCGCACTCGAGGGGCTGTCTGCGCTGACCGCGACGATCGAGAAGGTCAAGGCGGCCTACAACCCGCATCTCGAGATCGATGGTGTGCTGTTCACGATGTTCGACGGCCGCATGAACCTCGCGAACCAGGTCCGCGACGAGGTCTCGAAGTTCTTCGGCAACTCGGTGTTCGAGACGACGGTGCCGCGCAACGTCCGGCTGTCCGAGGCGCCGAGCCACGGCAAGCCGGTGATGCTGTACGACCTGCGCTGCCCCGGCACCAAGAGCTACCTCGCGGTCGCCGACGAGTTCATCGCGCGCACCCAGCCCAAGCAGGTCCAGCCCCAAGCCACGGTGCGTGGCGCATGATGGCGGCCAACGATCCCAAGAAGCGGGGGCTCGGACGCGGGCTCGGCGCGCTGCTGCCGACCGCCGCGGCGCCCTCCGCTGCTCGAGCGGCGATGACCGAGGGCAAGCGCACGTACTTCCTTGCCGGCATCGAGCAGCTCTACCCGAGCCCCGAACAGCCCCGGCGCAAGTTCGACGAAGCCCAGCTCGCCGAGCTCGTCGACTCGCTCCGCACGCACGGCGTGATCGCGCCGCTGGTCGTCCGGCCGCGCCCGAACGCAGATGGCTACTTCCTGATCGCCGGCGAACGGCGCTGGCGTGCGGCGCAGCGCGCGGGCCTCCACGAGGTCCCCGTCGTCGTCCAGGAGGTCGATACCAAGGGCGCTTTCGAGCGCGCGCTCGTCGACAACCTCCAGCGCGCCGACCTCGGCCCGCTCGAGGAGGCCGCAGCGTTCCAGCGCCTGGTCGACGAGTTCTCGATGTCGCACGAGCAGGTCGCCGACCGGATCGGAAAAGACCGCAGCACGGTCGCGAACTCGATCCGGTTATTGAAGCTGCCGCTCCCGGTCCGCCAGCTCGTCGAGGATCAGCGCCTCGGCATGGGGCACGCGCGTGCGCTGCTCGGCCTCGACGAGCCCGACGCGATCGAGCAGGCGGCACGCGTCGTCGTCGCGAAGGGTCTCTCGGTCCGCGCGACCGAGGAGCTGGTCAAGAAGCAGCGCTCGCCGGCGAAGGCCAAGCCGCGCAAGGCGGTGGCGCAGAAGACCGCGTCGGTCCGCGACCTCGAGGAGCGCTTGACCCGGACGCTCGGCGGCCCGGTCGCGATCACCGAGGACGAGCCGGGCAAAGCGGGCCGGATCGAGATCCGGTATCTCAGCCTCGATCACCTCGAGCGCTTGCTCGATCGGCTGTTGTAAGACCAGCCGGCCTGCAAGGCGTTCTCATCGGTTTCACACGCACACGTCACGAGCGTGGCCGATCGGTTGCTCTCTGGAGTCGCTGGAAGCGATACTCGCGACAAGAGTGTCGGAACGCGAGCATCCCCGCATGCCGTACACGGTCCAGGTCGAGTTCCGGACCGCGTCGTCGTTCCTGGTCGCGTACTCGATCAACCTGTCGCGCGGCGGGCTGTTCCTCGAGACCGACGCCGACGTGCCGACCGGCGCCGCGATGACGCTCGACTTCTCGGTTCCAAATGTCGGGGTGACCTCGGTGAACGGCACGGTCGCATGGCGGCGCGTGTTCGACGACAACGCCATGGGCCCGCCCGGCATCGGCATCGAGTTCCAGGACATCACGCCGCAGCTCGGCGCGCTGATCGATCGGCTCGCGGCGAGCTTTCGCGGCGTGCAGGTACTGCTGCTGTCCGGTGATCGCCAGGACCGCACGACGCTCGCGCGCAACATCAAGTCGATCTTCAGCACGGCCGAGATCACGCAGGCGGCCGACCGCAACGTCGCCAGCAGCGTGCTGACCAGCGAGATCGATATCGTGATCGTCGACGTCGACTTCGACCTCGAAGGCGGGCTCGAGATCATTCGTCACGCGAAGCGGTTGCACCCGCCGGTGCCCGCCATCGCGATCACGTCGAACGCGTCGTATCGCGAGCAAGCGGTCGAAGCCGGGACCGACGAGCTGATCCAGAATCCGCCGCCGTTCGCGGACCTCCAGGTCGTGCTCGTACGTGCGCTCGGCAAGCCGCTCGCGATCGGTCGCGTCGAAGGCTCGGGCGGCGTAGACGTCGACATGTAGCGAGCGCGCTGCGTTACGATCGACGCGATGAAAGCGCTGATCGTCGCGTGCGTGATGCTGGTGGTGGGCTGCAAGCAGGGGGATAAGCCGGCCGCAAGCGGCTCGGGCTCGGGCTCGGGCTCGGGCTCGGGCTCGGGCGCGGCGGTCGCTGTTGGATCTGGTTCCGGATCCGCAACTGGCTCGGCCGCGTGCGTGGTGACCGTCGCGATCAACCTGGGCTCGATCACCTACGACGGCGGCGGGATAGCGGGCAATGTCGATCGCAAACCCAACGAAGCGCCGAACCTCGCCATGCTGAAGCCACTCGCTGCGACGTGCAGCGCGTACGTCACCGCCGATCCGGGGCTCGCCTACCAGGACGTCATCGCCGTGATCGATACGCTTCGCCTGGATGGCTTCACGACGATCGCGCTCGGCAAGGCGGGCGATCCGCCGGCCACCGATCACACGCACTCGGCGACGCCGCCGTCCGACGTCACGTCGGCGGTGCTGCACGACGCACTGGCATTGTCGGTGTCCAGGACGCAGGTCTTGGTTCGCGACAAAGTGGTCGCGAACCTCGATGACCCTTCGCTCGATGCGAAGCTCGCAGCAGCACTGCCCGCGAGCCCGAAAGATCCGACGCTGATCGTGGCGGCGGATGCGCACACACCGGTGCGTACGCTCGATCATCTCCTCGAGGTCGCGAAGCTGCAGGGCTACACGAATCCGCAACTCGCGGTGACCAAGAAGTAGCCGGTGCGCGCGATGCATCGCCTCGGGGCAACGGGAGTGCTGCCGCAACACGGTGCCGCGGAGGTCCGCGAGACGACGCGCATGGTTCAGCGGCTGGGTCGCGTTAGCCGCGGCGGCGCTTCGCCGCTTCGACCGTGTTCTCGAGCAGGCACGCGATCGTCATCGGACCGACGCCGCGAGGGACCGGCGTGATCGCGCGAGCGCGCTGGACCGCGGCCGTGAACTGGACGTCGCCGACGAGCTTGCCCTCGGCGGTGCGGTTGATGCCGACGTCGAGGACGGTCGCGCCCGGCTTGATCCAGTCGCCGAGCACCATCTCGGGCCGGCCGATCGCGGCGACCACGATATCGGCGCGACGCACTTCGTCGGCGAGGTCGCGGGTCTTGGAGTGGCACATCGTGACGGTCGCGTTCGCGTTCTGGAGCAAGAGCGCGATCGGCTTGCCGACGAGCACGCTGCGGCCGAGCACGACGGCGCGCTGCCCGGATGGATCGACGCCGACCTCGCGGAGCAGGCGCATGCAGCCTTTCGGCGTGCACGGGACGAACACTGGACGACCTTGCGCGAGGTAGCCGAGGTTGACCGGGTGCAGGCCGTCGACGTCCTTCGCGGGATCGAGCGCGCGGATCACCTGATCGCTGTCGAGGTGTGGTGGCAACGGCAGCTGGACGAGAATGCCGTCGACGACCGGGTCCGCGTTGAGCGAAGCGACGAGCTGCATGAGCTCGGCCTGGGTCGTCGTCGCGGGCAGCTTGTGATCGCGAACGTCGACGTTCGCTTCACGCGCGGCCTTGGTCTTGGATTTGACGTAAACCGCGGACGCGGGGTCATCACCGACGAGCACGACCGCGAGCGTCGGCGCGATGTCGCGGCTCGAGCGCAGCGCAGCCGCGGCATTCGCGACCTCGCCGCGCAGCTTCGCGGCGATCGCGGTGCCATCGATGACCTGGCCGCTCACGTCGAGCTCGCCGTCTTGGTGGTCGAGCCGCCGCCGCTCGACGCGCCACCGGAGGAGTCGCCGCCGCTCGACGAGCCGCCGCTCGACGAGCCGCCGCTCGAGGAACCACCGCTGGACGAGCCACCGCCACTCGCCGAGCCACCACCGCTCGACGCGCCACCGCTGGCCGTCGAGCCACCCCCGGCCGACGGCGTGCTTGCCGCGGGCGTCGCGCTCGGGGTCGACGAGCTGTCGGGAGCTGCCGCGGGTTTGCTGTCACCCGAGCTCGGGGCGTCGCTCTTCTCGGGCTTGGTCGAAGCGTACAGATCCTTGTACCAACCGCCGCCCTTCAACGAGAACGCCGTACGCGAGATCAGCCGCTCGAGCGCCTCGGCTCCGCACGCCTCGCACTGGGTCTTGTCGGGGTCGCTCATCCGCTGCTGGTACTCGAACTCGCGACCGCACTTCTTGCACTGATACTCGTACACCGGCATGTGACTTACTCCTGCGCGAGGCTAACGATGCGCACGCCCAGCTCGCCGTCAACGTCTACCAGCTCGCCCTGCCCGATCAGCGTGCCCTGAGCGCGAATGTCGAAGGGGCCGGCAAGCGGCCGGCCGAGTGGAACGGTTTCACCTACGGCGAGGCCGAGGATCTGGCGCAGCGACATCCGAACGGTTCCTAGGCCGACGGTCAGCTCGACGCGCGCATCTTCCGGCAGTGCCATCGCGCGCGGAATGTACTCGGTCGCGACCCTCGCGACGAGGGGATCCGCTGGATCCGGGCGAACGCCGATCGCACCGTCGAGGACCACGAGCTCGGCGGTGGAGAGAGCGTGATCGAGCGTGATCACGGAGCGGATTCTGAGCTTCACAGCATCCTCGGGGGCCAAGAAGCAGCGGCCGACGAGGATGGGAAGGTCGAGCGGGTGATCGACCCAGCACGGGAGGGGGCGCGCCGGTGGTACGGCGAGCTGGAGGCCGGTCGGAACCCGGAGCTCGATCGTGCACGGCTGGCCGCCGAGTCGTGCGGCGAGAACGACCGAGCGCGGTGCGGAAACGGCTTCCAAGCTCGATCCCGATCCCGATCCCGATCCCGATCCCGATCCCGATCCCGATCCCGATGGCGATGCCGTCGCCGTCAACGATGCCGACCCCGACGACGACCCCGACGACGACCCCGACGACGACCCC
>JBDUAS010000411.1:0-5222 GCA_040004535.1 Deltaproteobacteria bacterium
GCCTTCTTCATCACGCGCGCCGACTTCACGACCTGCGGCAGGAACATCTTGCCGGTGCCGAACAGCGTGCCGACGATGTTCATGCCGTCCATCAGCGGACCCTCGATGATGTCGAGCGGCTTCGCGTAGACCGTCAACGCCTCCTCGACGTCGGGGTCGATGAAGTCGGTGATGCCGTTGACGAGCGAGTGCGACAGCCGCTCGCCGAGAGTGCCCTTGCGCCACTCCAGCTCGTCTTCCTTCTTCACGGTCGCGCCACTGAACGTCGCGGCGAGCTGCAACATCCGTTCGGTCGCGTCCGCGCGCCGATTCAACACCAGATCTTCGACGGCCTCGCGGAGTTGCGGATCGAGCTGCTCGTACACCGCGAGCTGACCCGCGTTGACGATCGCCATGTCGAGGCCGGCTTTGATCGCGTGATAGAGGAACACGGAGTGCATCGCCTCGCGCACGCGCGGCGACGTCCGGAACGAGAACGACAAGTTCGAAACGCCGCCCGAGACCTTCGCGCCCGGGAGCTCGGCCTTGATCCGGCGCACGGCCTCGATGAACGCGACCGCGTAGTTGTCGTGCTCCTCGATCCCGGTGCCGATCGTGAGGATGTTCGGATCGAAGATGATGTCCTCGCCCGGGAACCCGACCTGCTCGGTCAGGATCTTGTACGCGCGATGCGCGATCTCCAGGCGGTGCTCGACCGTGGTCGCCTGACCGGTCTCGTCGAACGCCATGACGACGACGGCCGCGCCGAACCGCCGCACGACGGTCGCCTGGCGGATGAACTGCTCCTCGCCCTCTTTGAGCGAGATCGAGTTGACGACGCCCTTGCCCTGGAGGCACTCGAGCCCGGCTTCGATCACCGAGAACTTCGAGCTATCGACCATCACCGGCAGCCGCGCGATATCGGGCTCGCTCGCGATCAGGTTGACGAACCGCTTCATCGCGGCGACGCCGTCGAGCATGCCCTCGTCCATGCAGACGTCGAGGATGTTCGCGCCGCCGGCGACCTGATCGCGCGCGACCGTGACCGCCTCGTCGAACTTGTCGTCCTTGATCAACCGGCGGAAAGCGGCCGAGCCGGTGACGTTCGTGCGCTCGCCGATCACGATGAAGTTGGTCTCCGGCGTGATCGTCAGCGGCTCGAGTCCCGACAGCCGCATGAACTTCGCCGGCTTCGCGATCGCGCGCGGCGCGACGTTGTCGATCGCCTCCCTGATCGCGGCGATGTGCTCGGGCCGCGTGCCGCAGCACCCGCCGACGATGTTGACGAGACCTTCGCGCGCGAAGCTGCCGAGCACGTTCGCCATGTGCTGCGGCGTGTCGTCGTAGCCGCCCATCTCGTTCGGCAGACCCGCGTTCGGGTAACACGCGACGCGCATCCCGGCCGAGCGCGCGAGCTCCTGGACGTGCGGCCGCATGTCCTCCGCGCCGAGCGCGCAGTTGATGCTGACCGACAGCAAGTTGTGGTGCGAGATCGAGTTGAAGAACGCCTCGACGGTCTGGCCCGACAGCGTGCGGCCCGATTTATCCGGAATCGTCACCGACGCGATCACCGGCACGCGGCGCACGCCCTGCGCGAACAGCTCCTCGAACGCGTACAGCGCCGCCTTGCAGTTCAGGGTGTCGATGTGGGTCTCGGTCAGGAGCAGATCGACGCCGCCTTCGATCAGCGCGCGCGCTTGCTCGCCGAACGCGGTCGCGAGCTGGTGGAACGTCACCGAGCGCGCTCCCGGATCGTTGACGTCGGGCGACAGCGAGGCCGATTTCGTCGTCGGGCCGATCGAGCCGGCGATCCAGCGCGGCTTGCCGTCATCGCGGGTCGCGCGATCCGCGGCGCGGCGTGCGGCTTGCGCGGCCGACAGGTTGATGTCGCGCGCGGCCGATTCGAGCTGGTAGTCGGCGAGCGCGATCGACGTCGCGGTGAACGTGTCGGTCTCGACGATGTCCGCGCCGGCCATCAGGAACTGGTAGTGGATCTCCTCGATCGCATCGGGCTTGGTCAGCGCGAGCAGATCGGTGCAGCCCTTCACGGAGGTCGGGTGGTTCGCGAACCGCTCGCCGCGCCAGATCTCTTCGTGCTTGAGCTCGAGGCCCTGGATCATCGTCCCCATCGCGCCGTCGAGCACGACGATGCGGCGGTTCAACAGATCCAGGAGCTCGTCGACGGAGGCCATGCGCCGTGATTACCAGGTTTCGCTGGCGGCGTCGATCCTTCCGCTATTGCGGAGGGCAAACGTCGATCCCCTCGACCTTCGCGGTTCCAGGTGCGGTGTTCGTGGTGTCGGTCTGGACGTAGATCGCGACCGTGCCGCTTCCTGACACGCCGGGGCTCGAGCTCGCGATCCGGGTCCACGTCTTACCCTCCGGCGAGGTCTCCGCGTAGAGGCCACCATCGACCGGCCGGAGGCGCCACCAGCGCATCGCCGTTGGATCGTAGGCCGTCATCACCGTGTTCCCGTTCCAGTCGACGAATCGGAGGAACGGAGGCGTGACGACGATCGCGGCGGTCTTCACACCGATCTGGACCAGCAGCAAGGTCTGCCCCGGCGCGGGGAGAACCTGGCTGACCTCGACGAATGCACCCGCTGGCCCGAATGCGGCGTTCGAGCGCGCACAGCCGACCATCGTGTTCGCGCTCGCATTCGGTGTGATCGTCAGCGTGCCGTTCGAGGTCGCGAGGCCTCCATTGGTCACGACCGGCATCCCGAACGCATTACAAGGGAGCGCCTCCTCGAACGTGTCGCCGTAACCCGGGCTCGAACAGGTATTGCTGAGATCCGAGCCCGAGCCCGATCCGCCGGCGTCATCTCCGCCACCGCCGCCATCTCCGGCGAATGCACCGAATCCAACGCGTCCGCATGCCACGCATGCGAGCAGAGCGATCACCGAGCGCATCCGCGAATCATATCAAGTAGACTGCGCCGCGATGAACGCGCGTACGCCCGGCCCCATTTTAGATTCGATCCTCGACGCCACCGGCTCCACGCCAATGGTCCGACTCGCGAGGATCGGCCGCGATCTCCCGTGCGAGCTGCTCGGGAAGTGCGAGTTCATGAACCCCGGCGGCTCGGTCAAGGACCGAATCGGCGTCAAGATGCTGCTCGATGCCGAAAAGTCGGGCCGGATCAAACCGGGCGACACGCTGATCGAGCCGACGTCGGGCAACACCGGCATCGGTCTCGCGATGGCGGCGGCGGCCAAGGGCTACCGCGTGATCATCACGATGCCCGAGAAGATGTCGCAGGAAAAACAGGTCGTCCTCGAGGCGCTCGGCGCCGAGATCATCCGCACGCCGACCGAGGCCGCGTGGGACGCACCCGAGTCGCACATCGGTGTCGCGAAGCGGCTGCGCGAGATCATTCCCAACTCGCACATCCTCGATCAGTACTCGAACCCGTCGAACCCGGGTGCGCACGAGGTTGGTACCGGCAAGGAGATCCTCGATCAATGCGAGGGCAAGCTCGACGCGGTCGTGATGACGGCGGGTACGGGCGGGACGATTTCGGGCGTCGCACGCGCCATCAAGAAGGCGCTACCGAGCTGCCAGATCGTCGGCGTCGATCCCGAGGGCTCGATCCTCGCGGGCCCTGGCGAGATCAAGTCGTACAAGGTCGAGGGCATCGGCTACGACTTCATCCCCGACGTCCTCGATCGCCGGCTCGTCGATCGCTGGGTCAAGTCGAACGACCGTGACTCGTTCTTGGTCGCGCGCCAGCTGATTCGCCAGGAAGGCCTGCTGTGTGGCGGCTCGTCGGGCTCGGCGGTGTGGGCCGCGATGCAGGTCTGCCGCGACCTCGGACCCGGCAAGCGCGTTGTCGTGATCCTGCCGGACTCGATCCGCAACTACCTGTCGAAGTTCGTCGACGATCGCTGGATGCGCCAGCAGGGCTTCTTCAAGGCCGACTGGGAGGTCGGCACGGTCGGCGACGTGATGCGCACGATCGGCCGGCGCGCCGTGATCTCGCTCGATCTCAACGACAAGGTCAGCCGCGCGACCGACATGTTCAAGGAGCACGGCATCTCGCAGATGCCGGTCCTCGATCCTGCGGCCGGTGGGCAGGGCAAGCTCGCCGGCATCCTGACCGAGAGCGATCTACTCCATCAGCTGATGACCGGTCGCATCGACCGCAACACGGTCGTCGCCGAGGTCATGGAACGCAAGGTCTCGACCGTGTCGATGCACGCTGGCTCGGGCGAGCTGCCCCGGATCTTCGAGCGCGGCGAGGTCGCGATCGTCGTCGACGAGGACAAGTCGGTGATCGGCATCCTGACCAAGATGGACTTGATCGAGATGCTCGCGAGCAAGCGCGTTCCGGCCCAGGCGTAGCGACTACTTCGCGGCCTGCGCCTCGGCCTGCGTGATCGGGCTGCCGTCGGCGCGCCGACCGATCACGACGGCCTGCGTCCACTGCGCGATGTGATTGCTCGTCGCGAAGTCCTGGAACGGCATGCGAATCGCCGGCGCCGACGGGTCCATGCCCATCGTCGCCTTGTCGGGAAAGAACGGCGCCATCCAGATCTGCTGATCCGCACCGTACATGCCGGTCGTCAACGGGCGCACGCCGAACTGGCGCGTCGACGAGAACGTGACGAAGAACAGCGACTGGTGATCTGGACCGTACGACTGCACGAACGGCGTCCACCGCGCCCACGAGTTTCGCAGCATGCCGGCGGTGCTGTTGGCCGCGGCGAGCTGGATCGGCGCACCCGTGCCGTCGGCCTTGACGACCCAGACTTCAGCGGACGGATCGGCGTACGACCGGCCAGTCGTGCGCGTGAACAAGATCCACTGGCCATCCGGCGACCACGACGGGTAGAAGTTGCTCGAGCCCGCGGAATTGGCCACGAGCACCTGCGCCGGCCCGAACGTGTTCGACGCGTCGTCGAACGTGCGGGTCACGATCGAGCCGCCGCTGACGTCGTAGTCGGTACCACCGCCGGTGGTGTCGACGCTCGCGAGTCGCGTCGCATCGGGCGACAGCTCGGGGTGCGTCGACAGTTGGCCGGTGGTGTTCGGAATCGTCACGAGGATCGCGCCGCTCGCCGCTCGCAGCACCATCTGGCCGGCCGACACCGTCACGAGCTTGGTGTTGTCGGTGTTGAACGTCGCGAAGTTCCAGCGTTGCGCGTTGGTGGCGAACGGGATCAGGATGCTGCGATCACCGACCTCGAACATCGCGCCGCGGCCATCGCCGCTGTCGATCGTCATCGCGATCTTGGTGCCG
>JBDUAS010000143.1:0-17635 GCA_040004535.1 Deltaproteobacteria bacterium
GCCGGAAATCGAGCGGCCGCGATTCACTCGCGGACGCGGGATCGATCGGCGGCAAGGCGAATGTGCCGCAGCTGTTCGCGTTCGATTACGCCGGGACGCGGCTCGCGACCGCAGTTCCGGATCCCGGGACGAGCTGGGGCGTGACCCGGCTCGAGGTCGAGGACAAGGACTTCGCGCGGACGGTCGCGGGCGGCGCGCATGCCGTCGCGCTCGATCACGGAGGCTTGCTCGCCGCCTACGCGTATGCGAAGCCGCCGGCCGGCGCGCGCGGTCGGCTGCGGATAGATTACTTGTCGCCGGCGGCCGAGGGTGCAGCGACGGTCGAGACGATCGACACGCTGTCGATCGAGCCCGAGCTGCCCGACTTGATCGCGCTCGCGTTCTCGCGCGATAGCCGCCAGCTCGCGTGCCTCTCGTCGACGGGCGCGATCGAGATCGTGCCGACCCCGTGACCGTGATAAGACTCGCGCGTGCCGCCGCTCAAGATCGCGCCGTCGATCCTGTCCGCTGATTTCGGAAGACTCGCCGACGAGGTCCGCGCGATCGCGACCGCAGACTACGTCCATGTCGACGTGATGGACGGCCACTTCGTGCCGAACCTGACGATCGGGCCGGTCGTCGTCGAGGCCGTGCGCCGGGTGACGAAGCAGCCGCTCGACGTGCACTTGATGATCGAGGATGCCGAGCGCTGGGTCGGCGCCTACGCGAAGGCCGGCGCGGACATCATCGGCGTCCACGTCGAGGCGTGCCCGCACCTCCATCGCACGCTGCATCAGATCCGCGACCTCGGAAAGAAGCCGAGCGTGGTGTTGAACCCGCACACGCCCGTCGAGGCGATCGAATGGGTGCTCCGCGATGTCGCGCAGGTGTTGATCATGTCGGTCAACCCGGGATTCGGCGGCCAGAGCTTCATCCCGAGCGCGCTCGAGAAGATCGCGCAGCTGCGCGCGATCATCGATCGCAAGGGCTACAGCGTGGACATCGAGGTCGACGGTGGGATCAAGGTCGATAACATCGCCGAGGTGGTCGCGGCGGGTGCGAACGTGATCGTGTCGGGCTCGGGCGTGTTCGGCACGAAAGACTACGCCGCGACGATCGCGGAGCTGCGCAAGCGAGGTGAAGCAGCGCAATAGGACGGCGTTCACCCGCCGATCTGGATCCCGATCATCGTGCGGAACTGCTCGTAGTAGAGCGGGATCAAGCCGATGTGCGGCACCGGCACCGACACCGACAGCGGATCGAACACGAGCCGCACCGAGTTGCCGAGGTCATAGTCGATCCCGAGTGGCGAGAGCGCGAAGTACGGGCCGATGTCGAACTTCGGCGCGCCCGCAACATCGAACAGCTGGGTCGAGGCGCCCAGGCTGAACGTCGTGCGCAGGTTCACGCGATCGAGCTTCATCGGATAGCGATGGATCACGGTCGCGTACACGCTGGCCGCGCCTGCCTTGAGCGCCCACGGCACCGAGGTGATCCATGGATTCCACTCGGCATCGAGGCCGAGCGTCCAGCGCTCGTTCAAGCGATAGCGGCCGCCGACGACGGTCGCCAACGCGCCGTGGACGAACGAGCCGCCGAGCATCGCAGCGACGCCGAACGGGCTGCCGAGCTGCTTGTCTTCGCGGATCTGCTCGACCTCGTTCACCGTCGGCGTCTTGACGTCGCGGCCGGGCTCGTGACCTTGGTGGACTGCCGCGGCGTCGGCAGGTTTGTCGGGCGTCGCCGGCACTGCCGGTGCGTTCGGGGGTGCATGCGTGACCGCCGGTCCAGGCATCGCGCCCGAGCCCGCGCCGGGGGCCGGTGCCGCCGGCTGCGCCGCGACCGAGCCAGCAAGCGCGCAGCTCGCGACGATCACCATCGTGCGCCGGCGCCGCATCACGATCAGCGCCGCCATCGCGAGCAGCACGAGCCAGCCCGCCCCTGCTCCACTCGCATTGCATCCCGCCGAGGGCGCCACCACTTTGGCTTCCGGCGCATCGCAGTAGTTGTTCGTGATGTCACAGCCAGGCTGGTACGTCAGGTATTGCGCCGTCAGCGCGTCGACCGCTGCGAGCTTGTCATCGCTCGTGCGGCCCGGATCCATCGCGATCTCCATCAGCGCGGTCGCCGCGGTCGTCGCGTTTGCGAAGTTGCGCGCGACGACCGGATCGCTGCCCTCGCAGTGATCCATCCCCGAAACATGCGGCGGGCCATCGCGATCGGGTTGCGCTCCGGCGGTCGAGACGTAGTCGATCCAGTTCATCACGGTCGTGACGTGGACCCCGTCGCTGGTCCGGTACGTGTGCGTGAAGCCGTCCTCCAGCGCGTGCACCGCCTGCCCGAGCTTGACGTAGAACTGGGGCAGCATCGGATCCACGCGGCCCGCGAACGAGACGTAGATCGCGAGCTCCATCCGGTGACCCGGATCGACCGTACCGTCGGCCGCGAGCCCCTCGAGCGCCTCGGAGATCCGCGTGTGGATGAACGCGCGGCAGCGCTCGAGCGCGGCGGGATCGCCCGCCGTGCCGTCGTCGTCCTTACTGCGGATGCAGTGCTCCTCCTGCGTGTCGGGATTGCCGTGAACCTCGACGAGCTGCAGCGAATCGAGCGGGTTATGGCCTTTGAGGTCATTATCGCGCACGCCGAACAACAGCGACATCGCTGCCAGGTCGTGCGCGAAGTCCGCCGGGGGCACGAACTGGGCGTCGTCGATCAACGCCGCCTCGTCCGCCGTCGGCACGATCACCGGAGCCGTCGCGAACATCATTCGCGCGGCGCGAAACGCCGCCGTCGTGATCCGTTCATGACACCCCGTATTGTCCAGCTGACTGCCGATCGTCCACGCGCCGGCCGGCCGAGAAACCGCGACAAGCGCCGTCACGATCGCGAATGCTTTCCACATGAGAGGCTGCGAATTGCACGCAGCCGGCCAGCTCGAAGGCCTCGCAGCTCGCACTGCAAGCGTCCGCCCCGCGCGACCGCGCACACCCGCCCGCTCCCCCGCACGGGGACGGTAACCACTTACTCAACTTATGGTGCGTAACAGCGCGGGATCGCTGATCCCGAAAGGGACGGTTACAACTTTAGCGCTCGAAGCGCGCTAGATAGAAAGCGTCCGCGTCGGGCGGCCAGGTCCGGTGTTCGGCCACGAGCCGAAGGCCGCTACGCTGCGCGAATCCGCGCGCCTGGTCGGGGCCTTCGGCACGCGTGAACGTGCAAACCGAGTAGATGAGCGCGCCGCCCGGTGCGAGGCGAGGCGCCACTGCGTCGAGGAGCTCGCGCTGAACGCCGGCGAGTCGGGGGACGTCATCGGCGATAAGGCGCCACTTCGCATCGGGGTGGCGGCGCAAAACGCCGAGCCCGGAGCATGGCGCATCGAGCACGATCAGATCGTATGCGGTGCCAAGCGCCGCGCGGGGATCGGTGAGATCGCAGACGACAGGGCGAATGCTGGAGCTTCCGAGGCGCTGCGCGGTCGCGGCCAGGAGCCCCAGCTTCGTATCGCTGCGATCCGCGGCGTCGATCCGCGCAGCGTCATCGGAAAGCTCGGCGAGATGCGTGGACTTGCCGCCGACCCCGGCGCACGCGTCGAGGATCGCCATGCCCGCGCGCGGCGCCGCGAAGTGTGCGACCAGCTGCGCACCGGGATCCTGGACGGTCCATAACCCGGCGGTGAACGATGGACTACGCGATGGATCGCCGAGGTTATCGATCGCGAACGCCTGCGGCGTGCCCGGCGCGACGTCGACGGGACGCGCGGTGACGCCGGCGGTATCGAGCGTCTCGATCACGGCATCGCGCGTGGTGCGCCGAGTGTTCGCGCGCGCAACCAGCGGTGCCGACGTTGCGAGCGCGGCGGCGTGCGCGGCGACCTGGTCAGGATCGGCGGCGCGCAGCTCGGTGAGGATCCACGGGGGCAGCGAGAACTCGTCTCCGAGATCGCGAAACTTGGGCTCGGGCGCGCTGCCGACCTTGCGCAGCACCGCGTTCGCGAACCCGGCGAGCTTCGCGCCGCCGGATGCGCGCGCAGCACCGACAGCGTCGTCGACGACCGCGTATGGCGGTACACGATCGAGAAAGCGCAGCTGGTACGCCGCGACGCGCAGCGCGATCACGACGCGGAGCGGAGTCTTCTTGAGATCGGCGTGTGCGCCGATCAAGCGGTCGAGCCGCGAGCGGTGGCGGAGGACGCCGTAGACGAGCTCGGAGGCGAGCCGGCGATCGCGATCGTCGAGGTTCGCACGCGCGAGCTCGCCGTCGAGGGCCGGCGTGGCCCAGGCTTTGTCGCGCTCGATGCGCTCCAGCACGCGGCGTGCGAGCTCGCGAGCGGTCATGGAACCTTCCTAAAGTTGTAACCGTCCCTCGTCGCCCGAGTGATCTCGCGACGTTCGAAGCGACAAGTTGAGTAAGTGGTTACCGTCCCCATCAGGTGAGCTTGTCGCCGACGGCGATGCCGCGACCGGCTGCGAACGCGGACGCGGGCATGCGCTTCTTGCCCGCGGCCTGGACCTCGCGGATCGCGACGACACCGCCTGCGCACGAGATGTGGACGCCTTCGCGATCGATCGCGAGGACGCTACCGAGGCCGCCGGCGGCGGTGCGATCGGTGACGACCGCGCGGAACAGCTTGATCGGCTGGCCGCGCAGCGTCGTGTACGCGCCGGGCCACGGATCGACGCCGCGGATTCGCGCGGCGATCGCGCGCGCGGGTTGGGTCCAGTCGATCGCGCCGTCGGTCTTGTCGAGCATCTTCGCGTGGGTCGCGCCCGCGGAATCCTGCGGCTTCGGCTGCGCAGTGCCGCTCGTGATCTGCGGCAGCGTCTCGAGCAGCGCGGCGGCGCCGATCGGTGCGAGCCGCGCCAACAAGTCACCGGCGGTCTCGTCGGCACCAATCGTGACGCGGCGCTCGGCCCACACCGGGCCGGTGTCCATGCCTTCGTCGAGCTGCATGATCGAGACGCCGGTCTCGGCCTCGCCGTCGATCACGGCCCACTGGACCGGCGCGGCGCCGCGATACTTCGGCAGCAGCGAGCCGTGGACGTTGATGCAGCCGCGCGGCGGCGCTTCGAGCACGTCCTTCGCCAAGATCTTGCCGTACGCGACGACGACCGCGACCTCGACGCGCGCATCGCGCAACGCCTGCGCGAGCTCGCCATTGCGCGCCGATTTCGGTTGGATCACCGGCAGCCCGAGCTCGAGCGCTGCGACCTTCACCGCTGGGGCGCGGAGCTCGCCACCTCGACCAGCCGGTTTGTCGGGCTGGCTGACCACGACCGCGACCTCGTGCGTCCCGGCGAGCGCGCGCAGGCAGGGAACGGCGAACTCGGGTGAGCCCATGAAGGCGACGCGCATGATCAATCCACCAGGTTCGTGAGGTAGGTGAGCCGCAGGCGATCGTCGCGTAACACGCGGAACGCTTCGTCGAGCACGGTCGCGATGTCGTCGAGCTCGCGCGCGAGCTCGCGCCGCAGATCGACCGGGAAGCAGTCCGCGGCGAAGTCACGGCGCGCCGATTGATACGCGCGACGGATCTCGAACCCGGTCGCGTCGCGGCGTACGCCCAGCAGCGCGAAGTAGTCGGCCTCGCTGACCAGCTCCCAGCGGGCACGCACGCGCTCGCGATCGATCGCGAGGTCGGTCTCGCCGACGAGCGCCGTCGATTCCTCGAGCCCGGTGTCGGCGCGTCGCGCGGTCGCGAGCCCGAGCACGACGAGCCCCCACGCGAGCGGCAGGATATCGGCGAGATCGACGCCCGCGGTCCGCGCGACATGCGCGAGGTCGGATTGGGCATCGAACGCGGCGAGCGCGGCGCGCTCCTCGGCGGCGAGGTCGGCCGTGTTGATGATGCCGCCGAGCCGCTCGCGATCGCGAACCTCGATCACCGTCGACGCCGGTCCGAGCAGGCGGTCGAGCGTCGCGCGATCGAGCTTGCGGCGAATGCCCTCGAGCACGAGCGCCGCGGGGTGCCGCGACATCCGGATCCGCTCGCTCGAAGCGGTAATGTCGATCGTGATCAAGTAGTGGCCGTGGTCCCAGCCGAACAACGAGTACACGATGTCCTCGACGTGGCGGCGCACGGCGGGCAACAGCTCGCGCCGCTTGAGGTAGCCGAAGTCGACGAGGATCTCGCCGATCCGCCGCCCGGATTGCGCGACCTGGGTCTGGCACCGCTCGTACTGGGTCGCCGTGATCTTGCCTTCGCGCACGAGCAGCTCGCCCATCCGATCGCCGGGCTGGTTCGACGAGGCGAACACGGGACGGCCTTGATCGAAGTAGATCACCTTCTCGAAGTCGTCGCGGCGAAACGCGAGACGCCCGGTCGTGCCTTGCGCGAACAACTTCGCGAGCAACAGCGCGACGTCGGAGACGCCACGCACGATCTCGCCGGAGTCGGGCAGCCCCCGCTCGCGGACCTGCGTGTCCCACGAGCCGGGCGACGTCGTGAGCTCGCGCGCATCGGCAAACAGCGCCGCACCCGACAGCTCGGTCCCACCAGGGTTGCCGAGCTGGAGCTCTTCGCCGAGCCCCGCGAGATCGATCTCGGTCTGGTGATCGTGGCGCGGCCCGAGGTCGACGCCCGATGGCGTGCCGCCGTCGCCCGCGAACAGGCGCTGCGCCATCATCGACATCTTCTCGCGCAGCTGGCGCGCGAAGTCGCGACCACTCGAGCGCGGCGTCTCGGTGACCGGAGCACGCGCGGTCGGCGTCGGGACGATCAGGTCCGGGTCGTCGAGATCCTCAGGTGCCATCGGCGGCGGTGTCTGCATGCCGCGGCCGATCATCATCTCGTCGGCGAAGTCGTCGAGACCGGGCATGTCGTCGCGCAGATGCTCCGCCGCGATCCGATCGATCTTGTCGCTTCGATCGATCAGCTCGGCGAGCGGAATCGGCTCGGACCAATGGTCGTCGGCGCCGCGCTCTGCGATGTCGAGGTCTTCCGGTGGCGGATCCGCCGTCATGCGCGACCGCACCGGCGGCGGCTCGCTCGGCCCGCGCGGCCGGGTCGGTGCGGCTTCCGGGCCAGTGATGTCGGGCCCGGCGATGATCAGCGTCGGCTCGCGGCTCGGGACGTCGGTCGAACCGGGACGCCACGCGCGGACGGGCGCGACCTGATCGAGCTCGCCGTGGCGCGGGTGGATCAAGATCGCCGGCGGCAGCGGCGCGGCCTCGTCCGCGCTCTGATCTTCGACGAGGTCGCCGCTGTCGCGCGACGCACCGTTGCTGCCGGTGTCGCTGTCGTCGTCTTCGATGGCGTCGTCGCCGATCGAATCCGCGATCGCTTCCCACCTCGCACGCATCGCGGCCTTCGCCGCCGTCGGATCGTCATCGACGATCGCGGGCACGGCGCCCGGGATGCCGACACCCTGCACCGTCACCGCGCGCGGCGGCGCGACCGCCACCTGATTCGGTTGCGTCGTGCGCAACGCGACGACCTCGAGCGCGCTTTGCACCGCGAACCGCACGGCCTTCTCGCTCAGCGGCCGCGAGACGAACCGATCGGGGTTCATCTCCATTGCGTCGAGCGGCGTCCGGATCGGGCCGACGTCGTCGCCGACGACCACGAACGCGACGTTCGCGCGCGGCACCATTCCGCGCAACGTGTCGATCAGTGACGTCGCGTCACCGACGTCGAGCGTCGCGGTGATCACGACGACCGGCGGTGTGCGCGCGTGGAACATGTCGATCGTGTCGTCACCGCCACTCGACACCAGGACCTCGACTTGACCCTGCGGTAGCGGCGCCGCGAGCGCGCTCGTCAACTCTCCGACCCGATCGGGGTCGGCGACGATCATCACGGTCGAGGCGATGGCGGCCACGGAAACCGCCGGAGTATCGCACAGCTAGGTCAGTCAGCGCCGTACAGCGCGAGCCCCGCCGTCACCGAGATCGCGGTGGCTCCGCCGGCGTCGAGCAGCGCACCGCGGACGTAAGGCCCGACGCCCGCGAACATCTTTGGCCAGTACTCGCGGTCGCCGGGCAATCGCAGCGCGAGACCGACCTCGCCGAGGTCCGATTTGGCGATCGCCGCGCGCGCCGGGCTACCGCCGATCCGATAGGCGAGCTGGCCATCGAACGTCACGTGGAGCGAGCCGAGCGGGAGCTCGAGCCACGCCGCCGCGGGAATCGCGAAGTTGAACCCGCTCGGGACCGTGGCGGCCCCCGTCGCGATCCCGACCGTGCCCGCGCCGAATCGCACGGCGAGCCCGACGGGCATCAGGGCACCTTCGAAGCCGTTGCCCGATGCCCGGATCGATGCGGCGGCCGCCCAGCCGACGGGCGCACCGAACCCGAGGTGGAGACCGAGCTCGAACTGGCCGGTCGCGCTGCCGCCGAAGTCGCTCTTCGCGCCGACCACGCCACCGCCGAGCGACAGCGCGACGAGCGAGCCGGCTGGATCCCCGCGCAACGGGCCGGCGTACCCCGGTGGGGGCGTCACGGCGGGGCCGCCGGTATGCGCGCCGAGCCACGCGAGGATGTCGTCCTCGACCTCCACGCCTTTCGGTTCGTGCACGAGGTCGTGTGCGAAGCCGTCGTAGATCCGCAACGTCTTGTCGGTCGAAGGCGCGCGCTCGATCAGCGCGCGGCTGCCCGACGGGGCCGTCAGTTGATCCGCCGTGCCGTGGAGCGCGAGGATCGGCAGCGTGAATTGATCGACATGCTCGAAGATCTGCGCGGTCGCATCGGCGAGGCCGGAAGCGGTGCGCGCGGGTCCCGCGCCTTGTTCGACGAGCGGGTCCTTCACCATCGCCTGGCCGACCGCGGGGTCGGTCGAGAACGAGCTCGGATCGAGCTTCATCACGCCGAGGCTCGGCGCGATCACGCCGAGCATCCGCACCGATGCCACGACGAGCGGCGGCACGCCGAGGTTCAACACCGCCGCGGACAGAATGACGCCGGCGATCTTGGGGCGATGCTCGACCACCTCCATCGCGACGACCGCGCCGCCCATCGAGTGGCCCATGATGAACACCGGCTGGTTCGGCTCCGCCGCGGTCGCGATGCCGACGAGCTGATCGAAATCGACGACGTAGTCCATCCACGGATCGGGTGCGACGCGCGGACCCGCCGAGCGTGCGTGGCCGCGAAGATCCATCGCCCACACCGAGAACCCGGCGGCAGCGGCGCGGCGCGCGAGGTGATCGTAGTTGTCGGAGTGGTCGCGCAGGCCGTGCTGGATGATCAGGATTCCCTTCTCGGGCGCGGTCGGTAGCCAGTGCCGGCGCCACAGCTTGGTGCCGTCGTGCGCGTCGAACGCGGCGACCTCCTCGCCCGGCGGCGCCGGCTCCGGCCGGAGCTCCAGGTTCGGGGTGTGCGCGCATGCGGCCGCCCCGAGGACGACCGCGACGACCACGACGGTCCAACCCTTCACCGCGAAAGCATGCCTGATGTGCCGGGTCGATCTCACGCCGCCCGTACGAATCGGCGGCTCGATCGGATCACTCGGCCAGCTCCCTCGCCGAGGAACGACTCGATCGTCTCGAGGCCCATGCGCGTACCACCGCGCCTCGGGACCAGCGGAGCCAGGACAAGAACTTTCTGTCGCCCGAGCGGTACGTCCTGCGAGCGTGTGCCCTCCCGGAACCCGTTCATACGGTTAGTACGGGTGTGCCCGCGCTGTCATGGGCAGTACGACGCGGCCATCACTAACGGCTCGTACGTGTCTCGGACGATGGTGTTTCGCAAGACGTACGGACGGCGCGCGCGACGGGTGCCACGTCGCCTATCGCATCTCCGCCACGTTTAGAGCGCAGACATCGGATCGACGTCGAGCTGGACGCGGACCTTTGGCGAGACCTCGGTCGCGGCGACGGTTCGCGCGACCCGGCGGAGTGCGGTGCGGTCGGTGCCGCGCAGCCAGACTTGCCAGCGCGTGCGGTTGCGCAGGCGCTCGAGCGGTGCGGGCACCGGGCCGAGCACCTCGACCGTGCCGGCGACCTCGGCGTGCGTGCCGACGGCTTCGGCGACCTTCGCGAGCTTGCGCGCGACGCCGGCGACCAGTTGCTCGTCGGGCCCGTCGACCCGGACCACGATCAAGCGGCCGTGCGGTGGATAGTGGAGGTCGGCGCGCGACGCGCACTCGGCCGTGAAGAACATCAGGTAGTCGTGCGCTGCCGCGGCGACCACGGCCGATGCACCAGGCCGATACGTCTGTACGATCACCCGGCCCGGTCGCTCGCCGCGCCCCGCCCGGCCCGCGACCTGCGCGAGCAACTGGAACGTCCGCTCCGATGCGCGAAAGTCCGGCAGGTCGAGCCCGGTATCGGCGCACAACACGCCGACCAGCGTGACCCCCGGGAAGTCGTGGCCCTTCGTCACCATCTGGGTGCCGACGAGGATGTCGACCTCGCGGCGCGCGACGCGCGACAGCACGGCCTCGGCCTTCGCGCCGCTCGCGACGTCGCGATCGAGCCGCGCGACGCGCGCCTTGGGAAATTCCAGCGCGACCGACTCCGCGATCTTTTCGGTACCGAGGCCTTTGCGCACGATCGTGTCGTTCGCTTTGCACTCGGGGCAGCGCTCCGGCACGCGCTCGACCTTGCCGCAGTAGTGACAGGTCAGCCGATCGTTCGAGCGATGGTACGTGTACGACACCGAGCAGTTCGTGCAGCGGAACGAATGGCCGCACGCGCGGCACATCACGAACGTCGAGAAGCCGCGCCGGTTGAGGAACAGGATCACTTGATCGCCGGCGGCGAGCGTCTCGCCGATCGCGATGCGCAGCGGCGACGACAGCATCGCCTCGCCATCCGGAACATGGGTGCGCAGATCAACGACCTCGACGCTCGGCATGGGCTGCGAGGTCGGACGCTGGGTCAAGACCAGCAGCTTGTAGTGGCCGCGCTCGGCGTGGTGGTAGCTCTCGAGGCTGGGCGTCGCCGAGCCGAGCACGCAGACAGCGCCGGCCCGTTGCGCGCGGACGAGGGCAACGTCGCGCGCGTGGTAGCGCACGCCTTCTTCTTGTTTGAACGAGCTGTCGTGTTCTTCGTCAACGACGATCACGCCGAGATCTGCGAGGGGCGCGAAGATGGCGGAGCGCGCACCGACCGCGATCCGCGCCTGACCGCGCCGCAGCCGCGACCACTCGCCGAGCCGGGCTTGATCGGACATCCCGGAGTGGAGGATCGCGACCTGGTCGCCGAACCGCGCGCGAAACCGTGCCGCGAGCTGCGGCGTCAGCGAGATTTCGGGAACGAGCACGAGCGCCGTCTTGCCGAGCTCCAGCGCTTCCGCGATCACGCGCAGGTAGACCTCGGTCTTGCCGCTGCCGGTGACGCCGTGCAAGAGGAACGGCGGGACCGAGCTCGCAGTGGAACTTTGGGCCGGCACGGCCGGGCTTGCCGCGTTCGCCGCGCTCGTCAGGTTCGCTGCGTTCGTCGCGTTCGTTGCGTTCGACTGCACTCGCTCGCGCAGCGACCCGATGATGGCGGCGATGGCGAAGGCTTGTTCGTCGGTCGGCGTCGGGATCGACGTCGGCTTGAGTGCATCGCCGATCGGGGCCGCGTCGAGTGCGGCCTCGCGCTCGAACGTGCGGACGAGATTTGCCTTCTCGAGCTCGCGGACCGCGGCCGTCGCGTTCGCGATATCGAGCTCGTGGATCACACGCGCGCCGTCGGCGAGCGCGTCGATCACGGCGAGCCGCTTCGGCGCGCGTGCGGTCGCGCGTCGCGCGTCGTCGATCGGAACTGCGAGCTCGGCGACGCGCTCGCGCTTGAGCCGGGTGCGCGCGGCCTCGCGCTCGTCGAGCTCGGTGACCCAGCCTTGCTCGATCAGCGGTGCGTAGCCCTTCCTGAGCGTCGTGCTGAGGCCAGCGCTGGCGATCGGTCCGTGCTCGAGCCGGCCGAGCAGCGCACGCGGTTTCGGCGGCAGCGCGCCGGCGAGCATCGCCGCGCCGGCCGCGGTCAACGACAGCACGCGGTGCGCCTTGACGCCGCTGCCGGCGGGCAGCGCCGCCTTGATGACCTCACCCGGCGGGGCTTCGTAGTAGCTCGCGATCCACAGGCACAGGTCGAGGAGCTCCGCCGACAGCGCCGGCTCGTCGTCGAGTACGTCCGTGATGTCGAGCAGCTTCTCGAGCTCGGGTGGCGGCGGCGTTCCGGTCCGCATGATCACGCCGGTGATCTGCTTGCCGCCAAAGCGCACGAGCACGCGCGCACCGACTCGCGCGGTCGCCGCGAACCGCGCGGGTACGCGATAATGAAACGCGCCCGCCACCGGGGCGGTGACCAGCACCTCCGCGGTGTCGTACCGGGCCACGTCCGGTGAGGGGTTACTCGGTGACGCGCCCTCCGGCGGAGGGCCATTCGGGAACGCGTCCTCCGGCGTCGGCCCCGAGGGAACCTGCGGCGCGGGCGCGCTTGGTGCGGATGGATCGATGACGGCCACGGACGTCCGACCTTACCACCCGCCTCGGACATCGCCGGTCGGCGCTCCGACGACGACTACGACGACTGGTTCGACTACTTCGGGTGGTGGCAGAACGGGCACGACGGATCGTGGCAACACGATGCGTTGGGCTGGCAGCACGAATCGCTGGTGGCGGAGCGCGCGATGGCGAGCGCCGGGATTCCGAGACCGAGCAGGACGATGGCGATGCGGGCGATCTTCATGCCCGTATAGGCGTCGGGCGGCCGATCCGTGACAGCCCCGCCGGCTACGATGAGCGCGCGTGAGCGACAAGCCCTTTCCCCCGTCGGCGCGCCGGCTCGCGTTCGCGCGCCAGGCGGGCCTGACGGCCGCAAGCCCCGTGCTGGTCGCGGGGCTTGCCGCAGCCGCGGTCGCGATCGTCGTCGTTGCGATCGCCGGCAGCTGGTCGGCGCTCGGCGATGCGGTGACGTCAGCGTGCACCTTTGGCGGCGGCAATGGTGCCGGTGCCGGTCACGGTGGTGGTGGCGGCGGCGCGGTCCACGGTGGCGCCGGCGGCGCGGCCGGCGCGAGTGCACCTCATCTCGCGGCCGCGCTCGACCTGCCACGCGCGGTGCTGACGTTCGCCGCGCCGATCCTCGCGGCCGCGGCGCTCGCGGCGCTCGTCGCGCACCTCGCGCAGACACGCGCGTTATGGCTTCCGCGCCGGCGGATCGATCACGCCCCCGCAATCGATCGCGGTCCGGCGGCACGCACGCGCAGCGCGGCATTCGACCTGCTCGCGGTAGTGGTCACGGGCGTCGTCGCGTTCGCGTGGCTGTGGCTGCTCGTGCCGCGGGTCGCCCGGCTCGTCGAGCTCGAACCGCACGCGATGCTCGTCGCGGTCGGCGCGCTGGGCGCGAGCCTGGTCGCGACGATCGCGTGCACGTGGATCGCGATCGGCGTGCTCGACGCGCTCGCGCGCCACCTCGAGCTCGGCAACGCGCTCGCGATGACAGCGACCGAGAAGCGCGAGGACGACCGGTTGTCTTCCGCCGATCCGCGGTGGGCCCGCCAGCGCGCGCTCGCAGCCGGCGATGCGAGCAGCGAAGGCCTCGCACTCTCGAACGCGGTCGCCGCGTGCGCGGTCGTGGTCCTCGGCGACGACCTCGCCATCGCGATCGCGTGGGATGCGACGCGCCGGCCGATTCCGACGCGCGTCGCGGTCGGACGTCGTGCGCGAGCGACTCAGCTCGTCGGTCTCGCGCGCCGGCATCGGATCGCCGTACACCGCGACCCTGCCCTCGCGCGCGCGCTTGGCGATGGCGAAGGGCCCGTGCCGGAGATGCGCTGGCGCGACCTCGCCGACATCCTGGTCGCCGTGCGCCACGCAGCAAGCTGAGCTGGAGCGCCGCTTCGAGGTGCTCGGCGGCGCCGCGATCGTCGCCGGTCTGCAGCGATCGACGCAGCTCCTGCGCTGGGCGCGTGATCGGCACTCGTGTCCGACGAGGTTCGGCCATCCGTGTCCATCCCACGGACGGCTCGGACACCTGCGCGCGTGACGTCGCGAGCTTACGCGTGGCACGCATGATGCTGAAGGCGCGCGCATGACTGAGCGAACACCGCTGTTCGATACCGAAGAAATCGAGCTCTTGTTTTCCGAAGCCGAAGACCGGCCGGCGACGTCGGCCACCGCCGCGCTGCCCGGTGCATTCGCGGCGCACCTGCCGCGAGGGGTCGAGGTCGCGAACGTCGACGCCGAGGTCGCCGCCGCGATGCTCGGCCGCCAAAGCGAGGACGAACTCGAGTTACTCGATGTCGAGCTCGAGAGCCTCGACGACAACGATCTCGCGTCCGCCCCACGTGGGAGTCCAGGCTCGGGCCCGACGGAAACCGGAGAGGCCTCCGACACTCGAACCAAATCCGTCCCGGCTGGGGCGGAATCCAAGCCACCGGCGCGCCGACCCGCGCTGCCGGCGACCGAGCGCGAATATCCGACGATGTTTTCGCCGAATCACACCGTGATGGCGTCGGCCGAGAATCTGCGCCTCGCGCTCGCTTTCGATCACCTCGAGCTCGAGCTCGCACGCCTCGGTGCACGCTGGGAACCGCACGCGCCGCGCGGCCGGATCGATGCGCTCGCGAGCGACTTCGCCGCGTTCATGCGAATCCTGCTCGAAGACGTCGAGCTCGAGCCGATCTATTCGCGCTCGGCGGAGACCTCGCTGCTCGTCCACGATACGTACGTCCGGCTGATCACGGTCGCCGGCGTGCTGCGCGAGGCGATGGAAGGCCGGTGGGCGAATGCCGCGGATCTAGCGTCGGCGTATGCGCACGCCGACGCGACGCTCGACGCCTTCACCCCGTTCGTTGGCCTCGCAGATCGCGCGATGCGCCGGATCTGTCTCGAGGCCGAGACGCTCGAGGGCGCGTTGCGCTGGCTCAGCCGCCAGCTCGACGAGGAAGCCGCGGAGCGCCTGCGCGCCGCCGAGGCTTTCGTCCCTCGTGGTCCGGCGACCTCGCGGTTCCGCGACAACTGATGCAGCTTGGCCGGCCCCGCGTAGGACCGGAGTTGTTCGCCCCACGTGGGACCAAAGTTGTCCGCCCCACGTGGGACCCGCTCGTCCGCCCCACGTGGGACCGGCTACTTAGCCTGTGCGCGGAACCCGATCCAGATCTCGCCCAGCCGCCGCAGCTCGAGTGCCGGCGGTGGCTCTCGGTTGCCGACCTCCGCGACGAGCAGCGTGCCGCCGGGCACGAGCGCGGCGAGCGCGGCGCGTTCCAGCTCGGCACGGTCGCCGGTCTCGGCGAGGGTCGAGCCGACGATCGTGATCGCGTCGAATCGGGCCACGCCGAGGATGCCTTCGCACGGATCGCCGCAGCGGACCTTCGCGGGAAATGGGTGACGCTCTCGGCGTTGCCGCGCCGCGAACATCTGGCAGATCTGCGGATCGCGATCGACGCTCGTGATCGAGGCGCCGAGCTCGTGGCCGAGCCAGTCATCGAACAAGCCGACGCCGATGCCGATGTTGCACACCACCACGGGCCACTGGCTCGGCAGCCGGGGGCGGACCCAGGCGCGTAACTCGTAGTCGAGCCACGCCGCCTCGAGCGAGACGTTCCACGGCTCCGCGCCTCGTTCGAGGTAATGCGCGAGAAGCTCGGACTCGGTCAGCACAGCCTATAAACCACCGCGAGCCGCATGTTCTTCCCCGGGACGGGCGCCCGCGCTGGTTCACAGCGTGTGGCGAATCACCGCCGCGATCGCGATGGCGAGCGTCGCCACGAGGCTCGCCGTCATCATCACGAGTGCCGCCGGCACGGCGACCGCGCCCGGCACGTTCGCGCTCGCCCGTCCGGCGAGGCGTGTCCCCGCACCGGCTGCAACCTGCACGACCGCCGCGGTTACGAGCCACGGCACGGCGAGTCTGACCGCCGTCGGCACGAGCTCGCCGAGTGCCGCCACGACGTCGATCCGTGTCATGACCAGCGCGGGGACATCGCGGTGGCTCGTCACGATCGCCTCGATCACCGCGACGTGACCGTCGATGCCGACGAACACCGCCGCCGCGAGCAGACCGAACAATGCCGCGTACGGACCCTCCGCGCGGCCGGTCGCCGCGATGTCGACGATGCGTCCCGCCGCCGTCGCCGCGAGCAACGGAACCGCCGCGACGATTCCAAGCGTCGCGCCGATGATAAGCTCGCGCGCCGCGAGCTCCCACGGAATCCCGCCCGCCAGCGGAGCTGCCGCCGGTGCCACCAGCAGCGCAGACCACAGCCCGAGGGCGGCAGCGAGCGCGCCCTGCACCACGCGCGGAATCCCGCCGACGAATGTGGTCAGCACGAGGACCGCCGCGGCGCCGCGCAGCGCGAGCACGACGATCAACACCGCCGACATCTAGCCCGTGCCCGACACGTGGCCCGCGGCGGTGATCAGCGGCCACAACCGGTCGGCAAACACGACCAGCTGATGCGCGATCGCCGGCGCGAAGATCACGATCGCCGCTCCGACCGCCGCGACGCGCGGCACCAGCGACACCGCCGGATCGTGGATCTGCGTGAAAGCGCCGAGCAAGCCAGTCACGATGCCCGCGATCAAAGCCGCGACCAGCACCGGTGCCGCGAGCAGCAGCGCGAGCAGCATGCCCTCGCGCACGACCGCGACGACGCCGGCCATCATACGTAGCCTCGCAGCAGGCTATCGAGCAGCAGCCGCCAGCCGTCGACCGCGACGAATAGCAGCAGCTTGAGCGGCAGCGCGATGGTCTGAGGATTCGTCGACAACAAGCCGAGCGACGCGAGCGAGAGTCCGACGACCAGATCGATCACCAGAAACGGAATGAAGATCAGGATCGCGATCGTGAACGCCTCGCGCAGCTCGCTGGTCACGAACGCGGGCGCGATCACCCACAGCTCGTCGCCGCTGACGTCATGACCGAGCTTCTGCCCGAGCTCGCGAAAGGTCTCGCGGTCCTTGTCCGCCGAGTGCTTGATCAGGAACGCGCGCAGCGGCGCGATGCCGCGTTCGGCCGCGTCGACCTGCGGCTGATACTCCGCCGGGATCAAGATCCGCCACGCTTCGGCGGGTGAACCCGGGGTTGGAGCCGGCGCAGGCGTCGCCGGTGCGGCCGCGGCTGCCCGCACCATGTCGAGCGCGACCGGCGTCATCACGAAGAACGTGAGGATCAGCGAAAGCCCGGTCACGACCAGGCCCGACGGCGCATCCGGCGCACCGATCGCGTTGCGCACGAGCGACAGCACGACCGAAATCTTTACGAAGCTCGTCAGCGTCAGCACGACGAGCGGCACGATCGCGACGAGTGCGAGGACGACCGCGTTATTCATCCCGCGCTCGACCCGATTTTCGAGCCCGAGCCGAAGCCGGAATCCGACGCCGATGCCGGTCCCGATGCCGATGCCGATGCCGATGCCGGTCCCGATGCCGATGCCGATGCCGGTCCCGATGCCGATGCCGATGCCGATGCCGATGCCGGTCCCGATCCCGGTCCCGATGCCGATGCCGATGCCGATGCCGATGCCGATGCCGGTCCCGATGCCGGATCCGGTGCCATTGCCGTTGCCGAGCCCGAATCCGACGCCGAATCCCGTGCATGTGCCTGTGCCGGCGCGACGCCTTTGCGCCGCTTCCACGCGGCGCGCACGACCTCGCCGAAGCTCGGCGTGACCTGCTTGCGCGCCGCAACCTCGTGCGCGTCGAGCTCGGACAGCACCGACAAGCCCATCTCGCTCGTCCCCACGAGCAGCGTCTTGCCGGCGACCTCGACCACGTACAGCGATCGCCGCGGCTCGA
>JBDUAS010000025.1:0-49541 GCA_040004535.1 Deltaproteobacteria bacterium
GATGAAGGACGGCACCGACGCGGTCGCCGACTGGGCGATCCTCAACGCGCTCGTCAACACGGCCGCCGGTGCGACCTGGGTCTCGTTCCATCACGGTGGTGGCGTCGGCATCGGCTACTCGCTGCACGCCGGCATGGTCGTCGTCGCCGACGGGACGCCGCGCGCCGCGCGTTGTCTGGAGCGCGTGCTGACCAGCGACCCCGGCATGGGCGTCATCCGCCACGCCGACGCTGGCTACGACGAAGCGATCAAGGCCGCCGAGGAGCGCGGCGTCGTGATCCCGCGCCGCCGCTAAGTGACGTCCTTCAGATCCACGCGCTCGCGGCCCCAACGCCGTGAAATCGCTGCCTCCGAAAAGGGGTTGTACTCCAGATATACGAGCTGGGAACGCGGCCGCCTGGTGCCAAGCATCGCTGGCGGCATCGCCCGCGAGCGACCTCGTGAATCTGTAGTACGTCGCCTTTTTGACCCTCATCATCTTGCGGGATAGCGGACGAACTCGTGTAACTGGAGTACGTCCCCTCTATGAGCTCGATCGTGATCCAGAACGCGCGGGTGATGACCTGCGCGGGGCCGGCGCTCGGCGTGATCGAGCGAGGCAGCGTCGCGATCGAAGCGGGGCGCGTGGCGTGGGTGGGCGAGGGCGCGGTGCCGGCGTCGTACGCCCATCTCCATGCAATCGATGCGAAGGGCGCGCTGGTCACGCCGGGATTGATCGACTGCCATACGCACGCGGTGTTTGCCGGCGATCGCGGCGCGGAGTTCGAGCTGCGCGCCAAGGGCACGCCCTATCAAGAGATCCAGGCGGCGGGCTGCGGCATCAACGCGACGCTCGGGCCGACCCGTGCGGCACTCGCCAACGGTACGCTCGAGGATCTGCTCGTCGCACGCGTCGGCGCGATGCTCGCGGGCGGCACGACGACGATCGAGATCAAGACCGGCTACGCGCTGACGACCGAGGGCGAGCTCGGCCTCCTCGACACGATCGCGAGGGCGGCGGCGCGCGTGCCCGTGCGCCTGATCCCGACGTTGCTCGCGCACCTCGTGCCGCCGGATCGCCGCGCGGATCGCGACGCGTTCGTGCGGGAGATCTGCGAGCAGTGGATCCCGCGCGCCGCAGCACGCAACACGGCCGATGCGGTCGACGTGTGGTGCGAGGACGCCGCGTTCACGCTCGACGAGACTCGCCGGATTCTGGTCGCGGCCACCGCCGCGAACCTCGCCGTGCGCGGCCACGTCGGCCAGCTCTCCGACGTCGGGGGCGCCGAGCTGTTCGCGGAGTATCACGCGCGCTCGGTCGATCACCTGGAGTACGTCAGCGACGCCGCGATCGCCGCGCTCGCCCGCGCCGGCACCGTCGCCGTGATGCTGCCCGGCGCGTGTGTCCAGCTCCGGCTGCCGCCGCCTCCCGTCGCGAAGCTGCGCGCGGCGGGTGTCGCGATGGCGGTCGCCACCGATCTCAATCCCGGCACGAGCTGGAGCGAGCAGCTCGCGATGCAGATGTGGCTCGCGACCACGCACTTCGCGATGACCGTCGAAGAAGCGTGGCTCGGCGTCACTCGTCATGCGGCGGTCGCGCTCGGCCTCACCGATGGCGGCGTGCTAGCACCCGGCGCGCGCGGCGATGTCGTCGTGTGGAAGCACGATCGCCCCGTCGACGTTTGCTATCGCATGGGCGCCTCACCGGTCGGCTACGTGATCGCGGCCGGCTCAGTGCATTTCGGGTAGGCCGTAGTGGCCGACCTCGGCGGGCTCGAGGATCAACACCACGGTCGCGTCGACACTCGCCTGATCGTAGCTCCCCCGATTGAGCGCGCGGACCTGGGGCGGTAGCCGCTCGTCGACCGCGAGCTCCTCGTGCGCGCCGAGCCGCCAGATCTGGCGCGCTTCATAGCTCACTGCGCGCGCCGCACTCGCGACTTCACCGGGGGGCGTCTCGGCGAGATCGACGACCGCATGGAAGATGAAGCCGTGCTCGTCGTGGCCGTACACGCCGAGGTACTTCTGGCCGGTGATGCTGATCCACGCCCAGCGCCACGGCTTGCCGCCCATGGCGTCGATCATGTCACGGATGGGTGCCGGCGCGACGTGCGGTCGCGAGCAGCGTGCCGTCGTCGATGAGCGCACGCACCGCTGCGATGTCGGGCGCGAGCGGCCGGTCTTCCATCATCGCAGGCACCCTCGCGCGGATCGCGGCGTGCACCGCCTCGACTGGCTTCGTCGATGCGAGCGGCCGCCGCAGATCGAGTCCCTGCGCGGCACACAGCAGCTCGATCGCGAGCACGGTGCGCACGTGATCGTGGATCATGTGAAGCTTCAGCGCCGCGGTCGCGCCCATCGACACGTGATCCTCGCGACCTGCGCTCGACGGGATCGAGTCGACCGACGCCGGATGCGCGAGGATCTTGTTCTCGGAGACGAGCGCGGCCGCGGTGACCTGCGCGATCATGAAGCCCGAGTTCAAGCCGCTATCGGGCGCCAGGAACGGCGGCAGCCCCGACGACAGGTGCGGGTTCACGAGTTGCTCGACTCGTCGCTCGCTGATGTTCGCGAGCTCCGCGACCGCCATCGCCGCGGCGTCGAGCGCGAGCGCGACTGGCTGACCGTGGAAGTTGCCGCCGCTGATCATCTCGCCGGTATCGACGAACACCAGCGGGTTGTCGGTCGAGCTCGCCGCCTCGCGCTCGAGCACCTGACGCGCGAACGCGAGCACGTCGCGCGACGCGCCGTGGACCTGCGGCATGCAACGCAGCGAGTACGGATCCTGAACCTTGCCGCAATCCTTGTGCGACTCCGCGATCGGCGAGTCGGCGAGCAGCTCGCGCAAGAACGCTGCGACCGCCTGCTGGCCGGGATGCGAGCGGGCACCGACGACGCGCT
Source organism: Deltaproteobacteria bacterium (assembly GCA_040004535.1). Taxonomy (GTDB): domain Bacteria; phylum Myxococcota_A; class Polyangia; order Haliangiales; family Haliangiaceae; genus JABFXX01. The sequence continues at coordinate 2,881 of JBDUAS010000025.1, forward strand.
CGTCGAACGCCCTCACGGTCCCCTTCAAGGCCTCGAGCGACATCGCGCCCGCGAGGTCCGCGATCCGCGCCGTTGCATCGGCATCGGCCAGCACCAGGCCACCGACCGACGTCATGTGCTGGGTGCCGTTCAACAGCGTCAGGCCCTCTTTGGCCTCGAGCACGAGCGGAGCGATTCCGGCCGCCGCGAGCGCCTTGGTCGCCGGCATCGTCTCGCCGCGATACTCGATCAGCCCTTCGCCGATCATGCCGAGCGCGAGATGGGCGAGCGGGGCGAGGTCACCACTGGCGCCGACCGAGCCGCGCGCCGGGATCACCGGATGGACGCCGGCGTTCAGCAGCTCGACGAGCCGCTCGCAACACACCGGGCGTGCGCCGCTCCGGCCGGTCGCGAGCACCGCCGCGCGCAGCAGCATCATGCCACGGACCGCATCGCGCGGCAGCGGCTGGCCCACGCCGGCGGCGTGCGAACGGACGAGATTCTGTTGGAGTCGAACGACTTGCGCGGCGGAGATCCGGACCTCGGCGAGTGCGCCGAACCCGGTGTTGACGCCGTAGACCGCCGGCGCGGCATCGCCACCGCGGACGACCTCGTCGACCACCGCGCGCGACGCGGCCATCCGGGCCTGGGCGGCAGCGCCGATCTCCACGACCCGCCGACCCCGGGCGACCTCGACTAACACTTCGAGGGTCAGATCATCGTCACCCAGCCGAAACGAAGCGTTTTGCACGTCGGGTCTTGTACCACCTAACGCGGCGCCAGATGCGCGACCCAACTGCTCGGCCCAACTGCTCGGAATGACACTCGCTCGCGTTGACACCTCGCGTCTGGAATGATGATCTTTTTGGAGGTTGGGAACACCTCCCGAAGACGAGACGGGTGGGTCGGACGCGACGTCCGATGCCATCGTCGAATCGGCACCGATCGCCGAGAAGAGTCAGCGCGTAAGTGCGCTTGCTGCGCGGATCGATGCGGTCATGGAGGATGACGACGACGAGCCCGCGGACGTCCACGATGCGAAGCCGAACGGCGATCCTCCGAAGCCGCGCCAGCAGAGCGAGCCGACCGCGGGCCCGGCGCTGCCGGACGGAGCAGCGCCGCCGAATGGCGGTGCGGAGTTGATCGAGCTCTCGGATGCGTCGCTCGATGTCGAGGTCCTCGATGACAACGACGTCCACTCCGCGCCCGTCACGATCCCGCCGCCGATGTCGTCCGCACCGCGCGCGCTCCTGCCGCCGGTCAAGCCGCCGCTCTCGAGTCGGCCGCCGCCGCTGCCGCCGCGTCCGGTCGTCGCGATTCCACCGCGGCCGATGCCGCCGCTCGGCCGGCCTCCCGCGATTCCGCGCACCGGGCCCATTCCCACGATCTCGGTGCCGCCGATCGCGCCGCCGCCGGGCAGCGCGCCGACGACGACGCCGGGATCCGGAATGCCGGCCGTGTCGAGCGACGAGCGCCGGCCGCCAACCGAGCCACCCGCGATTCCGCGGACGAAGACCGGCAACCCGCCGCCGCGGCTGATCGATCTACCGGAGCGCTCGCGCCGTCCGTCGGCACCGCCGCCCGCGCCCGGATCGATCCTGCGCGAGGCGCTCGCCGAGCACGATGACCACGACGATCACCACGACATGATGCGCGGCGGCGACATGGCCAAGCTCGAGGGCGGGGTCGAGGTCGGTACCGTCAAGCCGAACATCGTCGTCGACCAGCCGCTCGACGCGCAGATCGAGCATCCGACGGTCGTCGACAAGGCGATCGAAGCGCTCGGTGATGCCGGTGGTGAAGCGCGCGCCGAAGCGATGACGAAGGAGCTCGACGATCTCGTGATCGGCGAGCCCACTGCCGCGGCGCAGGTCGCGTACGAGCTCGGCGAGCTCTACGAGCGCCGGCTCGCCGACGAAGCGCGCGCGGTCAAGGCGTACGGCCGCTCGCTGAACCTCGATCCGTCGCTGCGCCCGAACCTGTGGGCGATCCGCCGCGTGTTCTATCGCCGCGGGTTGTGGCCGAACCTCGCGAAGCTGATCGACGCCGAGGTCGGCTACGCGCGCGACGACTACGAGCGCGCCGATCTGTTGCTCGAGAAGGCGCGGATCGCGGCGTATCGGATGAACGACGCTGCCGAGGCGCGCGCGGCGCTCGATGAAGCCGTACGGATCGCGCCGACGCATCAGGGCGCGCTGCTCGAGCTCGAGCGCGTCGTCGCGAAGGCCGGCGATACGCCCGCGTTGCTCGATGCGTGGGAACGGCTCGCCGAGGCCGTCGAGTACCCCGCGCGCAAGATCGCGTACTGGCTCGAGGTCGGCCGCGCGGCGGGCCGGGCGCCGATCACCGACATCGAGCGCGCCCAGGAAGCGTTCGCGAAGGCCGGCGCGCTCGCGGGTCAAGGTGTGAACGGCGAGCGCGTCGCGCGCGAACGGCTGCGCGTGCTCGAAGAGGTCGGCACGCCGGTCGACGTCTCTGCGGCGATCGACGCGCTCGCGACGGTCGTGCTCGCCGCATTTGGCCCCGCAGGACCGGCCAGCGAGCCCGGCAATGCGACGAGCCCCGAGCGCAGCGATCGCGCGACCGCACTTCGCCACGAGCTCGTCGCACTGCGCCGGCGCCAGGCCCAGCTCGTGCGCGCCGATGCACCCGAGAAGGCGTGGGAGCTACTCCAGCAGGCGAGCGCACTCGCGCCGGGCGAGTCGATCGTGCTCTCGGATCTGACCGAGCTCGCCGAGGAGCTCGGTCGCTACGACGATCTTGCCGAGCTGGTGCAGAGCTGGCAGGCAGTCGAGGCCGATCCGTCGCGCGGGCTCGCGCTGTCGATCCGGCGCGCCGATGCGCTGCTCCGCGGTGGCCAGCGCGACGAAGCGCGCGCGCTGCTCGCCTCGCTCGAAGCGACCGCGCCGGGGTTTGTCGTGCTCGCCTCGGCCGCCGAGCGCGATGCCCTCGGCCGCGGCGATGCGGTTGACCTCGCGAAGGTCTACCTCGGCGCGGCGAACGCGAGCCTGCTCGGGACGTGGCTCGGACCGGGGCAGCCCGCGCAACCCGATCCCGCGGCCGCCGCCGCGCTCTACATCCAGGCCGCGGATCTGATCGCGTACGAGGTCGCCGCGCCCGACGCGTACGACGAGGCGAAGGCCGCCCTCGGCAAGGCGCTCGAAGCCGTGCCGGATCATCCCGGCGCGCTCGAAGCGCTGACCGAGCTCGACGACACGTTCGGTCGTGTCGAAGAGGCACTGCAACGCCTGCGCACCGCCGCGGCCGCGACCGACCTCAAGCGGCCGATCCTCGAGCGCGCGATCCGGCTCGCGCGCGGCCATGGCGATCTCGAGGCCGTGCTGGCGCTCGAGCGCGAGCTGGTCGAGCTCGCCCCCGACGAGCTACCGCTCAAGTGGCGGCTCGAATCGACGCTGAGCCAGCTCGGCAAGGACGACGAGCGCGCGGACCTGCTCGTCCGGATCGCCAGTGAAGAGACCGAGCCGAACCGTAAAGGCACCGCGCTATTCGCCGCTGCCCGGCTGCGCGAGCGTGCGGGTGCGGTCGAAGCCGCGACCGAGCTGTATCGCCAGGTGCTCGCGGTGTGGCCGGGCGATACGTTCGCGCGCGAGTCGCTCGTCGACCTGTTGCGCGCGCAGGAACGCTGGACCGAGCTCGTCACGGAGCGTCGCGCCGAAGCGAAGGCGCTTCCCGATGGTCCGGCCGCGCGCCGCGCCCTGCGCGAAGCCGCGTGGGTCCTCGAGGTCCGGCTCGACGATGCCGCGCGAGCCGCCGAGGTCTACGACGAGTGGCTGGTCCGCGTACCCGACGATCGCGCTGCGTACGAAGGCCAGGCGCGCACGGGCGCGAAGCTCGGCGACCGCATCAGCGAGGTCGCTGCCCGCGCCGCGCTTGCGGAGCTCCAAGACGCGACGCCGGCCGCGCATTACTTGCACGGCCGTGCGCTCGAGAAGGCCGCACTGGCCAAGATGGAGGGGGCGAGACCTGCGCTCGGCCCCGAGGCAGACGAAGCGGCGGATGTCTATCGCAGCGTGATGGCTGCCGATGACGACGCGCAATCGAGCGTCGCCGCCGTCGCGTCCGCACTCGCGCTCGGCGATCTCGCGGTCGGCCGCGGCGATACGATCATGCGCGTCGAGTCGACGGCCGCGCTCGCCGGCAAGACCGGAGATCAACGGCTCGGTGCCGCGCTCGCCGAGGACAGTGGCTGGATGTACGCGCTCGTGCTCGAGGACTTCGACCGCGCCGCGCAATCGTTCGAAGCCGCGATCGCTCTCGATGCCACCCGCAGCGGCGCGCAACTCGGTGCCGCGCTCGTCGCCGCGCGGCGTGGCGAACCGGCCGCGCTCGCCGCTGCGTTCGAAGGGCTCGCCGCGACGATCCAGATGCCCGAGGCTGCCGCGGCGCTGCTCCTGCGCTCCGCCGCGATGGCCGCCGCAAACGGCGATCTCGATCTCGCGAATCAACGCGTCACCGCCGCGCGCATCGCCGCGCCTGACGACGCGAGCGCGATGCTGGTCGTCGCCGAGACCTCCGTATTGCCGTCGGTCGATGCCGGAGACGCGTTCGCTTCGGTCGATCCGTTGCTCGCGCGCGCCGAGGTCCTCGAGATGCGCGGCGCGCTCGCCGACGATCCGAAAGCGCGGTCGTCGTGGGATCTCGATCGCGCCGAAGCGCTCGAGCTCGCCGGCCGGCTGCGCGAAGCCGGCGTCGTCGTCGCCGGGGTGCTCAAGACCGAGCACGATGATCTGCGCGCACTCGGTGCACTGCGCCGGATGGCCGCTCGCGCCAACGACAAGGGTACGCTCGCACAGGCGAGCTTCGCGCTCGCGCGGGTCCTCGGCGACCCGACCGCGAAGCTCGAGCTGTTGCGCGAGGCCGCGAAGATCTTCGACGGCCCCGGCCTACCGTCGAACAAGGACTACGCGGTTGCCGCATACAAGCGGATCGTCGCGATCGAACAAGGCGCGCCCGAGATCGACCGCTTGCTCGAGCTGCTCCGCGAGCGCGCCGACGTGCGCACGCTGATCCACGTGGTCACCGAGCGGCTGGTGTGGCTCGAAGGCGAGGGCGGCGACGAGCGCCACACCCGGATGGCGCCGCTGCTGCTCGAGCGCGCGACCGTGCTGCATGGCCTCGGCGATCAGGCCGCGGCGATGGGCGACCTCGACGTGTTGCTCGATGGCGTGCCCGATCACACCGAGGCGCTCCGGTTCCGCGCCGAGCTCGCGCTCAACGCCGGTGATGTCGAGACGACCGTTCGGCTGTGGCGGCGGTTCTTGAAGGTCGAGAAGCGGCCGGCCAAGCGCGGCGAGATCGAGCTCCAGCTGGCCCAGGTGCTCGACGAGAAGTCAGGCGATGTCGCCGGCGCGATCGAGCAGCTAGAGCGCGTCGTCGAGGCGAATCCCGAGGATCCGCATCTCCGCGAGCGCTTGCTCGGGCTGTGTGTGCGCGTCAGCGATTGGGAGCGCGCGATCCGCGAGCTCCGCCAGATCATCCGGCTGCGCCCGACCCAGCCCGAGAAGGCGCGCGAGGAGCTCCGGCTCGCGCAACTGCTCCGCGACAAGATCGGCGATCGCGTCGCCGCGCGGATGTCGCTCGATCGCGCGCGCGGACTCGATCCGTTGAACCTCGATGTCGTGCGCGAGCTCGCCGACCTGCTCGACCCGCCGGCACGGGCGCAGATGCTGCTCGGTGCGGCAACCAGCCTGCGCGCCGCGATCGTCCAGAACCCGCGCAATGGCCAGCTCTACGAGCGGCTCGCGCAGATCAACGCGTGGCAGATGGACGTCGACGCGCGCTGGGTCGCGCTCGTCGCGGTCGAGGCACTCGCGACGCCGACGATCGACCAGCGCCAGGTGCTCCAGCAGGGCCGCCAGCAGCTGGTCACGCCCGTGCGCGTGAAGCTCGACGACCTCGCCCGCGCGGCCCTGCGCGGTTCGCTCGGCGGTCCGCTCGCGGAGCTGTGGCGCGCGATCGCACCGGCGGTCCAGGTCTCGACCGGCGTCGACATCGTCAAGCTCGGGTTCGCAAAGGGCGACAAGCTCGCGATCAAGAAGCTCGCCGACAAGTACCAGCCCGTCGCCGACGCGCTCGCGTCGTTCGGAATCGACGACGTCGATGTCTACATCAGCCCGGGCCGCAGCGGCTTTGCTCGCGCGCTCGCGGGCGAGACGCCGATCCTGTGCCTCGGAGCCGACGTCGCGGCCGCGACGATGCCGCAGCATCGGTTCGCACTCGGCCGTGCGGTCGCGAGCATCGCGGAGGGCGTCGCGACGCTCGCGGAGCTCCATGGCAGCGAGCTCGAGTGGACCCTGGTCGCCGCGCTGCGCGCCGCCGAAGCGCAAGTGCCGGCCGCGCTCGCCGAGCAAGCCGCAGATCAAGACACCGCGATCGCCGAGCGCGCGAAGGCGTTGAAGAAGCAGTTCTCGCGCAAGGCCCGCGCGGCGGTCGTCCAGATCGCGGCGCAGCACAAGGCCGGACTCGGCGATGTCGCGGGCCTGCGTCACGCCGCGAATGCCGTCGGCCATCGCGCAGGCCTCGCGTGGGGCGGTGACCTCGCGGTCGCGCTCGCGGTGCTCGACGTCGGCAAGGGCGGGCGCACGCTCGAAGACAGCGTGCCCGCGCTCGAGCTCGTTGCCTGGGCCGTTTCGGAGGACCACCTGAAGCTCCGCGAGAAGCTCGGCATCGCGCTCAAGGGGAACCGGTGACGAAGAAGGATCCGCCGAAAGGCCAGAAGCCGTTCCTCGGCGACGCGGAACTGTCGAACGAGCTCGACGCGTGGGACTCGATGTTCGACAACCTACACGGCGGGCCCGAAGCCGCCGCGACCCCCGGTGACGAACCGGTGATGGAGTGGCCCGCGCCGGCGCCGCCGTCGAAGCCTAACCGCGTACCCGAGGCCGTGCTCGGCGCGCAGGAGCGCACCGACGAGGATCTTCCGTCCGACCTCGAAGATCAGCTCACGCTCGATCGCGCCGCCGCCAGCGAAACGACCCATATCGACGTCGCGCCGGCTGCCCCGCGTGCATCTTCCTTCACGAAAGACCCGGCGGACGCCGATCCGCTCGAGACTGACTTCTCCGACATCGGCGCGGCGGGCCCGCCGAGTGCGCTCGGCGACTTCCTCGGCGCGACGCCGGCGAAGCGGTCGAGCACGCAGAACGGCTATGACGACGTCCCGGTCGCGATCGATGCGATCGACGAGGAAGACGTCTACACGTCGGCGTCGCGGCCGCGCGTCGAGGCCGCGCCCGACGACACCGACTTCCCGATCGACGAGCCGGCGGCGCCGCCACCCCGCGCGACGCCTCCTTCACCGCCACGCCGGACCGGTCCTGCGATCATCCGGCGGGCGACGCCGGTCGCCGTGCCGCTCGCGAACTACGCGCCGCAAGCGTCACAAGTCCAGGAAGACTCGCCGTTCGCCGAGAACACGCGCGTCGGCGACCTCGACGAGATGGCGTCCGCGCGGGCCGAGGCGCGCTCGAAGGCGCCGACCGCGCCGCCTCCGTTCGCGCTGCACGAGACCGCGCCGCAGGTGCTGATCGACGAGGACGATTACGCCGACATCGAGATCGGTGCGGACGCGAGCGAAGCGGACGCCGAGCCCACGCCACCGCCCGCCGAGACCGCCGCGCCGCGCCGGACCGCCGCGCACGTGGTCCGCAGGACCGAGAAAGCGACCAAGCAACCGGTCGCGCCGCAGAAGCGCGAATCCGATCCGGTCATCGAAGTCGCCGACAGCATTCCGGTCGAGCCTGCGGGCGAGGATGACTTCTCGGATGTCGCCGCCGCGGTGGGCGCCGAAGAGGATCTCGCGATCGGCGAGATGATTCCGCGCCGGCGTCCGGAGACGCCGCCGGGTGGCACCGACATCGTCCAGATCCGACCGGCGCCGTCGCACGTGCCGCACCTCGATGCGGCGCTCGATAGCATCGGCGACTCGAGCGAAGACGCGCACGAGACGATCAACATGTCGGTCGACGACGTGTTGTCCGAGGAAGATGTCGACGAGCCCGTGGCCGCGCCCACTCGCCTCGACGTCCGCCGCGCGCGCACGCCCGATCCGAGCGCCGACGACGATCTCGATTTCGGCGTCGAGGTGAACGAGCCCGCCGCGCCGCCCGAGCCGGCGGTCGAGATGGAGTCCCACGATCCGACGCGTACGCTGTACGGCCTCGGCGCCGTCGGCGCCTCCGCGCGGCCGACACCGGTGCCGGAGAACACCGGCCGTTCGGGGCGGACCTCGCGCCCGCCCGCGTTGACCGACGTCCTCGGCGGCCCGCCGGCACCGCCCGCGCGCAAGAGCCAGCCGCAGTTCGATCAGTTCGAGACCTACGACGGCGTGTCTGCGCCGCGGCCGGGCCGCCAGCACGCGCGGATGCAGACACCGCTGCCGATCGCGGACGAGGCCTCCGACGTCGAGCCGTCGATCGATCTCGAAGCGATCCAGCTGCCCGAACAAGTCCAGCCGCTGCCGACCAGTCAGCTCGACGAAGATGCCGCGCGCACGCTCGAGATCTTCGAGCGCGAGCTCGCGACGGTCGACGAGACGGCGACGTCCGCAGCCCTCCGGATCGAGGCAGGCCGGCTGTGCGAACGGCTCGGTGAGACCGATCGCGCGCGCGCACACTACGATGCTGCACTGCTCACCGATCCACGCGCGACCGCCGCGCTGCGCGGCCTGCGCCGGATCGCGCGCGCGAGCGGTGACTTGATCGAAGCGACTCGCCAGCTCGATGCCGAGCTCGCGGTGGCGGGTGCGCTCGAGCGCCGGCCGCTCGCGCACTACCGGATCGACCTGTTGCTGGCGAGCGGCGAGCAAGACCTCGCACGCGTCGCGGTCGGCGAGATCCTCGATAGCGCGCCGTCGGATGTCCGCTCGTTGCTCGCGCAGCTCGAGCTCGCATTCCTCGACGGCCGTGCCGACGAGTTCGGCCGCGCGCTCGAGCAGCTCACCCACGCGGTCAGCGACAACGAGCTGCGCGCGGCGATCCAGTCCGCGCGCGGCGTCCTCGCCGCCCATCAGAACGACAGCGCGGGAGCCGCGACCTGGTTCGCATCGGCCGCGGAATCCGATCCCACGTCGCTCGGCGCGCGCCTCGGTGCGATCCGTCAAGCAGTCGGCCGCCTCGATGGTGAAGCAGCAGCGGTCGCGCTACTCGATCTCGCGCGCCAGGTCGAAGCGACGGATCCGACGAGCGCCGCCGCGCTCGCGCTGCGCGCGCAACACTGGACCGCATCGCCGACCGCAGTAGCCGCCGCGCAGCTCGCGACCGCCGCCGCGCCGTACGATCCGCTCGTGTTGCGGATCGCCGCCGAGACCGCGAGCACCGCCGGAGATCCGGCCACCGCGGGTCAGGCGTTCGCGACGTGGGCCGCGTCCGAATCCGCCGCGCCGACCGAGCGGTCGTACGCGGCCGCGCGCGCCGCCGAGCTCGATCCCGCCCGCGGCGCCGAGCTCTGGCGCGCGGCGATCACGCACGATCCAGGCGACGACTACGCGGCGCAGCAGCTGCGCACCGCGCACGTCGCGGCCGAGGCGACCCAGCTCTCGATCGACGTCGACCTCGAGGTCGCCGCAGATGCCGAACGCGAGCGCGCTCGCTTGCGGGCCGCGTTCCAGCTGATCGGCCAGAGCCATCTCGACGCCGCGATCGAGCTGCTCCAGAAAGGCCACGCGGATCGGCCCGAGTCACTCGCCTTGACCGAGGCACTCGCCGAGGCACTCGCCGCGGCCGGCAAATGGAGCGACCGCGCGAAGCTGCTCGCCGAGCTCGCCGCCGATCCGGGGGAACGCCTCGATCGCGAGGTCGCGCAGCTGCGCAGCGCGCTCGCGTGGGAAGAAGCGGTCGGCGCCGCCACCGCGGTGGAACCGCCGGATACCGAGGATCTGCAACGCACGACCGCCGCAGCGCTCGACGCGTGGGGCCACGTGCTCGACGGTGCACGCGGTAACTCACCCGCCGCGCACGCCGCCGCGATCGTCCTCGCGCAACGGCTCGGAGACCGCGACGTGATCAACGAGGTCCTCCGGCGCGCGCAGCAAGCCGAGGCCTCGCCGTGGGCCGCTGCCAGCCTCGGGCTGCGCCGTGCACGTGCGCTGCTCGCGAGCGGTCCGGATCAAGCGGATGCCGCGGAGCTCGTCCTGCGCGAGACCAGCGGGCTCGACGATCCGCGACGGATCGCGTGGCTCGTGTTCGCGGCTGCGCGTCGCAACGAGCTCGGCGATGCGTCGCAAGCGCTCGAACAGCGTGCGAACCAGCTCGGCTCGTCGACCGAAGCGGGCGCGCTGCGTCTGCGCGCCGCCCAGCTCGCGCTCGACGGTGGTGATGCCGCGCGCGCGACGACGCTGCTCGCGCAAGCGGAGCGCGCGTTCCCGCACGTCGGCATCATTTCCGACCTGCTCGCCGCAGCACGCCGGCGTTCCGGCGATCGGCCGAGCGCGGCCTCGCGCGCCCACACGCCGAGCGGCATCCACGCCGCGGTCGGCACGGCTGCCGCGAAGGATGCATTCGCGCGGATCGTGCGCGACGGCGATCTCGCGGCATCGCAGGGCGACGGTGCCGGTGCGCTCGCGCTGTATCAACGCGCGCTCGAGCTGCGTCCCGGCGACCCGCTCGCGGCGCTGCCTCTGATCCGGCTCGCGAATCAGATCCGCGAACCGGGTCCGCTCACCGCGCTCGCGCTCGAACAGCTCAAGACCGCGGAGACCGCCGGCGATGGCGCGGCGAAGGCCGACGCGTACGAGTTGCTCGCGCACATCGACAAGGAGCTCCGCGCCGACGCCGGCGCCGCCCAGGTCGCACTCGAGAGCGCATCGCAGGCCGATCCCTCGCGGATCGATCTCATGCACCGGCTCGAGCGCGAATACGCGGTCGGCGATCAGCTCGGCGACCTGGTGCGGTTGCGCCGTCAGGAGATCGAACAGCTCAGCGCTGACACTGCACACGACCGCGCCGCGCTGATCATGGATACCGCCGGGCTCGCCGAGCGGGATCAGCGCCCCGATGCCGAGCTCGTCGAGCTGTATCGCAGCGCGCTCGCGAACGATCCGCGCCATCGGCTCGCGCTGCTCCACCTCGAATCGATCGTCCGGCGCGGCGGCGGATCGGCCGACCTCGCTGCACTCGAAGAACAGATCGCCGCCTACTTCGACGGAGACGCACGCACGCAGGCGACGTTCTACACGCGCGCCGGCGAGACGCTCGCCGAGATCGGCCAGATCGACGCCGCGGTCCAGAAGTTCGGCAAGGCCGACGAGGTCCAGCCCGGTCACGTCCCGGCGCTCGAAGGCTGGCGCAACGCGGCGCTCAAGGGCCAGCTGTGGATCGACGTCGCGCAAGCGGCGACCCGCCAGGGCACCGCGGCGACCGAGTCCGATGCCAAGGCGCGGCTGCATCACTTCGCCGGCGTCGTGCTGATGGACAAGGCGCTCGAGGGTGGCGGGGCAATGGCCGCGTTTCGGCGGGCGCTCGATGCCGATCCGAGCCACAAGGATGCATTCTTGCGGCTCCGCATCCTGCTCGAGGAAGACGCGAACCACGACGAGCTCGCGATCGTGCTCGCGAAGCGCCTCGATCACGAGACTGGCGAACGCGTGCGGGTCGAGCTCCACCGCGCGGTGGCCGAGCTCCATCGCAACTTCCTCGACGATCGCGAGACAGCGAAGCGGCACTACCGCGAGATCCTCGCGACGGATCCGAACGATCTCCGCTCGCACGCGGCGGTCGCGGACATCGCGTGGGAGCAGGGCAGCTGGCAAGAGGCCGCCGACGCGCTGATGTCGCGCGCGCGGCTCGAACACGATCCGAAGGTCCTGACGACGCTGCTCTACCGGCTCGGCCTCCTGTACGCGGATCGCCTGAACGATCCGAACATGGCGCTCCGCGCGTTCCAGCGTGCCCTCAGCTACCAGCCCGACGACGAAAATACGCTCGTCCGGTTGGCGGACCTCGCGACCCAGACCGGCGAGTGGAAGCTCGCGCTCGGCGCGTGCGAGCGACTCGTCAAGGCGACCGAGGATCCAGAGAAGCGCGCGCAGCACCTCCACCGCGTCGCGAAGATCTTCAAGCTCGGCTTCGGGGATGCGAAGCGGGCCGAACGCGCGCTCAACCTCGCGCTCGATGGTGCACCGACGAACGACGAGGCGCTCCAGAAGCTCGTCGAGTTCTATCGCGAGGCCGGCGACATGCAGTCGGTGCGCGTCCATCTCAACCGCGTCGCGGGCACGATGCGCACGCGCGTCGCGCACGATCCGAAGGACGGCGTCGCGTATCGCGTGATCGCGCGAGCGATGGCCGCGCGGGGTGCGGCCGGGGTCGACGGCTCGATCCCGATCGCGCGTGCGGCCGCGGAGCTCGCGACGTTGCTCGGCGCTGCCGGCGAGCCCGAGCGCGTCCTGCTCTCCGAGAACCGGCGGATCGATCTCGCGCCGTTGCTCGTGCCGGATGCCGACGAGGTGCTGTTCCCGCGCACCGTCCAACCCGAGCTCCGCACGCTGTTCACACTGCTCGGCGACAAGCTCGGCAAGCACGTCGGCATCGACCTCCGCGCGGCGTACGGCGTCGGCCGCGGCGATCGTCTGCGCGCGAAGGACTCGCCCGTCGCGGCGCATGCCCAGGACGTCGCGACCGGGCTCGGGTTCGGCGAGATCGACGTCTACGTCTCGACCCGCCAGCCGTACGCGATGGTCGCGGAGCCGACCTCACCGGTGTCGCTCGTGATCGGCGCCGAGATCGCGAAGGCCGATCCGACTCGCGTGCGGTTCGCCGCCGGCGCCGCGTTGAAGCTCGCGCAGGCGTCGCTCGCGATTCCGGCGCGCCTGGCGGAGTCCGACCTCGGCGTGCTGGTCGTTGCATTGCTGCGCCAGTTCCAGCCCGACTTCCCGCAAGAGGGCCTCGAGGAGGCCGCGATCGCGACGCAGATGCAGAAGCTGCGGCGGCTGATCCCGACCGGCCTCCTGAACGAGCTGCGTCCTCACGCGCTCGCCGTCGACGCGCCGCACTTCAAGCACGAGCAACTCGCACGCGACTTACGCGTCGCCGGGTTGCGCGCGGGGCTCGTCGCGTCGGGCTCGATCCTGGCCGGCCTCGGCATCCTGGCGGCGTCTGCAGGCACTGACGTCCCGAGCTTCCTGGCGGATCCGGTAGCCCAGGGTTTGATCACGTTCGCGCTCGGCGAAGACCACGCCGCCCTCACGCGCTGAGCAGTTCGGCGGGGTTAGACGCGAGATCCGACCCCGATCCGGACGTACGGGGTGCGTCACGTCGTGGCCCGACGGTTGCTGTAGGGACCCGCATCCGACAGCCATCGGACCTGCCCCGGAAGGACGTCATGCGCTTAGCCAAACTCACCATGCGCCGTGGTCTCGTGACCATGACCAGTCTCGCTTCGCTGGCTACTCTAGTAGCCTGCACCGGCGGGGTCCCTCCGGAGCTGGATGGCCTTAGCGACCAGGTCGCCCAGGTCGGCAGCGAGCTCAAGATCGACCTCAACGGCAGCTCCACGGATGGCGGCAAGCTGACGTACGGCTACCACGCCGCGGACCTGATGGACCTCGACGGCAACGCGCAGGTCACGGTGTCGCCCAGCGGCGCCGGCGTGTTCCGATGGACGCCGCTCGCGGCCGACGTCGGCCAGCACCCGTTCGACTTCACGGTCTCGAACGGCGGCGAGACCGCCACGGTGACGATCACGATCGACGTCAAGTCGGCGATCGGGTCGGCGACCGCGCCGGTGTTTCGCCAGCCGCTCGGCACCGGGACGACGATCGACTTGGCGAAGCAGACCTGTGTCGAGCTCGACATCGTGATCGAAGATCAGGACACGCCGATGGTCAAGATCGCCCAGGAAGCGCCGCTGATCGACGGCGCGACGCTGACGCCGGCAGATGGCCAGAGCGCGAAGTGGAAGTGGTGCCCGACCAAGGCGCAGCAGAGCGAGACCCGCTACACGCTGACGCTATCGGCGGACGACTCGGATAACCCGAAGACCCTCAAGCAGTACCTGGTCGTGTTGCGCGGTGGCAGCGGCGGCACGAGCTGTCCCGGAACCGCGCCAGTGATCGCGCACACGCCGGCGAACCAGACCACGCGTCTCGATCTCGCACCCGTCGCGACGATCACGGACGACAAGGGTCTCAAGGACGCACCGCTGTTCTATTACTCGACGACGAACCCGGGCGCGACGCCCGACGTCTCGCACATGACGCAGGTCTCGATGTCTCGGACGTCGGGCTCGACGACGAACGGCCAGTACACGGCCGCAGTGCCGAACCCGGTGGCGTCGGCGACCGCCGGCACGGCAGCGACCCTGTACTACGTGATCGTCGCGGATGACGACGACGACTCGATGGGCACCTGCGATCACTCGACGCAGTCGCAGGTCTATTCGATGGTGGTCACCGCCGGCGGGACGACGACCGCGGGGCTGTGCCAGGCATGCACGGCCGATTCGCAGTGCGGCACCGGCAACGAGTGCGTGTACGTCGGCTCGCTCGGCGATTCGTACTGTCTGCAGGCGTGCGGCGCAGGCTGCCCGACCGGCTACAGCTGCTCGGCTGCGACGATCTACTCGGTCGACGGCGCCCAGGCGAACCAGTGCGTCCCGCAGAGCGGCACGTGCACGGCGCCGACCGGCCAGTGCCAGGACGACACGTGGGAAGCGAACGATGACCGCTCGGCGGCGTCGCACAACCCGACGATGGCGCCCGACCTCTACGACCTCGTCAGCTGCCCGTCGACGACCAGCGACACGCGGATGAACGACGACTGGTACAAGATCGTGCTGAGCGCGAGCCAGCGCCTCGATCTGCAGGTCGCCGGCGACGGCGCCTCGGATCTCGACCTCCACCTCTATCACTCGGACGGCACGGTCGTGACCGCCTCGACGAGCTACACGCCGAATGAAGAGATCAACACGTGCCTGCCGGCTGCGACGTACTACGTCAAGGTCAACGGCTACGGCCATGCGCGCAGCGAGTACCTGCTCGATTACGAGCAGACGGCCGAGACGTGCAACACGTCGTGCGTCGACGACACGAACGAGGATGACGACACGTTCAGTCAGGCGCGTGCGACGACCTATCCGACGTACTCGTCGGCGGGCAACCAGATCTGCCCGAACGACGACGACTGGTTCAAGACCACGCTCTACACCGGCGAGAAGCTGACGATCGACCTGACGTTCACGCAGTCCGCCGAGTCGGGAGACCTCGACCTTCACCTCTACCGAAACTCGACGGACCTCTGGCCGTGCGACATCAACAACGTCCAGTCGTGCTCGCCGGACCACGGCCAAGGCGCGTCGTCGAACGAGCACGCCGTGTTCACGGCACCGACGGGTTGCGATAGTGGCTGCGAGTACGACGTCGTCGTTCGCGGCTTCAACGGCGCGACCAACTCGTACACGCTCGCGCTCGGGATCCAGTAATGCGTGCGGTGTGGTTCCTGTTCGCGGCCTTCTTCGGGGTCGCGGGCTGCGCCACCTCGACGGCACCCGATCCGGGGCTCGAGGAGCTCTCGCTCGCGAAGGTCGCGCCGGCGACGATCGTCCCTGGGACGAAGCTCGCGATCACGGGCGACTCGTTCGTCGACGCGCAATGGGGCGCGACCACACTGCACCTCGTCGGCACGGCGCACGGCAACGACGTCGATGTGCAGTGGCCGGCTGCGTTCGTCGACTTCGGCTCGATGACGGTCGCGATCACCGGCGGCAACCTCGACGAGGTCGGTGGCGATGTCGACTTCGACGGCACCGCACAGATCGACGTCGTCGCGACGAGCGACGGCAACACGTACTCGAGCCAGCCGCTCGACGTGAAGCTGAGCTTTCGCAACCACCTCACGCCGACCGCGACGACGGTGATGGACGGAGTCCACTTCGTCAACGATCAGATCGAGGTCGAGGGTGACGGCTTCTTGCTCGGCGGCGACGAGGGCACGACGGTCGCCCGGATCACCGGGTGCTTCCAGCCCGACGCCGGCGGCACCTGTCAGCCGATCGCGAGCCAGGACATCGCGATGCGGTCGATCGATGAGATGTCGCGCGTGAAGGCGACGTTTCCGTTCTCGCCGAAGCTCGTCGGCATCAAGCCCGGTCAGTTCACCGGCAAGGTCCAGGTCGTCAACAAGCAGACGGCGCAGACCGAGATCGCGGCGAGCGCGACGACCACGCAGTTCACGCTGGTCACGGCCCAGGTATTCTCGGTCGATCCGCCGGCCGCATCGCTCGGCCAGTACGTGTTCGTGCGCGGCGGCGGGTTCGTCGGCGGCGAACCGAACGCGGTGACCCAGATCGAGCTGTCGGGCACGTTCAACAAGATCGGCGGCAACCCTGCGCCGGTGCTGATGGACCTGATCCCGGAGTGGGTCGAGGGCAAGCTCGTGCGTTACGTCGTCAACACCGACGACACGCTCGGCCACGCGCTCGACCTCTATCACGACACCGGTCACTTCACCGGGACGATGACCCCGATCGTCAGCTACGGCGCTGACACCGTGCGCGGCGTCTCGCTCGCCGTCACGTTCGACATCGCGCCGGTCAAGCAGGTCGTGTACCTGCATTATCAGAGCGCGTACGTCGAGGAGCTTCGCGATTTCGGCATGCGCGCCGTCGACAACAAGATCCGCGAGCGGATCCTGGCCGTGTGTAACAAGGCGTACCTCGGCGTCAACATCGAGTTCCGCTCGACGCCGGTCACCGACTTCGCGCTGTACGAGAACGTCGAGATCGTCGGCGTCGATCCGAACAACATGGGCTTGTTTGGCTACGACAACTCTCCCGGCAAGGACAACGGCAACCTCCGGCTCTACGACAAGCTCGGTGGCGTCAACGCGGTGACCCAGGAGGACGGCTATCCGGGATACGGCGGGGTGTTCGTGCGGTCCCTGATGGGCTTCTCCGAGCATCCCGGCGTGTTCAGCCCGGTCGTGCCCGGCGCCGACGAGGCGTTCGATCAGATCTTCGATCCGTTCCGCAGCGACCAGGGCGGCTCGCCGGTCGTCGCGAACGACCTCGCAGATTTCGCGTTGCCGAGCGATGGCTCGGCGTGCCCCGGCAAGGAGCGCAAGGATCAGATCGGCTGTGCCGTGTTCGTGATGGGCAACTTGATCGGCGGCACGCTGGCTCACGAGATCGGGCACTCGCTCGGCCTCGCGAACCCGTACGCCGACGGCTTCCATGATGCGGGTGACGCGCCGAACCGGCTGATGGATGCCGGTGGGGATCGGCCGTTCCTCGAGCGTGCGGAGCTGCAGGGGCAGGGGCCGGGAGTCTTTTGCGACGACGAGTTCGACTATCTGCGCCAGGTCATGCCGTCGTCGAGTCCGCCACCGCCCGTGCAGCGCCCCGGCTGCTACTAGCCGACGAGTACGACGTCCGAGCGTGTCGGGATCCGCGATCGGGCTCGGCCGATGCGCTAGGCTCGGCGCGTGGCCGCGCGTAAAGATCTTCGCCCGTACATCTATCTCGGGCTCGATCAGCTCGCGGTCATCATCTACGTCGTCGTGATCGTGAAGGCGGTCCCGACCTGGATGACGAGCGCGAAGATCCACTTGTGGTCGATTCCGATCGCGCTCCAGGTCATGGCGCTCGGGATGGCGTCGGTGTTCGTGCCGAAGCTGCGCAAGCGTGGCCGCTGGGTCGCGATCGCAGGCGGTTCGTTGATCCTGTTGAGCACGTTCCTGATCATCGTCCGGCTGCTCGCATCGGCCGCGTTCCTGGCGGGCGTGTACGGCGCGTTCGGCCAGGCCGCGGCATCGGGTGCGCTCGTCGCGGTCGCGCTCGTGATCGAGGTCGTCGCGCTGCTGCCGATCGTCCAGGTCAAGTGGCTGATGTCGCGCTCCGGTCGCCGCGTGTACGCATGAAGCGTGGCTGGTGGTTGCTGATCGTGTGGACGGTGCCGAGCGCCGTGCTGCTCGCGGTGACCGCGATCGTGTTCAGCGCGTATCGGATTCCGCCGCCGGCGCGCCTCGACGATGGCGAGCGCACGCGGGTGATCGCAACGCTGCGCGCGGCGCTGTCGGATCAGGATCCGCCGCGCTGCGACGTCCACCGTGCGGCCGACACCGTCGCGGTCACGGTGTGGAGCGATGGCCGCACGGCGATCCGGGTCGACGGGCGCGGCGCGGATCTCGGCGCAGCGGTCGATGCGGCAGCGACGCTGCTGCGTGCGCGGCCGCAGATCAAGACGATGCCGCGGATCACGGACGCGCGGATCCAGGTCGACGTGATCGCGGGGCGCGCGCCGCTCGGCGATACCGAAGCGTTGATGAGCGCGCTCGCGTTGCCGGGCGTGGCGTCGCTGCTCGCGCTCAATCCAGGCGTCGACGGCATCGGCGCGACGGTCGACAAGTCGGGCGAACGCCCGGCGCGTAGCAGCGCTGGAGGCGATGCGGAGGTAAACGTCAAGACCGCGCTGGTGCTCCCCCACGAGCTCGTGATGGCGAAGCTACTCTCGACGAAGCGGCCGAGCGAGTCGATGGGCGATTTCGCGATGGGCGTCGATCTCGATCGGATCGCGGCGATGGTCGGCGGCCGGGTCGGCGCGAGGGTCGATCGCAGGGCACTGTTCCGGTTTCGCACCGACGCGTTCGTCGAGCAGCCGGCGCCACATCGCGACCTGGCGCCGCTCCAGCTCTATCGCGGCATCCCGCCGGCGCCGAAGCTGTCGGCCGATGCGCTGCGGACAGCAGCGCTGGCGGGCGCGCATTACCTCGTCGCGCATCTCGCGCCGAACGGCCGCTACGTCTACGAGCACGATCTGACGACCGGCGTGAAGACCGATCCGACGCGGCCGGGCGCGTACTCGATGCCGCGCCACGGCGGCACGACGTACTTCCTGGCGCAGGTCTACCGGATCACGAAGCAGGAGTGGTTGCGCGAGCCGATCGAGCGCGCGTTCGCCCACCTGGTGCTTTTGATGAAGGACGGTGGCTGCGCGACGAAGCTGCCCGACGGCACCGACGTCGACTGCGTGCTCGACAAGGGCGAGCACGACGCGCAGCTCGGATCGACGGCGCTCGTCGTCGTCGCGCTCGCCGAGTACGAGCTCGCGACGGGCGATCAGCGTTATCGCGAGCTGTCGACGAAGCTCGCGAATTGGATCCTGTTCATGCAGCGGCCCGATGGCTCGTTCCGGCACCTGTACAACCCGGTGACCCGGGTCGCCGACGACAAGTCGCAGCTGCTCTACTACTCCGGTGAGGCGGCGCTCGCGCTGACGCGGATGTATGTCGTGACGAAGGATCCGCGCTACGTGCAGGCCGCCGAGCGGGCGCTCGACTGGCTCGTCGGTTGGTACGACTTCTTCATGGGCGGGTTCATCTTCGGCGAGGAGCACTGGACGTGCATCGCCGCCGAGGCGATCTATCCGGCGGTCCAGAAACCGGCGTACCGCGAGTTCTGTAACGCGTACGGCGCGTTTCTCCGCCAGCAGCAGCCCGAGCGCGGCGAGCATCCCGACGAGGACGACCTGGTCGGCGCGTACACCGTCACGCCGTTCGTGCCGCCGTACAACACGCCGGCCGGATCGCGCACCGAGGCGATGATCTCGGCATACCTGCTCGGCGTCCACGAGGGTGTCCCCGACGTGGCGCTGCGCGATCAGATCGTCGCGACGCTGCAATACACGCTCGGCCAGCAGATCCGGCCGGAGAACGACTTCGATGTCGTCGGCGACGCCGACGGTGGGATGCCGGGGAGCCCGCTCGAGCGCAGCGTCCGGATCGACTATGTCCAGCACGTCTGCTCGGGGATGATCCGCGCGTCGGAGTGGCCTGAATTGGCAGGGCAGTCGCACTAGGGTTTTGCTAGACTGGGGTCCGGTGGCCGAAGACAAGAAGACACAGCTGGGGCAAACGCCCAGCAGGACGAATCGGCCCACGGGTGGAGCGCCGGTCGCGCCCATGGGGCCGACCGATCCGGGTGGCTCTGCGTCGTCGTTGAAGACGTCGTACCTGCCGCAGAACGACGATCCGCTGATCAATTCGATGCTCGCGGGCCGCTACACGATCGTGAAGAAGCTCGGCGAGGGCGGGATGGGCGCGGTGTACCTCGCGATTCACAACGTGCTCGAGAAGCAGGTCGCGCTGAAGGTGTTGCACGGCGAGTTCGCGCGCAAGCCGGACCTCGTCGAACGGTTCATGCAGGAGGCGAAGTCCGCGTCGCGGATTCGCCACGAGAACGTGATCGACATCAGCGACTTCGGCGCGACGCCGGAGGGCATGGTGTTCTTCGCGATGGAGCTGCTGAAGGGCCACGATCTCCACGACGAGATCGCGCGCGCGCGGGTCGCGGGGAATCTGCTGCCGTGGTCGCGCACGAAGAAGATCTTTCTGCAGATTTGCTCGGCGCTGTCTGCGGCGCACGCGAAGGGCATCGTCCATCGCGACCTCAAGCCGGAGAACGTGTATCTCGTCGAGTTTCTCGGCGATCCAGACTTCGTGAAGCTGCTCGATTTCGGCATCGCGAAGCTGACCGAGGCGAGCGAGGACGGCGGGCGCAAGCTGACGAAGACCGGCATGTTGTTCGGCACGCCCGAATACATGTCGCCGGAGCAAGCGCGCGGCGAGCAGGTCGATCATCGCGTCGACGTCTACGCGATGGGCTGCATCTTGTTCCAGCTGGTCACGAACCGCGTGCCTTTCGAGGCCGACAACTTCATGGGCGTGCTGTCGATGCACCTCACGGAGCCGCCTCCGTCGATCGCACCCGAGGTCTTCGATCAGATCGGCGCGCCGCGTGCGCTGGCCGAAGTGATCGATCGCGCGCTCGACAAGGATCGCAACGCGCGCTGGCAGACCATCGACGACCTCGCGAACGCGGTGCGCGAGGTGTGCGGCGATCCAATTCCGAGCGGGACGACCCAGATCCGCGCCGCGAACGTCGTGTCGCCTTCGCAGACGACGCAGCGCCGGGCGCAGACGCCGACGTCGCAGCCCGTGCAGATGGTGACGACCGAGGGTACCGGGCGGGTGAAGACGCAGTGGACCGGGAACCTGAGCGTTCCCGAGGTCGCCGTCGAGGGGCCGAAGCCGAAGTCGAAGCTGCCCCTGATCGTCGGGGCGGTGGTGGTCGTCGTGGGAGCGGCTGTGGTCGCGGCCGTCGCGCTGTCGGGCAAGCACGAGACGCCGGCGCCACCCGTGGTGCCCGACAAGGGCTCGGTAGTCGCGATGCAACCCACGCCGGTTCCGACTCCGCCGCAGCCGCCGCCGCAGCCGGTGCTGCCGGCGAAGGTGAAGCTCACGATCGACACCGTGCCGCACGGCGCGACGGTGATCGATCTCGCGACGAACATGACGTTCCCGACGAAGACGCCGATCACGACGTCGCTGCCGGGCCAGGCCGCGCCGCGCCAGTACTCGATCGCGTTGAAGGGCTACCAGACCGAGATCGTGAACATCGCGCTCGACAAGGACGACAAGGTCAACTTCAGCGAGCCGTTGACGAAGGGCACGTCGAGCGCGCCGATCGTGCACGACGTCAAGCCGGCGACCGGCAGCGGTTCAGCCGTGAAGCCGGACCAGACACCGGTGACGAAGCCCGACGTCACGCCGGAGATCAAGCCCGACGTCAAGCCGGACACCAAGCCCGACGTGAAGCCGGCGGCCGATTGCAGCGACGACCCCGCGTCGGGCAAGCCGCTGTGCACGAAGAACCCGTTCGGCAGCGCCTCGTAACATGGCCGTGGTCGCCCATCCGGTGTCGCGCCGAGCGCGGGTGAACACCTACCGCACGCGGGACGGTAACGAAGCGCCCGTCGAGCTCGCGTACGACGTGTTCGGCGAGCGCGGCATGCCGCTCGTGCTCGTGATGGGTATCGGCGCGCAACGGATCTTCTGGAGTGAAGTGCTGTGCGAGCAGTTCGTCGCGGCAGGCTTTCAGGTGGTGCGGTTCGATCATCGTGACATCGGCGAGTCGACGCGGCTCGATGCACCGACGCCGAAGCCGTTGCCGTTGATGGCGCGATCGTTGTTAAAGCTGCAGGTGAGAGCGCCGTATTCGCTGTCTGACATGGCAGCCGACGTCGTCGGCCTCCTGGATCATCTCGGCTGGACCAGCGCGCACTTCGTCGGCGCGTCGCTCGGCGGGATGGTCGTGCAGCACCTCGCGCTCGAACATCCGACCCGCGTCCGCTCGGTGACGACGATCATGACGTCGCCCGGCGGTCGTCGTTATATGCCGAAGGTCCGCGCGTTCCGTGCGCTGTTCGCGCCGTCGCCGACAACCCCGGAAGAGGCGGGCGCGCACGTCGCGAAGATGTTCGGAGTGATCGGCTCGACCGCGTGGCCGACCGATGTCGCGCGGCTCGAGAAGACCGGCGCGCTCGCGTTCGAGCGCGGCCTGAACCCGCGCGGGTTCTTGCGCCACTTCGCCGGCGTGCTCGCGTCCGGTGATCGCCGGCCGAAGCTCGCGACGATCGCGACGCCGACGCTCGTGATCCACGGCTCTTCGGACCCGATGTTTCCATTATCCGCCGGCAAGAAGATCGCGACCAGCGTCCAGCGCGGAACATGGCTGCCGATCGCAGGCATGGGCCATGACCTACCGACGGAGCTGTGGCCTACGATCGTGCGAGCGATCGCGAAGCACGCCGCTCAAGCCGAACATTCATTGTAGTGCGCAGGGCGGGACTCGAACCCGCACGCTCTATGAGCAGGAATTTTTAAGACTCCCCCGGCTACCATTACGGCACCCGCGCGCGACGACGCTTCTGATTACTGCCTCGGTGACTAGGTTGCAAGCTATGACAGTTGGGGCCAAGGATTCGAGGGTTTTCGAGTCGATTGTCGCTGTTGTCGCCGTTGATATGATCCAGTTCGACAAGGATTCGGCCATCGAGCGATTTCTCGGCCCAGCCGCAAGCGGGTTGCCTTCGGCCTTGGGCCCGCAGCCCACGACCTCGGTCGACCCATAGATCGGATCTATCAAGCGCCTCTGCCGTCTCGATGTCCGAACCGCGGACGGTCAGCGCGGCTTGATCGCGGTGACGAAGAGCTCGCCGGCGAGGTAGTGCGTGCCGGTCGGCGGCCAGCGATTGCCGGTGCGCAGGAACGTGTTCTCGATGTCACCGGCGGGATCACGGCGGTGAGAGGCGTGCGCACGATCCATGAAGCCGCGGCGGATCGCGCCGCCGGCGCAGTAGATGAGCTCGATGACGCCGCGCGCGTCGCGGCCGATCGCGACCGCGACGAGATCGGGCGCGTCGTCGGACTCGGTTCGCGAGAACACGAGGAGCGAGCCGGCCTCGATGTCATCGCTCGCGCGATCGTGATCGCGCGACCACGCGAGGAGCACCCGCGTGTTCGCGAGCGAGGCTGCGATCACGGCGGCGGCACGAGCACGACCCGAAGCATGCGCGGGCAGGGCGGGCGCTTCGAGATCGAGCGCGAGCGGCGTGCCGAGCTCTGCGGACCAACCGAGTGCAGCCGTCACGGAGTCGTGCGAGTCGCGATGACCGACGAGCGCGCGCAGATCGGCGGGCTCGTGCAGCGGCGGGTGGGGTGCGTCGACCGGGACGGCCTGCGCAGCGGGCAGGTGCATCCAATCGAGGCCGGTCGCGACCTCGGCGGCGGCTTGCGCGGATGCGACGCGGATCGCGCCGGGCCGCGGGTCTTCCGCTGGCGTGCGCGGCGAGGGGTGCAGGCCGTTCTGGACGGTGATCGTATCGTCGCCGCGCGGGTGACGCCAACGCGCGTTCGGATCCCCGGGCTTCGCGTTGAAAGCGGGTGGCACGTCAGCGCCACCGAGCAGCGGCGACGAGAATCGATACGGCTGGGTTCGGCCAACACACGCGGCGAGCCCGGCGACCATGGCGAGCAGGACCATCGATCCGGGCGAGCCTGCGCCGCGTTCTCCGGCGTTCCATGCTCGCTCCTGGGCCGACATCGACGAATTGTCCCAAGCCCGCCCGGCGCCACGCCAATTTTTGGCGGTCGGCCCGCGAATTTCGCAGTGGCCGGCGGCCGGCGTGCTAGAAACCAGCCGCGTGACCAGGAAGGACTTCCTCCGCAAGCGCGTGATGCCGGTCGTATTCGGCGTCGTGATCGCGCTGATGGCGCGCCGGTCGTGTAACCAGTCGGACCGCGTCCACGCGACGATCGTTCTCGACTTCGGCAGCAACGCGGCCCAGGTCCAGGCGGTAGACGCGGACCTCTGGATGAACAAGGAGCAGGTCGCCACCTATCATCGCGCGGCCCTCACCGATGACATCGGCCCGTGCAAGTTCGACGGCTTGTTTCCGAGCACCGACGGCGAGCTCCGCGTCGACGTCACGCTTCGCTCCGGCAAGCACGAGAACGTGAAGCGCGCGGTCCACGCTGATGACAACGCCACCGTCACCGTGAACCTCACCGATCTCCGATGAAAACGCTGGTGGTGTTCGGAGCGTGCCTGCTCGCGGCATGCGGCGATAACGTCAAGGGCGACGTCACGATCGATCCAGGCCCGTGGGGCTTCGCGGTCGGCGAGCTCGTCCGCATGACCCCGTACGGCGGCCTCTCGATCGGGACCGGCGGTGCGTTCGGCATCGCGGTCGTCGACGACCCGGCGATTCCGCTCGAGGGCTATCGGGTCGAGCCCGAGGCCGCGCAGCACTGGACGGTCCACGCGCACGACGTGCTCGGCGCGCAGTACGGCGTCGCCGACGCGCTCGAGAACCTCGGGTTCCGGTTTCGTCATCCCTACGATTCGTTCGTTCCGGGCCTGCCGAACGACCGCGGCACCGCGGGTCCGATGCACCAGCCGCAGATCCGCGTCCGCGGTTTCCAGCTTCACACGCTCCATCCGATCGAGCCGTACTTCGCGCTGTGGGAGCCGGGCAGCCCCGACGACGCGCACCGGATCATCAACTGGATCATCGAGAACCGCGGCAACTACGTGCAGTGGGCCGCGCTCGACGACATCCTGACCACCCCGGACCGCTTCGCGGCATGGCAGCCGTACACCCGCGCGCTCCTCGACTACGCGCACCAGCGCGGCATTCGCGTCGGTCTCCAGATCGAGCTGTTCGGGCAATCGAACCTGCAGCACGCGTTCGATCTCTACGACGACACCACCGGCACCATCCCGCTCGCCGACGAGGTCGGCCAGCGGCTGGCGCTGATCACGAACGGGATGCCGTTCGACGTCTACGACCTCAGCTTCGGCGAGTTCTTCAACGCCGATCCGGATCAGTTCATCGCCGCGACCAACGAGGTGGCGAAGCAGCTGCGCGCGCTCGCGCCGCAGGCCGAGATGCACGCCCTCATCCACGACGGCGCGAACCAGCGCGTCGAGTACATGGGCGAGGACCTGATCTACTACTTCCTCGTCAAGTACGCCGATCCGACGATCATCCCCGACATCCACACGACGTTCTTCTACAACCTGTACGAGCCGACCGACGGCGCGTATCACCACGTCGACTTCTCCGAGCATCGCCAGTACCTCCTCGATCGGATGTGCGCGCAGCAGAAGGCCGCGTATCACCCGGAAGACGCATACTGGATCGCGTTCGACGATTCGATACCGCAGTCGTTTCCGCTGTACATCCGCAGCCGCTGGCTCGATCTCCACAACCTCGCGGCCGATCCGTGCGCGCCGCTCGACGAGCACCTGCCGTTCTCGACCGGCTGGGAATGGGGTTACTGGCTCCACGATGTCACATCGATGCGCAACAGCTACGAGCTGCCGGCGGCGTTCGACACGACGATCAAGGACGAGCTCGCACCGGATCTCGGCACCGGCGCGGGTGACGTCGTCGCCGGCATCGCCGAGGATCAGCACACGTACTTGATGGGCGACGCGCTCGCGCCATACCTCGCGAGCCGCGACGCCTCGATCGATCTCGGTCGCGCCGGCAACATCATCTCGCAGCCCGATCGGGTCACGTTCGACGACCTCGTCGCGAGCGGCGACACGGCGGCCTTCACGGCGAGCGTGCTCGAGCCCCTCGCCGCGTATGCCGGCGCGCTCGATCAGCGGGAGACCCAGCTCGATGCGATCGACATGCCCGATTCGCGTTGGTCGCGCGAGCTCCGCGATGGCCTCGCGATCGATCGGCTGCGCGCACGGTTCATCGCCGCCGCCTATCAAGCGATCGTCGATCACCTCGCCGGCACGGGCGACGCCCAGGCGGACTACCAGCGCGCGACCGAGCTCGTAGGCGAGGCGAAGGCCGTCATCGAAGGCCGCGACGCCGACCTCCACGACACGCACGGCCGGCAACTTCTCGATCGCACCGCGAACCAGACCCAGTACCAGTACGGCTACCTGCGCAACGCCGACACGCTGTGCTTCTGGAACCGCGAGCTGGTCCAGGTCGGCGCGATCCTCGGCAACACGACGACCGTGCCGCCGAACTGCCTGTTCTAGCTGCGCACGAGCCGCACGACGGTCTCGATCTGCGCGGTCCCCGGCATCAGATCGAAGGGCTCGATCACGTCGGGGCGATAGCCATGGGTGGCGAGCGCGGCTAGATCGCGGCCGAGGGACTCGGGTCCGCAGCTCACGTAGATCACCGTCGGTGGCGCGAGGTCGACGACGAGCTGGAGTGCGCCGGCGAGCCCTTTGCGCGGCGGGTTGACGACGACGACGTCCGGGCGCTCGCCGAGCTGGCCGCGGAGCTCGGCCGCGATGTCGCCGGCATCGCCGGCGAGCGCGGTCAGCGGCAGTTTCGCGGCTTCGGCGGCGCGCCGAAGTTGCGCGACCGCGTCGCGATCGATCTCGACGGCCACGACGGCGGTGCCCGCACGCGCGAGGTGCAAGCCGATACCGCCAAGCCCCGCGAATAGATCGACCGCTTGCTTGGCGCCCGCGACGAGCTCGGCGACGCGCGCGTACATCGCGGCCGCTTGCGCGCGGTTGACCTGCAAGAATTCGGAGGCGCCGACCTCGATCGGCACGCCGGCGATCGTCTCGACGAGATGACCGTGCCCGATCAACACGCGCGCGGCGGATCCCGACGGTACGATCGCGCCGTCGCGGCGGTCATTCGTGATCGCGACGAGCCCGCGCACTGCGGGATGCTTCGCCATCGCGTTCGCGACCCGCTCGAGCTTCGCGCGCGATGCCGCGCTCGTGACGACGAGGACCACCATGACGTCGGCCTCGGCCTCGCGAATGATCGCGTAGCGCAAGTCGCCGGCGCGTGTCTTTTCGTCGTACGGCACGATGCCGGCGTCCGCGGCCGCGCCACGCAACCACGTGGCGACCTCGTCGATCACCGGCGCGACGACGCGACACCCCAGCGTGTCGACGACGTGATGACTGCGCGGGGCATACGCACCGAGGATCACGTCACCGTTGCGCGCGGCACCGACAACGTATTTGCCCTTGTTGCGATAGCCGAGCTCGGCAGGCGACGGCCGGACCTCCGCGACCTCGCACTCGATGTTGCCGAGCGCAGCGACGACTCGCTCGCGCTTCGCAGCGAGTTGCGCTCCGTAGGCGAGGTGTTGCCAGGTGCAGCCGCCGCAGCTGCCGAACCCGGGACACGGGGGCTCGACGCGCTCGGGACTCGGCGGCCCGATCCGCCGGACGATCCGGCCCCACGCCTCGGGCTTGTGAGGGCTGGTGTGATCGATCGCGACCTCAGCCCATTCGCCGGGCAACAGCTCCGCGACGTGAATCGCACGCCCGCCGGCGCTGCCGACGCCGCAGCCGGTGTCGTCGAGCGCAGTCGCGGTGACGTCGATCTTCACGGGAACCGCCAGGTTAGCGCCCGCGGGCGTTTGCGGCTATACCTCCGCCCCATGTCGGGTCTCGTCGTAGCAGCCATGTCAGGAGGCGTCGATAGCGCCTGCGCCGCGGCGTTGCTCGTCGAGCAGGGCCATCGCGTCGTCGGCATGACGATGCGGCTCTACGACGCGCGCGGCACCAAAGCGAGCTCGGGCCGATGCTGCGGCCCGCGCGATATCGAGGACGCGCGCGCGGTGTGCGAGCACCTCGACATCCCGCACTACGTCGTCGACCTGTCGGCCGAGTTCGGCGCCGCGGTCGTCGACGAGTTCGTCGAGGCGTACCTCGCCGGCGAGACCCCGAATCCGTGCGTGAAGTGCAACCAGCACATCAAGTTCACACCGCTGCTCGCACGCGCGCGCGCGATCGGCGCCGACACGCTCGTCACCGGCCACTACGCCCAGATCCTCGGCGAGACGGACACGTGGGCGCTGCATCGCGGCCGCGATCCCCAGAAGGATCAGTCGTACTTCTTGTTCTCGATGCCGGGCGACGAGCTCGCCGCGGTCCGCTTCCCACTCGGCGGGATGACCAAAGAAGAAGTCCGCGCGCACGCGCTGCGCCTCCGCTTGCCGAACGCGACGAAGGACGAATCGCAGGAGATCTGCTTTGTCCCCGACGGTGATTACGCCGGCTTCGTCGCCGCATCCGCGCTCAAGCGCGGCCGGCCGCTGCCGATGGCAGGCGCGATCGTCGACACCGACGGGACCGTGCTCGGCCGCCACGACGGCACCCACCACTTCACGGTCGGCCAGCATCGCGGCCTCGGCAACCTCGTCTTGCCACCCGACGAGACTGGCAAGTCCCGGATCCCCGACAAGCGCTACGTCACCGGCGTCGATCCCGCGAAGGGCGAGGTCCGCGTCGGCACCCGCGAGGCCTCCGAGCGCCGCGCGTTCGCGCTGCGCGACCTCCGCTGGCTGTCTCCGCCACGCGAGGCGTTCGACGCCGTCGTCCAGGTCCGCCACCGCGGCGACCCGATCGGGGTGAAGGCGCGCATCGAGGGTTCGACCGCGCAGCTCGAGCTCGCAACGCCAACCGTGGCGGCGAGCGGGCAGGCAGCGGTGTTGTACGACGGTGATCGCGTGCTCGCCGGTGGCTGGATCGTCTGACGTAGGACGCCTGCGGCTTGTCGCGCGCGTGCGGT
The DNA here is from genome assembly GCA_040004535.1 of Deltaproteobacteria bacterium. Taxonomy (GTDB): domain Bacteria; phylum Myxococcota_A; class Polyangia; order Haliangiales; family Haliangiaceae; genus JABFXX01. The sequence continues at coordinate 31,730 of JBDUAS010000025.1, forward strand.
GCTGTCCCGCGACGAACCGTCGGCGGCGACCGCGTCTGAACAACTCGGCCGAATCTCCAACCCTGCGACCCGACATCGACCTAGCGCGCAGCTCGTGGTTCGACCAAGCATCCATCACCGATCGTGATGCTCGAAGCGCTCGCGTGCCCGCAGGTGTTCGCGCGCAGGTGTTCTCGCCCAGGCTACAGGCTCGACAGCGCCTTGCACTCTGCACGCGCCGCGTACGCCGCGCGCCAGACGGGATCAGTCAATGCAGCCAGCTTACGCTCGACCTCGCCACGGCCGCGCGCGCGTACGATCTTCGCCCGGTCCTTGGCACCTGCGAGGTCGAGCACCTCGAGGCAGTTCACGTACGCTTCCTCTTCGGAGCCTTCGAGGTGGCGCTGCTGCTCGAACAGCACGAGCGCGCGGTGAACGAGATCGCCGGCCTCGGCGAGCGCGGCTTTGCCGCGATCACGGGTCAGCGCGACGGCCTGGCGCGCGAGGCCCTGGATCTCGTAGCCGACGAGCGTCGCCGCGCGCGCGACCGCGACCCCGTGCGCTGCGTCGGCGGCGGCTTGCTTCCATGCGCCGCGCTGGAGGTGGATGCCGGCGCGCGAGATCAGCGCGTTCGCTTCGAGGTAGCGCGCGCCGATCATCGACGCCTCGGCGATCGCCTCGTCGAGCATCGCGAGGCCGTCGCCGCCGCGGCGGACCGCGCACACGCCGGCGTAGATCAGGCAGTCGGCGCGGCTCCAGCGCGAGCCGGCGCGCTCGAGGAGGTCGAGGGCGGCGTCGAACGTGCGCGCGGCCTGGTCGTACAGGCCGACCTCGAGGTAGATGATGCCCGCGACGCTGAGGCCGTCGCCTTCGCGGCCGCGATCGCCGTAGCGCCGGCACAATTCGAGCGAACGCTCGGCGGAGTGCATCGCGAGCTCGTAGTTGCCGAGGCACATCTCGATGATCGCGACGTGGTTCTGGACCACGCGCTCGAGCCACGGATCGCCGGCCTTCTCGATCCGCGTGATCACCGGCTTGTAGGCTTCGCGCGCAGCTTCGTAGTGCGCGCGCATCAAATGGATCCGGCCGCGGCCAACCATCGCCTGCATCTCTTCCATCGCCGCGCCGGCGTTCGCGAACACCTGGCGCGACCGCTCGACCACATCGAGCGCCTCGACGAACCGGCCGAGCCGCTCGAGGATCTCGCCGCGGACGCGCAGTGCCTCGCCGACGTGGCGCGCATCGCCCGCCGCGCGCCCGAGATCTTCGGCGACAACCGTCGCGACCTGCGCACCCTGATAATCACCGGTGCGTAGCAACCGATGAGCGCGCCGGATCGCGACATCCGCGAGCCGGCGGGTATCCCCCGCGCACATGAGCTGGAGCTCGTCGAGATCGCCGGCGTCAGTCACGAGATCACCACGTAACCGATTCGCGAGCTCGCGGCCGGCGAGCGCTTCGCGGCGGCGCGTGCGTGAAGTCGCCGTCGGCGGAGCCTCGCCGAGCTGACGATCGAGCACGAGCGTCCGCGTGAAGTGGCCGACTGCGGCATCGGCATCCGACGCGGTCATCGCGAGCCGGCCCGCGCGCAGCCAGAACGCGGCGGCGCCCGCGAGCTCCCCGCCGCGCTCGAGGTGATCGGCGATCGTCGCGGGTGCTTCTTCGCGCCCGGCAAAGAACCGCGACGCGAGTAGCCGGCCGACACGCGCGTGATATTCGTGCTGCGCGCGGTCGGGCAGGCCTTCATAGATCACCTCGCGCACCAATCCGCGCGCGAAGATCAGCTCGCCTTCGGTCGCCTGCGCGGTGCTCTCGGGCCGGACCAACATGCCCGCCGCGACGAGCTCGGTGATCACGTTGTCGCCCATGCCGACGCTGTGGACGTCGTCCTCGGCGAGTAGCTCCTCGACGATGCGCGCGCGCACCGTGCCGTTCATCACCGACGCGAGGCGCAGCGCGTGCTTCGCGCGCGCCGTCAGGCGATCGACACGCGCGGCGACCACGTCGCGCGCGCTCGCCGGCACTTCCCCGTCGCCATGCTCGCGCACCGCTTGCGCGAGCTCTTCCACGAACAGCGGATTGCCACCGCCGCGCGCGAGCACGGTCGCGATGTTGAGCGGGGTCGCCGCATCGCCGAGTCGATCCGCGATCAGCGCGCGCAGCTCGCCGCCGACCAGGTCGCCGACCTCGAGCATCGCGTCGACCGCCGGCGGGGCAGGGCCCTCGGGGCGCGCGGTCATCACCAGCAGCTCCGGGCCCGCGGTCGGCAGCGCGAGCGCGTGGCGCAGCACCTCGAGCGATGGTCCGTCCGCGAGATGAACGTCCTCGACCACCGTCAGCAACGGTCGGTGCCTGTCCGTCATCGCCGCGCGGAACACGCCGAGTCCCGCCGCGACGCGCGGGCGCAAGTCGGCGACCTCCGGCGCGCCGAGGCCGAGGCCGTCGCGGAGCTCGAGCGCGCGATCGAGATCGGTGACGACATCGCGCGCGCGTTCCTCGGGGATGCCGTTTTCGCGCAACAGATGGTGCATGCGCTGCAAGAACCGGCCGCGCGCCGCCCGCCCGCGCACCGGCGCGATACCGAGCGACGCCTGATAGTGATCGATCAACAACGCGAACGGCGTGTGGCGGGTCGCCGGGCTCGCGGCCGTCAGCACGGTGACCGTGCCTTCGCGATGCTCGGCGATCCGCGCGAACAGTTCGGCGATCAGGCGGCTCTTGCCGGTGCCGGCCGCGCCGGCGAGCAGCACCGAATAACGCCGGTTCTCCGCCATCGCGCGATCGAACAGCCGCATCAGCGCGTCGAGTTGCGCCGTGCGGCCGATGAACTTTCCCCGGCGCTCGAGCCGCGCGCGATCGCGTTCCTCGAACCGGCGCGGGCCGACGACCTCGATCACGCGGCGCGAGCTGGGTTGCTGCGGCACGTCGCGCAACGTGTAGAGGTCGCTGGTCACCCGGCCCGCGACGCCGACGAACCACGGGCGCTCCGGCGTCGCTTGCTTCGCGAGCGCGCGCGCCTCGTCGATCGCCTCGGTCGGAATCTTCGCCGCGCCGCCGGGCGTCGCGGTGCTCGCGACGTTGGTGCGCGCGCCGATCCGCAACCTTGGCGCACCGGCGTAACCAGAATGGCGCTCCTTCGCGAGCGCCGCGGCGTCGAGCGCCCAGCCCATCGCGACCGCGACGTCGTCTTCGCCCGCGACCTCGAGGCCGAACGCGACGACGAGCGCCTCGGGCTCGAGCGCGAGCACGACGCCGCCGCGCTGATATGCGAGCTCGCCGAGCGCGCGCGTGATCGGCCTCAGCGTCTCGGTCGGCGCGCCGCTCAACACGCCGACGACCACGACCGTGCGCCGGCGTTCGATCGCTGCACCCGTCGCGACCGCGCCGAGGTCGTCGTCGATCGGTTCGTCGGCCATCGCGCCGGCGTCGAGCTCACCGAGCTCCGCCTCGGCCTCGACGATCAGCTCGTCGAAGCTCGTCGCATCGTGCGCGGACGCCGGTGGCATCTGAGGCGCCGCATGTTGCGTCGCCTCGTCATCGAACCGCATGTTCGCCGGGCTCACGCCCTCCGCCATCACGAGCGTCGCGTACGACGCTCGTTCGAGCTTCGGTGTCGCGACGCCCGGGTCGTCGAGCGCCAACGTCTCTTCGCGCACCGGCAACGCGTCGACTAACCGGCCGACGCCGGCAGCCGTCGGCTCGTGCGCGCCCCACCGCGTAGCTTGCGAGGTCGGCGCGCTCGACGTAGCAGTCGCCTGCGTCGGATCGCGATCGCCGAACCGCTGCGCGACCGGCGCGGGGGTCGGCGCGCGGCCCCACGGCCGCTCCTGATTCGAGGTCGTCGTCCCGTCGTGCTCGAACCCGACGAACCGTGCACCGGTCGTCGTGCGCGCCTGCGGCTCGATCACCGTGCTCGACGGCCGGAACCCCGGCGTGCCCTCGCCGAAGTCGTACGGCGGGACCTGCGCCGGCACCGCCGCTGCGACGAGCGATTGCGTTGCTTCGCGGACCGCCAGCTGTGCCGGTACCGACGTGCTCGCGCGTTGAACGCTCAGCGACGGGATCGAGACGCCTGGCAACGAGCCCGTGCCCTCTTCGATCTCGGTCAGCCACTTCGCCAGTGCGCTCGCGCCGCCTTGCATCGACGCCCGCGCGCACGCCGCCAGCAAGTCCGCCGCGGTTCCACGATCCGGTGGCTCGCGCGACAGTGCCTTCTCGATCGCATCCACGATCTCCTTCGGCACCTCCGGGTTCAACCGATCCAGGCGCGGGGGCACGGTGCGCCGTACCGCCTCGAGGATCGATTTGAGATCCGGTCCGCGGAACAGCGGGAGTCCGGCGAACAGCTCCCACGCGATGATGCCGAGCGCGAACACGTCGGCGGCGGCTGTCGGCGCTTCGCCGAGCGTCTGCTCGGGCGCCATGTAGCGCGGCTTGCCCCGCAAGCGCCGGCGCTCGAGCGCGCTCGCGAACGTCGCGCGGGCGATGCCGAAGTCGAGGATCTTGACGTAGCCGTCGAGCGACAGCATCACGTTCGACGGCGACACGTCGCAGTGCACGATGTTGAGCGCACCGCCGTAGAGGTCGGTCTTGCGATGCGCGTAGTCGAGCCCGCTCGCGACCTCCGCGATGATGTACGCGGCGACCGGGATCGGAGCGGGCATGTCGCGCGCGACCGCCTGCGACGTCGCGGTCCGCAGATCGAATCCCTCGATCAGCTCCATCGCGAGGAACAGCTCGCCATCGGCCTTACCGAAGTCGAACACCTGGACGATGTTGCGGTGGGAAAGCTCGACCGCGATCCGCGCCTCGTCGATGAAGCTGCGGATGAACCGACCCTCGCGCGCCGAGTGCGGCAGGATTCGCTTCAACGCCTGGATCTTCTCGAACCCGGCGATTCCGACGGCCTTGACCTTATAGACCTCGGCCATGCCGCCCTGCGCGAGCTTCTCGAGGACGTGATACTTCCCGAAACGCTCGCGCAGCGCTTCCACTCCGTCGAGGGTATCATGGCCGCGTGGATTACGCGGAGCTCGAGACGGTCCTCGGCTACCAGTTTCACGATCGCTTGTTGCTCGAACGTGCGTTGCGCCACGCGAGCTGGTGTAACGAGCAACAAGGCGATCGCGGCGAGGACAACGAACGGCTCGAGTTCCTCGGCGATGCGGTGCTCGATCTGGTCGTCGGCGATCGCTTGATGCGCCGCTATCCGCAGCTGCGCGAGGGCGAGCTCAGCGTGACGCGCGCGCAGGTCGTGAGCGAAACGGGGCTCTCGGACGTCGCGGCCCAGCTCGGCATCGGCCAGTGGCTGATGCTCGGCAAGGGCGAAGAGAAGTCCGGCGGGCGTACGAAGCCGTCGATCCTCGCAGACGCGTTCGAGGCGCTGATCGCCGCGGTCTATCTCGACAGCGGCTTCGAGGCCGCGAGCGCGATGGTCAACCGACTGCTCGCGCAGCGGATCGAGACGGTCGAGTTCAAGGGCTTCTACGACTTCAAGACCCGGCTGCAAGAGACCTCGCAGGCGCGGATGCGCGCGACCCCGACCTACGAGGTCGTCCAGGAGCTCGGTCCCGATCACGACAAGCGTTTTGTGGTCGCGGTCAAGATCGGCGACGACGAGTGGGCGCGCGCGGTCGGCAAGTCGAAGAAAGAGGCCGAACAGATGGCCGCCGCCGAGGCGCACTTCAAGATCGAAGGCAGCGACGTCGGGATTCGGCCGAAGCGCTGAACGCTACTTCGCGCGGGTCGCCGGCTTCGGCGTGTACTTGGTCTCGAGCTTCTGGACGAGCCCGAACAGCTTCTGGGTCGTGCTGTCGATCGACTCGCTGCCGCACAGCACGTCGGCGTACGTGTGCTTGCCGGCCGACCACTCGGTGTGGCCGAGCGCGAGTGCGTCGCACGTGATCGCGTTGTGGGTCGTCTTCCACGGCGCGTTCGCGAGCGCCTGTTTCAGGCTCGTGAGCTCGGCCTCGGTCAGGCAGCCGGTCGCGTCGAGCGTGTCCATGGCCTTCGGATCGTGGTGATACACGTGCCACGAACCGGACTCGGTGACCTCGAAGCCACTCGAACCGACGTCGATCCCGTTCGACGTATGGACTTCACTGATCAACATCGCGCCTTTGCGGCCGCAGTCGCGGTCGGCGTGGGCGGGGTTGGCGAGAGCCAGGGGAAGCACGGAACTGAAGATCAGGAGGAGCTTGTTCATGCTCCTACCAACGCAATCCCGTCGGAAAGGTTGTGTGTAAGCTCCGAGCGCGACCGGCGTTAGCGCCGGGTCCGGACGAGCGCGAGCACGTCGTCGCGACTCGGCATCGCCGCCCACGGTCCGAGGCCTTGCAGCGACAACGCGGCCGTCGCCGCCGCGAGCTCGATGCAGCGCGCGAACGGGAGCTCCGAGAGCAGGGCCGCGGCGAACCCGCCGTGGAACACCGAACCGGCGCCGTACGCGTCGAGCACGTCGCTCGGAAACGCCGGACACTGGATGATCTGATCGCCGTGCCGACCGATCGCGCCCTTCGCGCCGAGCGTGATCACGACCGCGCGTGGACCGAGTGCGATGATCTCTTCGAGCGCGTCGGTCAATTCGCCGCGCGGGGCAAGCTCGGACGCCGCGCGCTCCGACGTGATCAGGATATCGCTCGCCGCGATCAGCTCGGCGGTGCCATCGCGGAGCTCGCCGACATCGAGGATCACCGGCACCTTCGCGGTGCGCGCGCGCTCCGCGGTGCGCAGCTGATCGATCGACGCGGTGCCGTCGATCAGCAACGCCGAGGCCCCCGCGATCGCGGCATCGGCATCGAAGCCGACGGGCTCACCGAGCTCACCCGCATAACGCGCGCGCAGCACGCCATCCGCGGCGGTCGTCACGGTCTCGCACGCGGACGTGCCGACCGCGCGCAGGAGCTCCGTATCGATGCCGGCCTCGCGCAGCGCGGTGCGCGCGAGCTGACCCAACAGATCGGCGCCATGCGTGCCGACCGCGCGGGCCCGGCAGCCCAGCTTCAACGCCGCGCGCAACGCGACCGCGACACCCGGGGCAGGGGCAGTCGCCAGCGCCGCGAGCTCGGCCGCCGGCGCGGAACTTTGCGGCAAGTTCGGCGCAAGCCCCGAGATCGCCACGCCCACCCGGCCTAGGCCTACGACGAGCGGCGCTTTCACGTCACCCATCATACCTCAGCCGGCGTGGTGAAAGTCATTGCGTTCACAAGCGTTTGTGTCGCAACGTGCCTTCCGTCGTGAGCGGTGCGAAATCCGGGCAACGGCTTCCTTCCGACGGTGGTCAGACTGGCGAACCGGCTGGGGACCCCGTGATTGAAACAGCCCTCGATGTGCCAACGCCTGTACTTGCTGAACCGCGCACCCGCGTGTCCGCGACGCTTTCTGACGATGCCCAGCTGATCGCCGCGTGCCGCCGTGGCGAAGCGCGCGCGATGGAGATGCTCTATCACCAGTTCAAGCGACGGGTGTTCGGCATGGCGCATCGGATCGTCGGCCCGAACGACGCCGAAGAGGTCGCGCAGGAAGTGTTCGTGCGGGTGTTCCGCGGGCTCGCTGCGTTTCGCGGAGACTCCGCACTGTCGACCTGGATCTACCGGCTCACGGTCAATGCTTCGCTCTCTCACCTCGCGCGCCGCGGCCGCCGCCAAGAGGTCGGCGACGAGACGTTGGCCGACGTGCCCGCCGCGCCCGAAGTGTCGCGCGACCCCGGCCTCGCCGCGCGGATCGAACGCGCACTCGCAGAGCTGCCGCCCGGCTATCGCGCGATCCTCGTGCTTCACGATGTCGAGGGCCTGTCGCACGAAGAGTGCGCCGCGATCCTCGAGTGCCGCGTCGGCACGTGCAAGTCGCAGCTCCACAAGGCGCGCGCTCGGATGCGCGAGCTCCTGGGTCCGATCGGGGGCAATCCGCAGTGAAGTGTGATGACGTTCGGCCGAAGCTAACGGCGTATCTCGACGGCGAGCTCGAGGACGATCGCCGCAGCGCCGTGCGTGGCCACCTGCGCAGCTGCGAGGCGTGCCGGACCGCTTCGAACGACGAAGCCGCGCTTCGCGACGGCCTGCGCGCGCTGCCGACGCTCGACGCACCGTCGGGGATGTGGGCGAAGATCCAGACCCAGCTCGCCGATGCCGAGATCGCCGACAGCGAGAGACCGCGCTGGCGCCGCGTGATCGCGCGCTGGCACCCGCAGCACTGGGCGACCGCGCGGTTCGCGCTCGCGAGCGGTGCCGTCGCCGTGATCTTCTGTGTCTGGGCGTGGCGTTACTCGCACCGCGAGGTCTCGGGCATCGCGGTCGTGTGGCCGACGCTACCGGCGCTTCCCGCACCTACGCTCGCACCTGACGTCGGTGACACCGGCGATGTCGCGACCGAGATCGCGGCGCTGCCCAAGACGACGAGCGACGCTTACGCTGCGGAAATCGCCGAGCTCGAGCAAGTGGCAACCAAAGAACGCGCGGCGTGGTCGGAAGGCAAACAGAAGCAGTTCGACGCGACGGTCGCGGAGCTGCGCCACGAGATTGTTATCGCCGACGAAGGCCGCTCTCGCCACCGCGCATATCGCGTGCTGACTCGTTACCTGACGCGCGCGACCGCGCGCGACGAGGTCGCCTTCGCCGACACGCGAGCCACCCCATGAAGTTTGTCCTCCTCACCCTCGGGTTGTTGACGGCACCGGCGCTCGCCGGGCCGGCGACGACACCGGCCCCCAAAGGCGAGGTCGTCGAGCGCTCGCGCGTCGAGATCCAGCCCGCGGGGCACGCGTTCACGAGCCTCACCATCGACAATCCGCTCGGCGACGTCCGCGTCGAGGGCTACGACGGCAACGCGGTCCAGATCGAGACCCGCAAGCACGCGCCCGATGACGATACGCTCGATCGCCTGCGCGTCTCGCTCGTGCCTTCGGCCGATGGCAGCGTGAGGATCTCGACGCTCGTCGACACCGGCAAGGAGGTCAAGCAGGTCTCGCGCTCCGCGGTCCGCATCGACCTCGTGATCCGCGCGCCGCGCAAGGCGCGCATCGATGCCGCGACGTCCGCGGGCAAGCTGTCGATCGAGAACCTCGATGCCGGCGGCGAGCTCGACAGCGGTACGGGCTCGATCTCTGTGAAGAACGTCTCGGGCGAGCTACTCACCCACAGCGTTTCGGGTCCGACCTCGCTCGTCCAGGTGTTCGGCTCGGTCGACGCCGCCACGATCTCGTCGGACGTCGATCTCGATTCGATCAACGGCGACAAGCTGGTCGCTTCGGCGAACAAGGGCCGGATCGCCGGCCGCCGCGTGATGTCGCGCGACGTCGAGCTGACCACGACCGACGGTAAGATCGTGCTCGAAGGCGAGATCGCGTTGCACGGTCACCTCGTGGTGTCGAGCCTGCACGGCGACGTCGACGTCCGGCTCCGCCGCCATGGCGCGATCAACGTGCGCGCGCGCGGCGGGCGAGTCGACCTCGGTCAACCCGCGAATCTCATCGAGCACACCGCCGGATGGACGGTCGCGACGCTCGGACGCTCGAGCGATCCCATGGCTTCGATCGAGCTGATGTCGAAGTACGGCGCCGTGTCGCTCGCCGTCATTCAGTAGTCGCGCTATCGTCGACGGGTCGTGGAAGACCCGATACCCGTACGGGTACGTGAATACGCCAGCCAGGCGGTCGAGTACGTGCGGCGTGCGCTCAAGATGACGCTCGAGTACGACAGCGACACGCTGCCCGTGCTCGATCACTACCTGCGCACCGTCACCGACGGCGCCCAGGCCGAGGCGCTCGAGCTCGTGATCACGACTGCGGGCTGCTATTTCGGCGAGGTCGTGCGCCGCCGGCTCGGCGGCCGCTGGGAGATGACCGGGCCCGAGGCGGATTGGCGCGTCGTGTTACCGACGGGCCTGTTCTTCTCACCACTCGGGTTCGTGGCCTCGGCGATCGCCCAGGGCGACGTCGAGGACTTCGACTCGGAGTTCGACGCCCCGGCGCGGATGCGGCCGTACGTCCAGCAAACGCTGGCCCGGATGGGCGAAGTCTCGGTCGAGGACTACTACTCGCTGTGCAACCGACTCGATACGCTCGAGCACGTCCACGAGGTCCTGGTCGCGGTCGCGGCGCAGATGATGGGGGACACGGTGGATCCCCCGGACGACGCGCCGGATGAAGCGACCGACGGTGCGCCGGATGCGCGGGTGGCCCCCGCCTCCGACGAGCCTTCGGGCCCCGTGAACTGAGACCTTTCGTGATATGCCTGGTCGCATGGCTAGGGGTAACGCGCGTGCGCCATCGCAGAACGCCTATCGTGGCTCGATCGGCAAGACGCAGACGGCGGCGGTTCACGTCACCGGACCGAGCGGCGATCTCGTCGTCGCGACCGTCTACACGACGGTAGACGCGGTCGAGAACCCCGAGCTCGTCGAGCGTTTGCACACCCAAGATCCCGCGCGCGGGTTGAACACCGTGCAAGGTCCCGCGGGCAACCAGCAAGTCGCGGTGCCAGTCGTTTATCACGACCCGGCGGCCGAGGTGATGGTGCTCGTCCTCGGCGAGGCGCATCGCCATCGCGAGATCGAAGAGCGCATCAAGCTGCTCGAGCGCCTGCGCGGCGACGGCGCGGCGATTCCGGCGTACGCGAAGAACTTCGCGGTCGTGTTCGGCAGCGCCGGGCTCCGCGCTTATCTCGAAGAGCGCGCGCACGAGGCGTTGAGCCAAGCGCGCTCGCAGGACTCCGTGAAGGATGTCGACAAGAAGCGGCTCGAGCTCGCGTCGCGCGAAGAGGAGCTCAATCGCGCGAGGGCGCAGGTCGAGCACGTGAAGGGGCAGCTAGACCAGACCCGCAACCAGCTCGAGCAAGCGCGCGTCGCGCTCGATCGCGAGCGCAGCCAGCTCGCGCACGAACGCGCGGAGCAGCAGCGCCAGCAGCAAGAGCTCGATCGGCTGCGCTCCGAGCAGCGCGCGCGCGTGATCGCTTCGGTCCAGGTCCCCGTCGTCGCCGCGACACAGACGCTCGCGGGTATCGCGCCGCCGCCGGGGCTCGACGCGCCGGCGCCGGCACCGCGTAACGAAGAAGCCGAAGCGACGACGGTCGGACATCGCCCGCAGGCGCCCGAGGAGGGCGAGCACGTCACTTCCCCGATCGTGCTGCGCGAGCCGGAGCCGCTCGAGCCTCTCGACTCGCTCGACGCCACGCCGCTGCCGCCGCCCTTCATCGATTACACCGGCGAACCGCCGCCGCTCACCGAGATCTCGACCGAGATCCACGTCGCGTTCGACACCGCGACGTCGGGCGCTTCGACGAAGAAGGCGAACGGGGCGAGCCATGGCGCGACGAACGGCAAGAACGGCAGCTCCGGCGCGCACCATTGGCCGGCCGACGAGGAGACCACCGGCACCGCGATCATTCCGCCGGGCTCCGATCCGCTGACGACCGACACCCAGGACCTCGGCGACGCCACGCACGACAACTGGCTCGACTTCGCGGCGACCGGTTCCACGTCGGTGTTCGAGGTCAACGACGGTGTCGTCCGGCTCGCGCTGCTCGTCAACGAGCACCAGGCGCGCGGCTTCCGCGGCGCGCTCGACGTCCGGTTGTTGCTCCACCGCGTGACGACGTACCCGATCATCACGCTCGTCGTCGGCCCGCCGGCGGCGCTGCGCGTGCCGAGCCCGACCCAGCTCGCGACGGTCACGCTCGATATCGGCTCGGAGCTCGATCGCCAGGTGCTCGGCACGCTCGCGCGGAGGTTCACGCTCGATGTCGTCGTGATCCTGCAGGGGGCGCCGATCCGCAGCGTGCGGCTGTCCGCACCGCTCGCCGATAACGCGGCCTACATCCTGCGCGCTGCCGACGATCACTTGCGCGGGATCCAGACCGATTCCCAGCACCAGGTGTCGTTCGAGCACGCGCGCGACCTGGTCGCGGCGCTCGACTACGATCTGATCGGCGCGACCCACGCCGAGGCCAACGAGTTCCGCGACGACAAGCTCGCGCAGCTCCAGACCGCACAGCAACTGCGCCGCGCGATCGCGATCGCCCGCCGGTTCGCGAGGCCATCGCGCGAGGATTACCTGATCTGCGCGCGCAGCTTTCCGCTCACCCGCTGGCGCGAGCTACGCCGCCACGTGCTCGAGAGCGCGGTCGCGTGGGGCATCTGGATGGGGCCGGAGCTCGCGCAAGTCGCGGTGTCCGAGGGTCTCGCCCGGTCGCGCCGCGACTTGATCGTCAAGCTCGACGCTGGCTTCGACGAGCTTCGCCGCCATCCCACCGCGTTCGACATCGACGACGATGCGGCCGACGACAACGCGAAGGCGATCGCCGAAGAGGCGCGCGCACTCGGCGTCGAGGTCCGCAAGAAGAACGGCACCGCGATCAAGAGCGAGGACGTGCCGATCGTGTCGGGCTCGATCGAGGGCGAGGAGTCCGCGAATGCGCTTGGCGCGACGCCGATCGAGACGCTGGTCGCGATGCTCGACGACAAGGCGCAGCGCGTCGCCGCGGCCGCCGAGCTCTGCGACCGCGGCCCCGCCGTCGCGGCGGTCGCCGCCGCCCCCGTGATCGCGGCCGTCAAGAAGATGTCGCGGGCCGAGGCAGTACGAATCCTGGGCAAGTGCGTGAAGTTCGGAGCTGCGGCGGCGCCGCCGCTGATCGAAGGGCTCGGCTCGTCGAAGGCGTTCTTGCGCCACGGCAGCGCACTTGCACTCGCGCTGCTCCGGACCGAAGAGGGTACGCAGGCCGTGATCGATGCGTTGATCAACGAGCCGACCGAGGTCTGGCGCGAGATCGCGCGGGCGCTCGGCCAGGTCGGCCCGTCGGCGCTGATGCCGCTCGCGAGTTACGCGGGTCGGCTCGGCGACCGGATGACGCCCCAGCTCCAGGAGCGCGTCGCGTGGGCGATGTCTCACGTCGGCGTGCGCGGCGGAAAGGGCCCGCTGGAGCAGATGGCGGCAGGGCAGAGCGTGATGGCGCCGATCGCACGCCAGGCGCTCGCCTTGCTCGATACGGCCGCGCGCGACGAGGTCCGCGTGCGCCCAGGTGCGCAAGCGAGCCGCGACGTCACGGTCAACCGCGCCTTTTCGCGGCGGTTCTTCGAGGCGCTCGACGCTGCGCCGGATATCGCACAAGCAGCACTCCAGGACCTGGACGCGTCTGGGCCGATGGAAATGCTCGACGACAGCGATCTCATCGTCGAGGACGAGGACGAAGCAGAGCTCGACGAGTCGGATCTGATCCAGACGTAAGTATTTCAGGTAGTATCGAGCATCGGATGCGCATCGGGATTTTCTCCGACGTCCACGCGAACATCGAGGCGATGACCGCGGTGCTCGATGCATTCAAAACGGAGCGCATCGATAAGTACGTCTGTATCGGCGATGTCGTCGGTTACGGTGCCTCGCCGAACGAGTGTTGCGACCTGGTCCGCAAGACCGCCGCGTTCACGATCCTCGGCAACCACGACGCCGCGGTCGCCGGCCGGATGGACTACTCGTACTACTACGATGCGGCTCGCCAGGCGCTCGACCTCCATGCCCGCCAGCTCCGGCCCGAGAACAAGGCGTGGCTCGAGGCCCTGCCGTACGAGGTCCGTGACGGTGACCTGACGTTCTGCCACGGCTCGCCGATCAACCTGGAAGAGTTCGAATACATCTTCTCGGTCGAGCAGGCGTCGCGCTGCCTCGATATCTGGGACGACCTCGGAATGGTCACGTTCATCGGTCACTCGCACCTGTGCAAGTCGTTTGCGCTGACTCGCGACGAGGTGTTCGAGGTCGTCGCGACGAAGTTCGTGATCCGGCCCGAGCACCGCTACATCATCTCGGTCGGCTCGGTCGGCCAACCGCGTGATTACGACAACCGCGCGAGCTACACGATCTACGACAGCGACGAGAAGACGTTCGAGTTCAAGCGCGTCGCGTATGACATCGATTCGGCGGCGCAGAAGATCTTCGCGGCCGAGCTCGAGCGGAACTTCGGCAACCGTTTGTTCCTCGGCGTCTAAAAATTCGAGCTCCCCGTTCCGGTTCCCTCTTCCCTAGTCGGCCTTCAGCGCTGCGGCGCTGAAGTGGAGCGGCAGGTCGCGCGCGTGATCGAGCTGGGTCCGATCGATCCAGCCGGCGCGGAACATCGCGTGGAGGATCACCTCGACCCGGGCGGCGCTGTCAGCGTCGAGGCCGTTCGCGTGACGGACGCGGCGTCCCATCGACTTGGGCTCCGAGGTCAGCGCGGCGAGGAACGCCGCCTGACGTACGTCGAGCGCCTGCGGCGGCACGCCGAACCAGTAGCGAGCGGCAGCGCCGACACCGAACGTGTGCGGGCCGAGCTCGATGATGTTGAGGTAGCGCTCGAGGATCTGCTTCTTCGCGAGGCGTGCCTCGAGCCGCCAGGTCAGGATCGCCTCCTGGAGCTTGCGGTCGAGCGTGCGGTGCTGCGCGAGGAACGAGTTCTTCACGAGCTGCTGGCTGATCGTCGAGCCGCCACGCGCGAGCTTGCGATCGCGCAGATCGATCTCGAACGATTTGCCGATCTGAGCGATGTCGAAGCCGTGATGATCGTAGAACCGGCCGTCCTCGGCGGAGACGAACGCAGCCGGCAGAAAGTACGGCAGCGTGCGGAGCTCGGCGAAGTCGGGCTGGCCCTTGCCGACCTTCGCGCGGGTGCCGTCAGCGAACGTCTGCTCGGACGCCTGCGCGAGCGTCATCGGATCCGCGGCAGGCGGCTCGGCGGTCACCGTGCAGCGATTGTCGAGATCGACCGCCAGGAACACACCCTCGCCGGCAGGTAAGCCGAGATCGAGGCCGAGATGCGCGCGCCCCCCAAAGTTGCCGGTCATCGCCATGCCGTCGAGCGGACCGCGGATCTCCGGCGGCAACGATGCGAGCAGGGCCGCGCACGGTGCGGTCTCGATCGCGACATCGAGCTCCGCGCGAAGCGGTTGCGACCGGTGATAGATGCCGCTCGCGGTCCAGTGCTCGGCGCCGAGGCCGATCGAGAGATGATCCGCGGTGATCGCGTCGGGCGCGATCGCGAGCGTACCGTGCAGCTCGGGCGCAAACGCGATCGGTGCACCTCCGGCGAGCGCGTGATCGAGCCGCGCGCCCTCCAGCGTGCCGTCGATCGTGAAGGCGAGCGCCGGGCCGGTGCGGCGGATCGTGAGCGCGCCACTCGCATGGGCGTCGTCGAGGACCACGCCGTGCGGGACGAGCGGCGCGAACGCGCGGAGCGGGAGGTGATCGCCGCGCAACGTCAGCGCGACCGAGCCGTCGGCACCCGCGGGCGCGAGCTCGGCGGCCAGGTGACGCGGCATGCCGCCGTCGTCGAGCGCGGCGCGGAGCTCGAGCGAGCCACCCGCGACGAGCCGGCCGATCGAGACATCGCGCAGCGGAATCGTCTGGCTCGCGCCGCCGTGGAGGTCGGGGAGGCTGACGCTGCCGCTTCCCGCGACCGCGAGCACGCGACCGAACTTGACGTGCGGCAACGCGACCTCGGCGGATGCGCGCGCGAGGACGAGCTCGCCTTCCGCGCGGCCGACGCTGCCGCGCAGGCGAAGCTTGCCGGTGATCACGCGAACTCCACCCGCGTCGGGCACGAGCTCGACATTCTCGGCCGAGACCTCGCCGACCCCGGGCACGTGCGCGACGAGTACGCCGGAGCTGACGACGATCCGGCGCAACCGCGTGGTGCCGGTGCGCGACCCACCGGACTTCGCGAGTCGGCGCACGACGCGAGCGAGGTCGCTGTCGCCGCCCCGATCGACCTCGACGGCGACCCGCGGCGCCGCGACCCGGATCTCGTCGGCTCCGAGCTGGCCCGACAACAACGAGTCGAGCCCGACCGACGCTTCGAGGGAATCGGCCGCGAACAGGCTACCGAGCTGGACATCGGTAAGTCGGATCCGCGCGGTCAGATCCGCGTCGACGCGACCGATCCGTGCGGGCACACCCGCGGTCGTGCCGAGGTGGTCGGCGAGCGCTTCGGTGCTCGCGGCGACGAAATGCGCGGCGGTCGCCGGCACGGCGATCGCGAGGACGGCGGTCGCGCCGGCGATCCTGTAGCTGCGCTTAGTGATGCGTGGCCCCGATCCCCTGGTCGGCGGGGAGCTCGTCGCGGCGGTCGTCGCCGACGAACGGACGTTGCGTGATCCGGCGCTCGCCGCGGCCGCGCCGCGATCCGAGCGTCGCGCTCGCCAGGATGCGCTCGCACAAGTCGCCAAAACCGATGCCAGCGGCCTCCGCGATCTTCGGCAGCAGGCTCGTCGGCGTCATGCCGGGCAGCGTGTTGACCTCGAGCACGAACTCGTTGCCCGAATCCGACACCATCATGTCGACACGGGTCGCGCCCTTGCAGCCGAGCGCGACGTGCGCGCGCAGAGCCTGCGCGAGGCAGCCACGATAGCGTTCCGGCGACAGCCGCGGCGGCACGTGATAGTCGGTCGCGCCCTTGGTGTACTTGTTCTGGTAGTCGTAGAAACCGGCATGCGGCGCGATCTCGACGGCGCCCAACGCGTGGTCGTCGAGGATCGCGACCGAGACTTCCTTGCCGGCGATGAACCGCTCGATCAGGATCTCGTCGTCGAAGCACAAGGCTCTCTCGACGGCGTGGGCGAGCTGTTCTTCGAATCGACAGATCGTGACGCCGACGGAGCTGCCCTCGCGGATCGGCTTGACCACGCACGGGAAGCCGAAGTCGCCGTGGACGGCCGCGAGGTCCGCGGTGTCCGCGGCGGTCAGCGTGTAGTACGCGGGCGTCGGCAGGTTGTGGAGCCGGAACAGCTCCTTCGCCTTGCCCTTGTGCATCGCGAGCGACGACGCCATCACGTCCGAGCCGGTGTACGGGATGCCGAGCAGCTCGAGCAGACCCTGGATGCAGCCGTCCTCGCCCATCCGGCCGTGGAGCGCGATGAACGCGACGTCGGGAGCTTCCTGACGCAGCGCGACGTCAATGTCGCGGTCGACGTAGATCGGGACTGCCTCGTGGCCGCGCTCGCGCAGCGCGGCGAGCACTGCCTCACCCGTGCGCAGCGACACCTCGCGCTCGCTGGACAGACCCCCGAGCAACACACCGATCTTGCGGGACTGCATCGTCTGACTCCTTCGCCGGAAAGAACGCTGCAGGAGCACAGCCTGTTCCCTCCTGGATCGACCCTAGGGGCAGCTGAGGGGCCGGGCAAATTTCCGGCGGTTCAAGCGGGTTGACGGTGTTCGGTGGCGCGGGGTACGAACCCGGTCGATGAGCAAGAAGAAGAGCGACGCGTCGGGCGAGTCGGCGGAAGCCGCGTCCAAGAAGGCGAAGAAGCCGGCGCCGCCGAAGAAGGCCGCTCCCGCGAAGAAGGCGGAAAAGCCGGCGTCCAAGCCCGCGGCGAAGAAGCCGCGCGCGAAGAAGGATTCCCAGGTCGAGGTCGTCGGCCCCGAGGCGATCGAAGTGCTCGGCGAGGGCGAGGCGCTGAACGATGTGATCGAGGCAGAGCTCGTCGCCGAGACACCCGCCGAGCCGCCGGTCCCATTGACCGAGGAAGAGCAGCAGCTGTCCGCGATCTACGGCGAGGAAGTCACCGGCGGATCACCGACCGCGCACAGCGAGTTCTCCGACCACAAGACCCGTGACGAAGATCGGCCGATGATGCCGGAGATCAATGCGCGCGAGGAGCGCAAGGCGCAGTGGCAGGATCGCCGCGATCGCCGCAAGCAGCGTCGTGACGAGCGCCAGCAACGCCGCGACGACCGCGGCGGCCAGCAGGGTCAAGGCCAACAAGGCCACGTCCCGCAAGGGCAACAGGGCGGCTCGCAGGCCGGATCGCACGGTGGCGGTCGCCCGCACGAGCAGCAGCGGATGTTCCACAACAACCAGGGGCAGGGGCAGGG
>JBDUAS010000144.1:0-17612 GCA_040004535.1 Deltaproteobacteria bacterium
GAGCTGCGCGATCTCGCGCTCGGTGTTCGCAGCGAACTGGCGCACGTTCTCGGCCGCGTCGACCTCGCGTTTGAGCTCGCCGATCCGTTGCTGTGCCGCCGCGAGCTGGCGCTCGAGCCCCGCGGTGCTGCCCGCACTTGCCGTGCGCGCCTCGCCGATCTGGGCCTCCGCGGCCTGCAGCATCTGGGTCATCTCGGCGAGCTGGTTCTGCGAGTCTCGCGCGCGCCGCTCGGCGTCGACGATCCGCTCCGCGGCATCCTTCGCGCGCTGCTCGATGTCACGTGCCCGCGCATCGACCTCGGACGCGCGTTGCTCGGTCGCACGCAGTGACGACTCGACCTCGCGAGCACGCGCCTGCGCCTCGTTCGTCTGACCCTCGAGGTCGTCGGCATGCGCCTGGAGCCGCGCGGCTTGATCGAGCGCCTCCTGCAGCTTCTCCTGCGCCGTGCGCTCCGCCTGCTCGAGCTCGTTCAGCCGGCGTGCGCCCTCGCGCATCCGGTCGGCGTACTCGCGCGCGTGTTGATCCGCCTCGCGGGCGAGGTTCTCGGCGGCGCGCGCCTTGTTCTCGGCCGCGTCGAGCTGCTGGATCAGCTTCGAGACCTTCTCGTCGTCCTCGTCGCCGCCGCGCGTGTCCTGCTCGCGCTCGAGCCACGACAGCTTCTGGAGCGACTCGTCGAGCTGGCGCTGGAGCGCACTCGCGCGACCGATCGCGAGATCCGCGGCCTCGGCCTTCGCGTTGAGCGGCTCGAGCTGCGCCTCCGCGGCGAGTGCTCGCTGCTCGGCCTGCGCGGCGAGTGCCTTCAAGTCGCCCTCGGCGGCGATCGCGTCGAGCTGCTGCCTGGCCTCGGCGACCGCGGCCTGTGCAGCAGCCTTCGCCGCTTGCGCCGCCGCGAGCTGGGTCTCGGTCGCGTCGACCCGCTTCTCGAGCCCGGCCGCGGTCTTGAGCGCGGTCTTCGCCGCGGCCTTCGCCTCGGCCAGCTGCTCCTCGAGCTTCGTGATCCGGGTCTTCGACTCGTCGTTGGTCGAGCGCGACGCGGTCTGCTCGACCGCGATCCCACTCTCGAGATCCTGGATCCGCTCCTCGAGCTGCTCGATCTGGACCTCGTACTCGGCGAGCTTGGCCTCGGCCTCGCTCGCGCGCGTGCCCGAGCCCGTGCTCGACGTCCGCAGATCATCGAGCAGGCGTTCGAGCTGGGTCTTGCGATCGATGATCGCCATCGAGCTCTGGCGCTCGGCCGCGAGCTCGCGCTGGGTCGCCGCGAGCTTGTCGCGCAGCTCCTGGATCAACTTGTCGGACTTCGCGGTGAGCGCTTTCTCGAGCTCCGCGAGCTGGTCCTGGACCTTCGCCTGGAGGTCGACGACCTGCTGCTCGGCCGCCTTCGCCCGCGCCTCGGTCTCCGCCACCGCGCTGGCCCGCGCTTCCGCTTCGTCGGCCTTGCGATGCGCACCGGCGAGCTCGCGTGACACCGCCCGTGCCTTGGCATCGGCATCGACCGCGCGGCGCAGCGCCTCGGCGACATCCTTCGCCATCGCCTTGGCCATCGTGTCGGCTGCACTCGCGCGTGCCTCGGCGCCATCCGCGCGCGTGGTTGCTTCGGCGAGCTTCTTCTCGGCGGCAGCCGTTGCAGCGGCCGCGTCTTCCCGCGCTTTCTTCGCGGCCGCGATCTCGGCCTCGGCGGACGCGGCCGTGCGCAGCCGCGCCTCGAGCTCGCCGATCCGGGTTTGCGCCGCCGCGAGCTCCGAGCGCGCCTTCGCTTGAGCCTCTGCGAGCGTCGCCTGGATCCTCTTCTCGGCCTCGCTGCTCGCACCCTTGGCCTCGCGCGCGTCGGCGAGGTCACGCTCGAGCTCGCTGACCCGATCGCGCTTCGCCTCGAGCTGCGTCGTCGCCTCGGCGAGCTCGCCGGCGAGCTTGCTCGCGCGCGCCTCGGCCGCGTCGAGCTTGTGACTGACCGGGCCCGCCGCGACACGCGCTTCGAGCTGGGTGATCTGCTCTTTCGCCGCCGCGAGCTCGCCATCGACCGCACTGCGCGCGGCCGCGAGCTCGGTGATCTTGTGATCGACCTCCGCCGCGCGGGTCTCGGCCTTCGCCGCGTTCATGTTCGCGGCCGACAGGTTGCGCTCGGCGCCCTGCGCGCGGATCTGCGCCGTGCCGAGCTCCTTCTCGGCCTTCTCGGCCCGCATCGTCATCGCCGAGAGCTGATCGCCGAGCGCCTTCGCAGGTGATTCGTCGCGCGCCGTGCTCGCCGCCGCGCGCAGGTTCGCGACCTCGTGCTGGAGCTGCGAGATCATCATGTCGGACTCGGCGAGCTTCTCGGCGGTCGTGATGCCGGCCTGGGTCTCGGCGACGATCTTGGCCTCGCGCGCCTTCGCCATGTCGAGCCGCGCGTGCTCGACGTCGGCGGCGCTCTGGCGGTGCAGCTTCTCGATCTCGGCGCGGAGCTCCGCGGCTTCGGTCTCGTGCGCGGCGTTCGCGTCGCGCAGCATCTTCAGCTCTTCGAACAGCTGGCCGACGCGCTCGACGAACGCGGTGCGCTCGTCCTCGACGACCGAGCGCGCCTTGCGCTCCATCTCGAGCCACTGGGCGAGCGTGCCGTGAAGGCCGATCGGCGGCGGCAGCGTGCCACTCGCGGGCAGGAGCCGGATCATCAGGCTGCCGACGAGCACGATCTCGCCGGTCGGCACGGGCGCGCGAGAGACCTTTTGAGGTCCGACGTAGATGCCGTTCGAGCTGCCCAGGTCCTCGACCCACAGTGCGCCGTGCTCGAGATAGAACCGGGCGTGCTGGCGCGAGACCCGCGGATCGTCGCTGCGGATCGCGCACTCGGCGGACCGGCCGACGAGGATGGGGTCGGCGCCCAGCGAGAATGACCGGTCGGTCCCGTCGACGTCGCTATAGACGAGGGTGGCCATCCCGGGGCGTCAAAATATCACGTAGGGGTCAGCGACTGGATCAACTGCTCCGCCGTTTCGAGCGCGCGATCGGTGTCGTCATCGAGGAGCAGGACGTGGCCCATCTTGCGGCCCGGAGCCGGCGCCGCCTTGCCGTAGAGATGGAGGTGGGTGTCGACTCGATCGAGCACGGTTCGCCACGGCGGCTGGCCCTTCGCCCACAGATCGCCGATCAAGTTGACCATCACCGCACCGCTGAGCTGGCGCGGATCCGCGAGCCGGAGTCCGCACACCGCGCGAACGTGTTGCTCGAACTGCGACGTCGCACACGCACCCCACGTGAAGTGGCCGCTGTTGTGCGTGCGCGGCGCGATCTCATTCACGAGCAGCGAGCCATCCGCGAGCTCGAACATCTCGACCGCGAGCACGCCGATGTGGCCGAGCGCCTCCGCGATCGTCAGCGCGATATCGGCGACCTGACGCGCCGTCTCGGTCGACAGCTGCGCCGGCGCGCGCGTCGTGTGGAGGATGTGGTGGCGGTGCACGTTCTCGGCGATCGGAAACGACCGGATCTCGCCGAGCACGCTGCGCGCGATCACCGCGGAGATCTCGCGCGCGAACGGCACGATCTCCTCGATCACGGCATCGGTGCCGCGCAACCACGTCCACGCCGCCGACGCATCCGACAGCTTGTTGACGCGCATCTGGCCCTTGCCGTCGTAGCCGGCGCGGCGATGCTTGACGATGCCCTGTCCACCGAACCGCTCGAGGCTCGCGCGGAGATCGAGCTCGCTCGTCACCGGCGCCCACGCTGCTTGCGGCACGCCGATCCGATCGAGGAACTGCTTCTGGACCTGGCGATCCTGGATCGTGCGAAGCACCGACGCGCCGGGCCGGACGAGCGTGTGGGCCTCGAGCTCGTCGAGGATCTCGGCCGGCACGTGCTCGGTATCGAGCGTGATCACGTCGACCTGCTTCGCGAGCAACACCGCCGCGTCGCGATCGTCGAGCGCACCGACGACGACACCGTCGGAGACCTGCGCGGTGGGGCAGCGCGGGTTCGGATCGAGCACGACGATCCGGTAACCCATCCGGCGGGCGGCGAGCGCCATCATCCTGCCGAGCTGGCCGCCGCCGAGCACGCCGATCGTCTGGCCCGGCAAGATCGCCGAGACCGTCACGGGAGCGCATCTCCGAGCACGCGGGTGGTCTGGGCGTCGCGATACGCGTCGAGCTTCTTCGCGAGCGCGGCATCGCTGATCGCGAGGATCGCGACCGCGAGCAGCGCCGCGTTCGCCGCGCCCGGCTCGCCGATCGCGAGCGTGCCGACCGGGATGCCCTTCGGCATCTGCACGATCGACAGCAGCGAGTCCATGCCGTTCAGCGCGCGCGATTGGACCGGCACGCCGAGCACCGGCAGCCGGGTCTTCGCCGCGCACATCCCGGGCAGGTGCGCAGCGCCACCGGCGCCCGCGATGATCACTTGCAAACCGCGCTCGGCCGCGGTGCTCGCGAACTGGAACAACAGATCGGGCGTGCGATGCGCCGACACGATCTTCTTCTCGTACGCCACGCCGAGCTCGTCGAGCACATCCGCGGCGGCCTTCATGGTCGCCCAGTCGCTGTGCGAGCCCATGATGATCGCGACCTTCGCAGGTGCGGCACTCTTCTTTGTGCTCGTCATGGCTTCGATCGAGGCCCCGCCGCGCGGCGAAGGCGATCGCCGACAGCTTCGCCCAGCCCGACCGCCGGTGGCAACGCGGCGATCACCACATCGACGCCGCGCGCGTCGAGATCTCGCAACGCGGCATAGAGATGGCGCGCCATGCCGTCGAGCTCGTCGGGCAACGGATACGCGATCGCCGGCAGGTCTCCCCAGTCGAGGAACGCGCGCGCGGGTGCGAGCACCGCGACCATGCCCTGTGCGGTCGCCACCGCGGCCGGCACGTCGGCCGGATCGACGGCGATGACCTCGGCGCGGGGCGCGTAGTGACTCGCGAGCGTGCCCGGCGCCGCGGGTGCGTCCGCGTCGGCAGCCGCGAGCGGACCGACGATCGCCTCGATCGCGGCGCGCGGCATGCCGCCCGGGCGGAGCAGTATCGGGTGGCCGCGCGAGAAGTCGACGATCGTCGATTCGACGCCGACCGCGCACGGGCCACCGTCGAGAATGTAGTCGACGTCGCCGCCGAGGTCCGCCTCGACATGGGCCGCGGTCGTCGGGCTGACGTGGCCGAACCGATTCGCGCTGGGCGCGGCGACGCCACCGCCAAACGCGCGCAACAGCTCCTGTGCGAGTGGATGCGACGGGACGCGCAGGCCGATCGTGTCGGAGTGACCGATCGTCGCGAGCGCGACGCGCGGGCCGCGCAACAGGATCACGGTCAACGGGCCCGGCCACGCCGCCGCGACGAGCTCCTTCGCCTGTGCGGGAATCTCGCGCGCCCAGCCGTCGAGGCGTGGTGAACCGTGCTCGCCAGGAGCGAGGTGGACGATCAGCGGATGCGCACGCGGCCGGCCTTTGACCGCGAAGATCTTGCCGGCGGCGGCTTCGTTCGCGGCATCCCCGCCGAGCCCATAGACGGTCTCGGTTGGAAACGCGACCAGGCCTCCTCGCGCGAGGATCGCTGCGGCCATGCCGACGTCGGTGCCTTTCACAGTCGCGCTCTACCCACCCCAGTCTACGTGTGCGGGCGGGTCGAGACCAGCGACGGCCGATCCCGCCAGCGGTCGCGCACGGCCTGGCAGCCCCCTGCGCGCTCGACCGGATATGCCTTGCGAAACTCCATCCAGTCGAGGCCGCAGATCAGCGACAGCTCCGCATAGCCGAAGCCACCGCTGAACGTGCCCTCCGCGATCTGCGCGGACAGCCACGTGAAGATCGCTTCGGCGCGGGCGAGCTGGCGCTGCTCGTAGACCGAGCCCTCGACGGCGACGCCGTCGCGGCGCAGATAGAACAGCTGGATCACCGAATCGATCGCGGCGTCGATCGCGTTGACGAGGTTGCTCTCGTGCGCGCTGTGGGTGCCCCACGAACCGTGCGTCGCGGTCAGCCACGCGTGGATCGCGCGCGAGTCGAACAACGGGGTGTCGCCGACGAGGGCGACCGGGACCTTGCGGATCGGCGAGATGGCTTCGAGCTCTTTCATGCCCGCCGGCGTCGCGGTATCGACGCGCTCGATCGGCTCGCCCAGCTCCTCGGCCACGACCAGCACGCGGCGCACGAACGGCGACGTCGTGGTGCCATAGATCTTCATTTCCCGGTTTTACGCGCTTTCCATGCCGCGAGCACGGCGAGCTCGCGATCGCGCTTGATCCCGGAGTCGCCGACCTTCGCGCGCTCGTCCGCGGGCAGCGTCGCGAGCCAGGCGAGCGTGTCCTTCGCGGTCTCGAGCGCGGGGCGGCACTTCAATCCCTTCGCGAGCGCGCGGTCGTTCTTCGCCGTGCCGAACCCGAGCGCATCGGGGTCGGTGTTGTCGATCCACATCGGCAGATCCGACCACCCGTGGACGCCTTGGTGCTCGAGGAACTTCGCGTCGACCCACGTGATCGTCGCCTTGTTGCCTCCGGCGGCGTTGCACGCCTCTAGGACCTCCTTGATCGTCGTGCGCTTCTCCGGTCCGAACGCGTTGAACGTGCCGGTCGTGCGGTCCTCGATCACCTTGATGATCCACGCTGCGAGATCGCGGCCGTCGATCCACTGCACCGGCGTCGTACCGTCGCCGGGACCGATCACCTCGCCGCCGGCGGCGAGCCGCGAGGGCCAGTGCGAGAACCGCCCCGTCGGATCGCCGGGGCCGACGATCAAGCCCGGGCGAAGCGTCGCGACCCGGCCCGGCATCGCCTTCTCGGCGACCTGTTCGCACAGTGCCTTCAGCTCGCCGTAGTACTTCTTGCTGTCCTCGTTCGTCGGATCGGTCGTCGTGCGAAGCGGTGCGGACTCGTCGTCGCCCACGACCGAGAGCCGCTCGTAGACCGTGATCGTCGAGATGAACACGTAGAGCCCGACGTTCGGCGCGAGCAGCTCCGCCGACATCTTGACGATCCGCGGCACGAACCCCGACGGATCGACAACCGCATCCCACTTGCGATTCGCGAGCGCCTCGAGGTGGCCGTCGCGATCGCCGTGCAGCTTCTCGAGCTCCGGGAACAGCTCCGTGTGGGTCTTGCCGCGGTTGAACAGCGTCACGGTGTGACCGCGCGCGAGTGCCGCGCGGACGACGTGTGGGCCGAGAAAGTTCGTGCCGCCGAGGATCAGGATCTTCTTGCCGGCCACCGGCGACGTCGCGACCGGCGCGGCCGAGCCCGGCTCGGCTCGAACGACGGGCTCCGCAGGCCCGGTGGCGTCGGGCTTGCCGGAGCACGCAGCCGCCGCGGCCGCGGCAAGCGATCCGAGGACGAAGTCGCGACGATCGATCATGGGGGATCCTTAGCCGAGGAAGGTTCGACGCGCCGGCGAAATCCAGCGCCGAGCAGCGTAGCGAGCGAGATCCAGGCGACGCCGAGCACCGCGACGCCGGCGACGAGCGCGCCGCTCGCCGCTGCCGCGAGACCTTCGCCGAGCCACGCGCCGGAGAAATCGCCGAGGCGATAGCCGACGGTGTCGATCGCGTTCTTCGCGCGATACTTGTCCTCGCGCGAGATCACGGTGAACAGCAGCTCGCGCGACGGCCGGGTCAACCCGTGGGTCGCGGTCTTGCCGACGACGAGCACGACCATCAGCAGCGAGAGCGACGGCGCCGCGACGATCGAGATCAAGCCGGTGACCTGGACGATCGGCAACACGCACAGTACGACGCCCGGACCGAACCAACCGATCAGTGGACCGGCGAGCACGACCTGGACCACGAGCGTCGCGATCGCGACGTAGGTGTCGACGGTCGCGAAGTAGTCGGTGCGCGCGACGCGATCCTTCAGGAGGTCGTGGACGATGTGCGACTGCGCCAGGTAGATGAACGTCGCCGCGAACGACGTGCACAGCACGTAACCGACGATCGAGCGCAGATATGGCGAGCGCACGACCTCGATCAGGCCGTCGAATGCCTTGCCCGCGACCGGTGGGTCACCCGCGTTCTGGCGATTGGCGGCCACGGCCGAGCGCCGCAACAGCGTCACGCCGACGACCGCGACCTCGAGCAGCACGCCCGACATCGCGAGGATGCCGGCATCGCCGACGTGCGCGACGAGCGTCTTCGTCAGCACCGGGCCGATGACGGTGCCGATCGTGCCGCCGGCGGCGATCGGTCCATACAGTCGCTTCGCTGTCGCCGAGCCGAGCAGATCGGAGAGCAAGCTCCAGAACACCGAGACGACGAACAGGTTGAACACCGACGCCCACACGTAGAACACGCGGCCGATCCCGATCGGCGACCACTGCGCGTGGTTGGCGATCGCGAACCCGAACGCGCACAGCGCGAACACGTGAAACGAGATCGGCACGACGCGGCGCGGACCGCGCTTGACGAGCGCGCCCCAGATCGGCGAGAGCACGAGCATCGCGATGAACGTCGCCGTGAATAGCCACGGGATCCGATCCGGATCGCCGTCGAGCACGAGCGTGTCGCGCACCGGCTTGAACGCCGAGTAGCTCGCCATCAGCGCGCCGAACGTCGCCGCCGCCGAGACCACGACGACGAGCTCGCTGCGCGGGCGTGGCACTCCACAGCGTTGCCCCGGGCCAGCGTGTGCGGTCAAGATGCGACGCGTGCGACACGCGGCCGTACCTGGGCTACGCTTTTGCCGTGCCCGGCCCGAGCGACGTGTTCTTGATCCGTCACGCGACCGCGATCGACGAGACGCTGGCACTGCGCGATCCGCATCGCCACCTCACCGTCGACGGTCGTGCGCAGGCGCGCGCGCTCGGCGATCGCCTGCGCTGGCACGACTGCGAGCCGACCCACCTGTGGTCGTCGCCGCTCGTCCGCGCGATCCAGACCGCGGAGCTCGTCGCGCTCACGCTCGGCATCGCGGTCGTGATCGAGAGCGTCCCGGAGCTCGCGCCCGAGGGTCATCCGCGCGAGGTCGTCGCGGCGCTGGCGAGACTTCCCGACGACGCGCTCGTCATGGTGTTCGGCCACGAGCCGACGCTGTCCGCGGTCGGCGCGCTGCTCACCCACGACCCCGATTTCCCCTCGATCGCGAAGGCCGAGGCCGTGCGGATCCACCACGGTCGCGTCCGCTGGCGGTTCGCGTGGAACGCCGAGGCGCCGACGCCTAACGTCTAGGACGGCGGTATCGCGCTCGGCGTCACCGCGACGACGTCCGCGCGCGCACCGCACTCGCGCTGCCAGATCGTCAACGTGTGTGCACCCGCTGCGAGCGTGTAGGTCGTCGCGCCCGTCGTCCAGTGCCATTGCGAGTCGTGAATCAAATCGAGCGAGTCGGCCGCCGCCGGTCCGTCGACGCCGTACCACACCGAGTCGTCGCTGGTGCCGAACGCCAGGCCACGCACGTGAACGTAGTACGTCCCCGCGGTGGCGATCTGCAGGGAGTACACGAGGGTCGCGGCGCAGATACCGAGCGCGGCGTCGTTCGGGCAGTACGCGCCGGTGCCGGGGCCACATTGCATGAACGCCGTGCCCGAGAACCCAGCCTGATCGGTCCGTGCAGTCCACGCGTTCGCCCCCGGCATCGTCGTCGTCGTGAACTGCTCGGCTTCGATCACGAGTCGCTCGGCCGGCCCACTCGTATCGCGCGCCGCGTCGAGCGTGGCGTCGAATGCGGCGTCCGGCGCGAGCGCCGTCACCTCGGTCGGGCGAAAGCCGCACCCCACGACAAGGAGCCCGAGTCCGAGCAGGCGCACGCGGTCATTGTACCCGAGCGCTTCACAACCCGAGCAGGCCGAAGACGCCCAACGCGCGCTCGCCGCCGAGGATCGCGAACGCGAGCACGAGATCGACGATCGCGATCACGCCGCCATAGCGCAGGAACTTGCGGAAGCCGATCTCGCCGCGCGGCCCGGCGGACTCCATCACGATGATGTTCGCGACCGAGCCGAACAGCGTGAGGTTGCCGGCGAGCGTCGACGCGACGGCGAGCATGATGTAACCCCACGTCGGATCCGGCATGTGCGGGACCCACGCGACCGCGACGAGCACGAGCGGCACGTTCGACACGATCTGCGCGCCGATCACGATGATCGCGATGAACGCGAGGTCGCCGAGCGCGTCGCCGCGCGCGATCACCGGCTCGATCGCGTGGAACAACCGATCGATCACACCGGCGTGCTGGACGCCCGCGACGACGACGAACAGGCCACCGAAGAACAGCAGCAACGTCCAGTCGACGATCGCGAACGCACCGCGCCCGCCGCGCCGCGACGCGACCATCAGGATCGCGGCCGCGCAGATCGCCGCGCCGGCGAGCTTGACGCCGAACAGCGCGAGCCCGGCGAACAGCGCGAGCGCGAGCAGCGCCTTCAACGTGAGCAGCTTGTCGAGCGCGGGCTTCGGCGGCGAGCGATCGGCGAGCGGACCCGCAGGTAGTTGGTTGCGGAACATCAGGCCGATCAACCACGCGTTGACGGCGAGGCACGCGACGCCCACCGGCAGGGTCAGCACGAGGTACTGCGCGAACCCGATCGTGCCGTGCGCCGCGGCGCCGACGATCATGTTCTGCGGATTTCCGGAGAAGCTGATCACGCCGCCGACGTTCGCGGCGGAGGCGAGCGCTAACAAGTAAGGCAGCGCCGGCAACTTGGCCTCGACGACGACTCCGACGACGAGCGGCGTCAGGACGACGCACACGGTGTCGTTGAGCAGCAGCGCCGACAGCGCGCCCGCGACGAAGATCAACCCGAACAACAGCCGGCGCGCCGACCGTGCACGGGTGAGAACGAGGAACGCGGCGTACCGGAAGAACTGCGCCTCCTGGAGAAACGCCGCCATCACGAGCACGCCGAGCAGCAACACGACGACGTGCAGATCGATCGCCCCCAGCGCGCTCTCGAGCGGCAGGCCACCGAACAGCACCATCGCGACGCCGCCGACGATCGTGGCAGCCGGGCGGTCGAGCTTCACGAACTCGAACTGCCGGCTCGCGATGACCAGGTACGTCAGCGTAAAGACTACGAGAGCCCCGGTCACGGCGCCCTGACGATAGCCTGCGACACCGGGTGTGACCACGACCGCACCGCGGTGATCAGGTGCAAGGGACCGTCGTCAAAGCTCGTGCGTCGGCACTCCCATGCGCCGTTGGCTCGTCATCCCATCCATCGCTGTTCACGTTGGCCTCATCGTCGCGCTCCTGTTCCTGGGCGCCTGGCACCTCGACAAGCTCGACGCCGGGCGGCGCGAGATCAATATCGGCTACGTGCCGTCTCCCCCGCCCGCTCCCGAGGGGAGTCCGGCCCCGAAAAAGGCGACCCCGTTCCAGCACAAGAAGCCGCCGATCACGAAAGACCTCGTCGTGCCGCCGGAGACTCCGGCCAAGCCCGACCCATCGCCCGAGATCGCTGATCCGACGAACGGCAACGGCAACGGGCTCGGCTCGGGCTCGGGCAACGGCTCGGGCGACGGCCCCGGCTCGGGCGAGGGCCCCTGCACCATCGACTGCGGCCGGCCGGTCGTCGCGATCGAGGAGGTGCCGAAGAAGGTGGACGTGCTTCCGACCGTGTTCATGGGCCTGCGGATCTCGGGCGACACCCAGTTTCAACCGTCGGGCGCGACCAAGAGCGACATGCAGTTTCATCAGACCGACAAGCTCCGGGCGACGTTCCAGGTCTGCCTCGACGCGAGTGGTAAGGTCTCGTCTGCGCGCCAGCTCCACCCGACGGGCTACGCGGAATACGACGACACGCTCAAGGCCGGGATCGCGACGTGGCGCTACCGGCCGTACACGGTCAACGGCCAGAGCATCCCGGCGTGCGGCATCGTGTCGTTCGTTTACACGATGAGGTAATGTCGCCGCGAGCGTGAGCGCGGCATCCACCGACACGGTCATCGACGTTCGCGAGCTGCGAAAGACGTATCGCACGCCGTTTCGACGCAAGAAGGTCGAGGCGCTGCGCGGCATCTCGTTCGCGGTCCAGCGCGGCCACATCTTCGGATTCGTCGGTCCGAACGGCGCGGGCAAGACCACGACGATCCGCACGCTGATGGGCCTGATCCGCCCCACCGGCGGCTCGGCGACGATCCTCGGCCACACGATCCCGAGTCGCGCGGCGCGAGCGAAGGTCGGGTTTCTCCCCGAGTCGCCGTACTTCTACGACTACCTGACGATCGGCGAGCTGCTCGATCTCGCGGGCCGGTTGTTCGGGCTCGACGCGTCAACGCGCAAGAAGCGGGCGGATGCGTTGATCGAGCGCGTCGGGCTCGGCCGCGCCCGCACCCAGAGCCTCAAGAAGTTCTCGAAGGGCATGTTGCAGCGCGCCGGCC
The DNA here is from genome assembly GCA_040004535.1 of Deltaproteobacteria bacterium. Classification (GTDB taxonomy): domain Bacteria; phylum Myxococcota_A; class Polyangia; order Haliangiales; family Haliangiaceae; genus JABFXX01. Next base: position 12,261 of record JBDUAS010000144.1, read on the forward strand.
TCGCGCAGGCGCTGATGAACGATCCCGAGGTCGTCGTGCTCGACGAGCCGACGAGCGGCCTCGATCCGATCGGCCGCAAGGAAGTCCGCGATCTCATCCTCGAGCTTCGCGAGCAGGGCAAGACCGTGCTGTTTTCGTCGCACATCCTGACCGACATCGAGGCGATCGCGGATCGAGTCGCGATCGTCGCGCGCGGCTCGTTGCAGTCGATCGGCACGCCGGCGGAGCTCGTCAAGCGGACCGTGCTCGGCTTCGATCTCAAGGTTCGGATCGCGGCGGAAGCGGCGATCGACCACCTCACCGCCGGCGCGTCGCGCGTGCGCCGCGTCGCCGACGAGCTCGCCGTCACGCTCGGCGGCGATGCCGACATCGACGCGTGGCTCGAGCGCGCCCACGCCGCCGGGGCGAAGGTGATCGCGGTCGAGCCGCGTCACGAGACGCTCGAAGATCTGTTCATGCGTCAGATCGCGGGCGCCGATTCCGCGAGCGCGGCCACGGAAGGACGGGTGTGATGCTTCGCCGGATCTGGGCGATCGCGCTCAACACGTTCCGCGAAGCGGCGCGGATCCGCGTGCTGTACGGCATCATCGTGCTCGTCGCCGGCGCGAACTTGCTCGCGATCGTGCTCGGCCAGATGTCGATCCACGAGGAGCAGCGGGTCGCGCGCGACATCGGGCTCGCCGGTATCTCGCTGTTCGGCTCGCTGACCGCGATCTTCCTCGGCGTGTTCCTGCTCTACACCGAGGTCCAGCGCCGGACGATCCACGCGATCGTCAGCAAGCCGATCGAGCGCTGGGAGTTCGTCGTCGGCAAGTACCTCGGCATGGCGATCGTGCTGACGATCCTCGTCGGCCTGTTCGCGTTCGCGATGGCGGGCATGCTGACCTGGCAGGGCGTAGGCGTGTCGAGCGCAGTCGTCAAGGCGGTCGTGCTCGCGTGGTTCGAGGTCCTGACGGTCGCGTCGATCGCGATCTTCTTCTCGTCATTCTCGACGCCGTTTCTGTCGGGCATCTTCGCGCTCGCGATGTGGGGCCTCGGCCGAGTCACGCCGGATATCCAGGCCGCGATCGAGAACGGCTCGCCGTGGATCAAGACGACGGCTCGTGTCGCGCTCGAGGTCGTGCCCGACATCCATCTGTTCTCGCCGTCGGGACGGATCGTCGAGGGCGCGACCGTGACGGTGCACGGCGACTTCGTCACGTGGGGCTACGTCGGGCTCGCGTCGCTGCACGCACTCGGCTGGATCGTGGGTCTCCTCGCGATCGCTTGCCTGTTGTTCCAGCGCCGAGACTTCGCATGAAGCGCGCGCTGGCGATCGGCGCGATCGCACTCGCTGTGATGGGCGTGATCGGGTTGCGCGCGGTGCTCGCCGGCCGCAGCGCGCTCGCGGACGGCGACGACTGGATGCTCCGCGGCAAGCCGGCCGAGGCGATCCGATCCTACGAGGCGGCGGCGCGCTGGTATGTACCGCTCGCGCCGCACGTGGATGCGGCGTACACGAAGCTGCGGGCGCTCGCCGGCAAGCCCGATCAGGCGTTACTCGCATGGCGCGCGATCCGCAGCGCCGCGCGCGCGACCCGGTCTCTGTGGCAGCCGCACGTGGCCGACCTCGCCGAGGCAGATGCGCAGATCGCGAAGCTGGAGGCCGGCGCGACTCCCGAACCGTGGTTTGCGGGGCGATTAGCTGAGGATCCACGGCCGTCTATCGCGATGGCGGCGCTCGCCGGGCTCGGAATTCTGCTGTGGTTGTGCGGAGCGGCCGTCGTGGTGTTTAGACGCTGGAGCATGCCGGCCGGCGGCATGCTCGTCCTCGGCGTAGCGGTGTGGCTCGTCGGGCTTTACAACGCCTAAGGCAATGATGTCTGCTTCGCACCGATGGGTAAGAACCTCGGAGGCGCGATCATCGATTTGCTCGACTCGGACAAGGTCGAGCTGCGCGCGGCGGCGACCACGGTGCTGGCGGCCGTCGGTAAGGGTGACAAGTCCGTGATGTCGGCGCTGACAACGCGACTCGGCGATGCCGATAACGTCGTCCGCCGGATCGCGCTCGAGGGACTCGCGGATCTCGGCGCCAGCGGCATCGCGGCGAACCTGGTGCCGCTGTTGCGCGGCGACGACGACACGCTCGCCGAGCGCGCCGCGACGCTGCTCGCGCAACAAGGTGCCGAGGCCGAGTCGACGCTGCGCAAGGAAGTCCGCGCCGGCTCGGTCGGCGCGCGCCGGGTGATGGCGCAGCTACTCCTCCGCCGCGGCACCCAGCCGGCGATCGAGGCGGTGCTCGACCAGCTGTCGGATCCCGAGTTCGGCGAGCAAGCGCTCCAGCTCGTGCGCGCGGAGCTCGACAAGGACAACGAGAAGCTCGCGAACCAGGTCGAGAAGAGCGCCATTGGCCGCGCCGGCGACGCCGCGAAGGATCTCCACAAGGCGTGGGCGCACGCCGAGAAGTCCGCCGAGAAGATCATCAAAGAGAACAAGGACGCCGCGAAGAAGGCGGCCCACAAGAAGACCCCGAAGAATGGTAAGTCGGCGAACGGCACGAACGGTCACGGCGTGCTCGCGCCTCCCGACCCGCTACGCGCGCCCGAGGTGGCGGGTGGCGTCGCGCAGCTCGGCGCGCTGCTCCGGTTGATCGGCTACCTCGCGCGACCGTCGACGCAATCGCTGTTGCTCAAGTACGCCGATGTCGACGAGCCGCGTCCGATCCGACTCGCTGCGATCGCGGGCTTGCGCCGGATCGTCGCGACGAGCGAGGCGAAGGGGACCGAGAAGGTGATCGAGACGCTGATCGAGTACGCCGACAGCGACGACTTCGCGGTCGCGCAATCGGCGGTCGACACGCTGCGCGGCGCTCGGATTCCCGACTCGCTCGCGAGGTCATTCGCATCGCTCGCGAAGTCGAAGAACGTCGCGGCGCAGAAGCTCGCGATGGAGCGCATGCCGGCGGGTGGTGGGGCCTCGGCGGTGAAGATGCTCGTCGAGGCGCTCGGCGGCGACGATCCGACGGCACGCGATGCCGCGGCGCGCGGCCTCGCGAAGGCCCCCGAAGCCGTGATGCCGCTCGTCAAGGCGCTGGTCGATACCGACGACGAACAGATCGCGCGCCGCTACGCCGGCGTGATCCGCAGCCACCGCGGCAACGTCTCGAACGCCGCGGTCGACCAGCTCGTCGAGCGCCTGCGCGAGCTCAGCGAGAAGAGCTCGAAGGGCAAGGCCGAAGCCGATGCGATCCTCGTCGAGCGGGTCCTGGGCGAATTGATCGCGGACGTCGCGCCGCACAAACACGTCGAGCTGTTGTTCGAGCGTGCGAAGCGGCTGCGCAAGGCCGGCAAGCCGGTCGAGGCGTTCGGCTCGTTGAAGCCGCTGATGCGGTCGCGCGCGGATCTAGACGCCGCGATCGACGACGACCAGCGGTTCTTCCTCGCGATGCTGTCGCTCGAGGTCGCCGGTGAAGGCATCGTGCGTTCGACGCGCGCCGACGATCCGGTGTTCGCGCAGTTCGCGGTGCTCGCCGCGAAGGGCTATCCGGTCGCGAAGCAGCTCGCGAAGTCGAACGACATCACCGACGAGATCCTGTACGGGCTCGGGTTCCGGCTGATCGAGTCCGGCGATGCCTCGAACGAAGAGCTCGGCGCCGAGCTGTTGCAGGGCATCATCGACGAGCGCCCCCGCAGCAAGCTGGCGAAGGCGGCGAAGAACAAGCTCAAGCTGACCGGCCACCTCGACGACGACTAGAAAGGGTTGTAGAGGCGCAGGTACGCGCCCGCCGCGCCGCCGAGCGCGATGGCGAGCACGAACAGGACGAGCACACCCCAGCGAAACCCGTTCGTCTCGGCGACGGCCTGGTCCGGCGGCAACGTGCGCGTCTCGAGCGGGCGCGACTTCACGAGGATGCCGGACTCGGCCGGGCGCAGCGGCAGTGCCGGCGGCCGCGAGCTCCATGGCTTGCTCGTCACCAGATCCTCGTCGACGTCGCGCGAGGTCTGGTGGCGCGGCAGGTCCGCGTCCTCGAGCGTGGCGCCGGAATCGCGCTGCGGCATGATCCCCGGTACTTCGATCTCTTCGTCGACCTCGGTCGCGACGAGATCGCCGATCGGCTGACCGACGCGGACGCGATCGAGCAGCTGGCGCTTGGCCGCGATCCGATCGCCGAACAACCGCATCAACTTCGACGCGATCGCCTGCGCGGGATCGCCTGACGAATCGAGCGTCCCCTCGGTCACGAGCAGCGCATCGCGGAGCTCGGCGGCGTTGCGAAACCGCTCCGCCGGATCGCGCGCGAGTGCCTGCATGCAGATCGCGTCGAGCTGCGGCGGATAGCTATCGGTCTGCGAGCTCGGCGGCGGAATCGCCGCGGCGAGCGCGTGCGGGGTCGTGAACACCCGGCGCAGCGTGGTCAGCTCGTAGAGCACGAGGCCGACCGAGTACACGTCGGATTGGCGCCCGAGCGGCCGACTACCCGCTTGCTCCGGCGACCGATACAACGAGTCAGGATCGGGGACCGCGACGCCGAGGTCGAGCAGCTTGAGCTCGCCGCCGTACGTGATGAACACGGTCTCGGGCGACACCGCGCGATGCAGCTCGCCGGCGAGGTGCGCCGCGTGGAGGCCGTCGCAGATCTCCGCGATCATGTGCGCCGCGAGGCCGAACGAGATCCGCTCGTGGCGCTTGATCAAACGCCGGATCAAGCCCGCGAGGTTCTCGCCCTCGAGGTACTCCATGATCCGGTAGAACTCGTCGCCGATCTGGACGATCTCTTTCACCTCGACGAGGTTCGGGTGGCGCGCGCTCGAGAACGCGAACGCCGGGCTGCCCGGGCTCGTGCCCGCGCGCCCTGCACTGCGCGGAATCTTCTTGATCGCGACCGGCGCACCCGACGGGCTCTTCGCGAGCAGGACCTCGTGGCCCTCCCCGCCACCACCGCCGCTGATTGCCAGCAAGCCTACGACCTCGTATTGGCCGATGCGCTCGCTCATGCGGGTCAAGGTACGAGCTTGTAACCGAGCCCGTAGACCGTGAGGATGTGGCGCGGGTTCTTCTGGTCCTCTTCGAGCTTGCGCCGCAGCTTGACGATGAAGTTGTCGACGGTGCGTGACGTCGGCGACGCCTGCATGCCCCAGACCTTCTCGAGCAGCTCGTCGCGCGATACGGTCTCGTCGGAGCGCTCGCGCAGCAACTTCAAGACCTCGAGCTCGTAGAACGTCAAGCGCTTCGAGGTTCGGCCCTTCGTCATCACGTGCTTGCGCGCGTTGATCTGCCAGCTGCCGATGTTGAACGTCTCGTCCGAGTGCGAGCTCATTCGCGCCTGGCGGCGGAAGATCGCGTTGATCCGCGCGATCAGCTCGGCGACCGAGA
>JBDUAS010000412.1:0-5177 GCA_040004535.1 Deltaproteobacteria bacterium
AGGTCTTCCTTCGAGCGGAAGTAGAGATAGATCGCGCCGACCGAAAGCTGCGCCGCCCGAGCGATGAGCTCGATCGACGCGCCACCATAGCCGCGCTCCGCGAACACCTGCCGGGCCGCTTCTTGGATACGACGGCGCCGGGCCTGTCGCTCCTGCGCTTTACGTTCTTGAGCGTTCGTCATGTGCGGGGTTTATGCGCTTTGACGCAACCCGTCAAGCCGGTACTTAGTCACATCGGCTCGCTGGATGTTCGCGTGTAGATTCGTCCGGTTGGCAGCGATCAGGGATCTTTGGGGTAGCGAGAAACGTATGTCCTCTAAAGCTGACTCGAATTTCGCTTTTTGCACAGTTCACACTCCCGATACCCACCCCACCCAAAATTAGATCGCAAGTCCGCCGACTGCGTTCATAACCAGCCATGGTCGCCATCGCGTCACGCGCTCGGACAGTCGTTGCCATCGCTGCGGCCGGCTCTGCCATCGTGGCAGGGCTCCTCTTGAAGCAACGCACGCCGAGCTGCTCGCTGCCCTCGGAGTCGAGCGACATCCTGACGGCGCAGCTGACCTCGCAAAACGTGATCGCGGGTGATCAGGACATCGCGGTGACGATCCGCATGCCGAAGGCCGCCGAGCTCCGGCGCCCGGCGCTGTCGCTCGTCGTCGTGCTCGATCGCTCCGGCTCGATGCACGGCGAGCCACTCGAGAATGCGAAGCGCGCGGCGACCGCGCTCGTCGATCGGTTGACGAACGACGACGCGTTCGCGCTCGTCACGTTCTCCGATAGCGACCAGTTGATCCTGAACATGGATCGCGCGACCGCGGCGCACAAACGCGAGGCCGCCGACGCGATCGACAAGATCTACGACGACGGCGGCACGTGCACCTCGTGCGGCATCAACCGTGGCGCGGCCGAGCTCGAGCGCTCGTCGATCCAGGGCGGCGTTCAGCGCATGGTGTTGATCAGCGACGGTCAGGCGAACGAAGGCGTGTGGGATCGCGACGAGCTCGTCGGGCTCGCGCAAGCGACGGCGGTACACGGCGTGTCGATCACGACCGTCGGCGTCGGTCTCGACTTCGACGAGCAGACGATGATCCGGCTCGGCGAGGTCGGCCGCGGCAATTATTACTTCGTGCAAGACACCGCGAACCTCGGTGCGATGTTCGCGAGCGAGCTCTCGGATCTCGGCGCGACGGTCGCGACCGATGTCCACCTCGTGATCGAGCCGCACGCGGCCGAGGTCGCGTGGGCGTACGGCTATCCGATGACCCAGGTCGGAACGAAGATCGAGATCCCGATCGCGGATCTGCGCGCCGGCGAGACCCGCAAGGTCGTGCTGCACGGCCGCGTCGCGGGGCCCGATGTCGCGCGGTTCTCGCTGAAGTGGCGCGAGCCGGTCGATCGCTCGTTGCACACCACGGCGACGTCGCTGACGACGATGCTGACGCGTGACCCCGCCGTGGTCGCCGCGACGCGGATCGCGGATGCCTCAGCTGCGGTCGAGGAAGCGCGCACGGCGCGCGTGCTGGAGGATGCGACGAGGACGTACGAGCAGTACGGCGCCGAGCCAGCGAAGCGGTTGATCGAGCGCCAGCTCGCGCACGCGCGCGGCAACGTGCCGGCCGAGAAGCTCGAGCGGATCGAGCGCGCCGCGAACGCCGCGGTCGAGAGCTTCGACGCGCAGCCTGCAGAGCAGGCGAAGAAGGCGACTCGCACCGGCGCATACCTCCTCGAGCGGTAGTTACGTGCACGTGCACGTGCACGATCTACGGATTGAGATCGGCGAGCTGGAACTGCAAATCGCGCTGGATCAGGACCGCGCGATTCGCGGTGACCTCTTCGAAGCCATCTTTCTGGTCGCCATCGCCGCCGCTGACGAGCACGACGCCGCGGAAGCCGGGCTCCTCGTCGATCCACAGCCGCCGCAGCTTCAGCGGATGATCGAGCCGCGCGGCGACCATCGACCGGCCGTTCGCGCACACGAGGTTGCCGAAGCCACCTTCGTTGCCCGTCTTCGCTTGCTCGCTCGCGACCAGCTTGATCGTCGCCGCGAGTGCGCGCCGCGTTGTCGCCACGGGAAGATTCGGATCGTCGACCGAGCCTTCATCGTGGAGCATCGCGAGGAACACGTGGAACACCAGCTCGCCCGGCGTGCGGCCGCGCAAGTTGCGGCGCAGGTACTCCGGGATGTGCTCGAGCAAGCGCGCCGTGGCGCCCTCGAGCTTCGGAGTTCCCGTCATCGAGAACATCCAGCGTCGGAATCGGAACGGCGGCGTGTTGTCGGTGCCGGCGTAGCCGTCGTCGGCGCCGATCGCTTGCGCGATGACGCAGTCGCTATGGATTTCGGCGAGCGGACCCGCGAGCTCGACGGGACTCGCACTCGATTTCGGCGTCCGCACGAGCAGCACGTCGCCACCCTGCGAGTACGCCATACCCCAGCGGGTCACCGGCGGATGCGCGAGGAGCGCAGTGCGCACGGGCGCGAGCGCGGCGCACAGCCGTTGCGGTTGGTTGCACATGCAGGCGAAGAGCTTCATGACGAGATCTCAACTCCGCGAGCGGTCGCGGCTTACGCGGGTGCGGTGCCCTGAAATGGAACCCACGCTGCGACGACGCCCTGATGAGAGTATAGGGGCTCGGTCTGATCTCGCCAACATCGCCTCTCTAGGGCGCTTCTTTTGGTGTGCTTTCACGCCATTGCAACGAGCGCTTTGGTGACCAGATCGAACGCCTGGGCACGGTCGACCTCGTTGAACACCTCGTGCAGAAAGCCGGGGAGCTCGTGGTAGTCGGCCTTTGTCATCGCGCCGGCGACCCGCTTGCTCTGTCTCGGATCGGTCAGCGGGTCGTCGCCGCCGACGATCCACGTGCTGGGCAGCGTGATGCGAGCCGCGTTCGCGGCGACGTAGTCCTGCGCCGCCGTCGACTCGACGAACCAGCGCGCGGTCGCGACCGGGAAATTGAGCGGATCGGCGTCGTGCGCGATCTGCATCTGCTTGTCGTGAGTGAGCTGGTCTGCCTTGATGCCGTTCGGCTGCGGCAATTTGGGCGCGAGGCGGCTCGCGACCCGCGCGAGCAGCTTCTTCCAGCCCGGCACTTTCATCCGCAGCGCGAGGTACGGCGAGGACACGATCAGCGCCTTGGCGTCGGCGATGCCTTCGCACGCTGCGCGTAGCGTGATCAGGCTGCCGTGCGAATGGCCGAGGAGGACGAGCGGAGCGGGGGCGGGCACGAGACCGCGCGCGACGCCGATCACCGCACGGAGGTCGTCGGTGTACTCGTGAAAGCTCGCAACGAAGCCTCGGTTGCCCGGCGACTTGCCGTGGCCACGGACGTCGTAGGTCAGCGCCGCCCAGCCGGCCAGCGCGATCACGTTGCCGAGCTCGCGGTAGCGGCCGCAGTGCTCGGCATAGCCGTGGGTGACAACGACGATCCCCTTCGGCGTTCCGGCGGGCACGAACGCCTCGCCATGAAGGTCGCCGTTCGAGGTATGGATCGGAACGAGCTTGGTCGGCTCGATGGGACCGGGCGCGGGCATGGCTCTTCTATATCAGGAAGTTGCCCCTCGATCTGCGCGCTCCTATGCTGGCGCTACAATCCCAATGCGAAGCAACACCATATTATTGCTCGTGTTTTTGAGCGGATGCTTCCAGGTCCATAACGAGCACAACGCCGCGAAGAGCCAGACCCGGCTCGATATCGCGAAGGACTTCCTGCGCAAGCACCAGCTCGAGGCGGCCGAGCAAGAATGCAATCGCGCGCTCGCGCTGAACCCGGCGAACGACGAGGCGTTCGTGGTCCGCGGGCTCGTCGAGATGCTGCGCACGATCGACACCCAGCGGACGATGGAGATCGACAGCTGCCTGACCGGCCTCGATCGCGAAGCGACGATGCACGATCTCGACGCGACGCTCGCGAAGGCAGATCTCGACTTCGAGCACGCGGCGAAGGTCACTCCCGACTACGGCGAGGCGTGGGCCGACCGCGGGATCGTCCACAACCTGGAAGAGGACTATCAGGGTGCGGCGACGTACTTCTCGAAGGCACTCGAGTTCCCGATGCGCCTCGATAACCCGTCGCTAACCCGAGCTCATCTCGGGTGGGCTCTATTCCACCAGAAGAAGTATGTCGATGCCGCGAAGGAGCTCCGCCAAGCGAAGCAGTTCCAACCCAACATGTGCGTGGCAACTTATCGGCTAGCGAGGGTTTACTTCGCCCGTGAGGAATGGGAAAAAGCCGCTGAACTCTTCCAGACGGCATCCGACGATCCGTCCTGTGGGTCACAGGAAGCTAGCTACTACCTGATGAAGACTCGTATGCAGCAAGGGCTTGGAGCAGAGGCAAAGACGGCGCGCGATGCGTGCCTCAAGATCTCGCCGCAGAGCTGTATCGCGTCGCAGTGCCGCGCCGATGGGCGAGGTTTGGGACACTGACGGATGGAACCACGCGTCACTCGTAACGTCGCTGCCGATCCCCGCACTAGCTTGGCGATGTGGCTTCGCGCCGGACGAGCCCTGCGCAAGCTGACGCTGAACGACGTGGCCCGCGTGACGAAGATCCAGACGCGGATCTTGGAGAAGATCGAGGCGGGAAATCTCGAAGGGCTGCCGGCCGAGGTGTTTGTCCGCGGCTTCGTGAAGAGCTTCGCGCGGTGCGTCGGGCTCGACGAGAGCGAAGCGGTCGAGCGGTACGGGCAGTGCGCGAATTCCCCGGCGCTGCCGACCACGTCGGTCGCGCGCGCGTTCGTGGAGACGTTGGTTGCGGCGCCGAGGGCGGAGAAGAGCGCGAGCGTGAACACGCCGATCATCTTCGAAGCGCCGCCGGCGATCTTGCCGAGCGCGTCGATCGAAATGACGCCGCTCGCGGAGCATCCGGATCTCGCGCAGGACGTGGAGATCGAGATCGCGCCCGCCATCGAACCGATCGTCGAGCCGCCCGTCGCGGCGCCGGCCATCGAAGTCATCGAGATGATCGACGCGGCGCAGGTCGAAGGAGCGCCGAAGAAGAAGCGGTCGCGCAAGAAGGCGAACGGCACGACGACTGCGGCGCCGAGGGCGCGCAAGAAGAAGTCGGCCGCAACGGGGACGGGATCGTCGCCGGTGGTGGTCGAGACGCAGGCGATCGCGTCGCAGGCGATCGAGACCCAGGCGATCGAGACCCAGGCGATCGAGACCCAGGCG
>JBDUAS010000145.1:0-17516 GCA_040004535.1 Deltaproteobacteria bacterium
GTTTCGGGCTCGGCGACGACGAGGAGCGCACGTTCCGCGAGATCGGTGACCAGTACCACCTGTCGCGCGAGCGCATCCGCCAGATCCAAAACTCGGCGCTCGACAAGTTGAAGCGCGCGCTCGAGCGCGAGCACCGCGGACACGTCGAGATGTAAGCTCGGGGGCGTGAGATCCCCCGGGTTGGCGCTGGTCGTGGGTCTGGGTTTGGCGGCGCTCGCAAGGGCGGATTCGCCGAACCCGTTCACGTACGCCCATGCAGGCACGGCGGGTCCTTCGGATCCATCGACCGAGCCGTTCGCATATCCGCACGGGCTTCCGGAAAGGCGCCGCAGACCTATTCCGGTCTCGGCGCCGATTCCGTTTCTGCCCAGGTGATCCAGAAGTTCGCGCCGCCGCCGCTCGATCCGAAGGTCTCGCAAGAGATCCAGGCGATGCTCGACGTCCGCGGCACTGGTGGCGGCGTGCTCGGCAAGAACGGCGCGCGGATGTTCTTCACGTGGAAGGTGACCGGGACGGCTCAGGTGTGGCGCCGGGACGGGCCGCAGCCATGGCCGATCCAGCGCACCGGCGGCGAGGACAACACGACCGTCGTCGATGTCGCGCCGGATGACCGCTTCGTCGTTGTCAGCCGGGATGTCGGTGGCGAGGAGAATCCGGGGCTGTACTTGCTGCCACCGGATGGCGGCGAGCTGCGCGAGATCCAGCACGCACCAAAGGTTCAGATCAAGCTCGCGTTCATCAGCGATGACTCGGAAGCGGTGTTCTTCACCGCGAACGATCGCGCGCCGGACGCGTACGCGGTCTACCGGTTCGACGTCAAGACGGGCGTCAAGCAGCTGGTGTTCGACACGCCCGGGCTGTGGTCGATCGCGGACCACCGCGGCGATCGCTGGTTGATGCAGAAGCACACCGGCTCGTTGACGAGCGAGGTCTACGAATATGACGTCGCGACCAAGACGCTCGCGCCGGTCCTCGGCGTCGGCGAGACCGAGGCGTACGACGGCGCGAAGGACAGCCGGTTCCTCGCGCTCACCGACAAGCTCGGCGAAGGTCACGTCGTGCTCGGTGCTGAGCGATGCGGTCAGTGACTGCCTGACTCGATCGATCGCGACGTTACATTCCCCGCAAAGGGGCGTGCCGTCGTCAATTATCCGTTCGGGTTCGCTCTTCACTGAACCGCCGCTACACTAGGGAGGTGGCGGAGACGTTCGAACAGGTGCAGGGGCTCGCCGAGCGCGACCTGCGCGAGTTGCTCGAGCATGGCCGCCCGGAGCAACGGGTGTGGGCGATCTGGGCGCTCGCGTTGCGCTCCAGCGATGGAGTCGGCGATCTGGGTCGCCGCGACGAGCCCGATGCCGGCGTGCGGCGAACGCTCGCGGTGGTGCTCGCAGGTCACGGTGAGCTCGAGCTGTTGATGGCGCTCGCGCGCCGCGATCCGGCACCGGAGGTCCGCGCCGCCGCGATGCAGCTCGTCGCGCGGCTCGCGCTCGATGGCACCTTACCAACCACCATCGTGCACGAGCGTGCGGCCGCCGACGGTCCCGATGTGCGGATCGCGATCCTCGGCGTCGTGTTCGCGAGTGCACCCACGTGGCTGACGCAGCTCGCGACCGGCATGCTCGACGATCGCGAGCCCGAGGTCCGTTACGAAGCATTCGAGGCGCTGATTCGCGCCGGCGTTCCCGCGCACGCGCTCGCCTGGCTCGAGGAGCTGCCCGAAGGCGAAGCCCGGATCACGTTGATGCGGTGGACTGCGCGCGCGCCCGGCGGCAACGAGCGGGCGACCGATCGAGTCCGCGCGTGCGCGACGACGCTGGCCCACGCATCGCGCCGGTTGCGCCGACTGATGATCGAGTGCGTGCGCGTCGCGACCTGGTACGACCTCGCGCCGGTGGTCGGCGAGGATCCGTCGCTATTGACCGCGTTCATGCGGCGCGGCCACAACGCGGTAGATGAAGTCCCCACCGCGATCTTGATGGCGGCGCAATTGCGCGAGCCGCACGACACCTGGCTGCACGTGCTGCGCAGCCGGATCGTGAATCTCCAGATGCCGGATCTCGAGCTCGGCCCGCTGTTGCCCGACTACCTCGAGCGTTGCGCGAAGCGGCTCGGCGAGCTCGACATCCAGCTCACCGAGCTGCGCAAGACGCCCGGCGTCGACGACGCCGATATCGAGTCGCTAGAAACCCATCGCGACGTGCTCGCCGAGATCTGCGAGAACGCGATGCGGCTAATGGTTCACTAGTTTGCAGGGACGGTAACTACTTACTCAACTTGTGACGCGCAACCGCACGAGATCGCTCGGTCGACGAGGGACGGTTACAACTTTACCCGGCTCGCGTGGTCCCCGCCGGACCACCCGAGCATTACCGATGCGATGGGACCTAAAGTTGTAATCGTCCCTCGTCGCTCGAACGTTTCCGCGAGCTTCGACGCGACAAGTTGACTAAGTAGTTACCGTCCCTCGCGGCCGGCGAGGAAGCGGACGAGCGCGCGGATCTTCGGAGCGAACGTCGCGAGCTCGACGTACTCGGTCGTCGTGTGAAAGCCTGCGCCGCGCGGACCGAGACCATCGATCACCGGAACGCCGAGCGGCGCGACCGTGTTCGCATCGCTACCACCACCGAGTAGCGCAGCTTCGCCGTGGCCGAGCCCTTCGGCGGCGGCGCACGCGGCGTATTCGTCGCGCAGCTTGATCGACGCATCGGTGCGCTCTAGTGGGAGACGATTCGCACCGCCTCGAACCTCGAGCGAGACACCGGCGATGTCGGCGCGACGGGCGACGGCGCGTAGACTTTCGACGAGGGTATGTGCATCGGCGACCGTCTCGTATCGAAGATCGAGCATGCACTGCGCGGTCTCGGGCACGGTGTTCTTCGACGTTCCGCCGGTGAACATGCCGACGTTCACGGTGACGCCGCGCGCGTAATCCGTCAGCTGCTGCGCGGCGTCGACGAACTTCGACAACGCCCAGATCGCGTTCGCGCCGTCCCTGTGATTGTTGCCGGCGTGCGCCGCTTTGCCGTGCGCGATGACAGTCATCGCGCCGACGCCCTTGCGGCGCGTGATGATCGCGTCGGCGGCGCGGCCGCTCTCGAAAACGAGCGCGCATTGAGCATCCTTCGCGACGCGCTCTAGGTGCGGCTTGGAGGTTGGCGACCCGACTTCTTCCTCGGCGACGCACACGACCGCGATCGGGAGGTGCGCGAGCAGGCCTGCCGCTTCGAGCGCCGAGAGCGCGGCGTGGATCACCGCGAGCCCGCCCTTCATGTCGAGCGCGCCCGGGCCAATCGCGCGGCCGGCTTCTTCCCGCCAGCCTTCGAAGTGGCCGGGTGGAAACACCGTGTCGTGATGGCCCACCAGGACGATCGGCTTGCCCGGCGCTTTGGTGCGCCAGATCAGGTGGTCGCCGTAACCCTCGCCGCCGGGGATAGTGTCGCAAGTAAGCGACGGCAGTGCGAACGCGTCGCGCAGCATCGCACCGACCTGGTTCACCCCTTCGACATTCGCCGTGTAGCTGTTGACCTCGACCCAGCGGCGGGTCAGCGCGATGGCGCGGTCGGCGTCGACGTGTGCGAGTGCATCTGGCTGTGTTCCCATCGCGGTGGCCATGGCATACCCTGCCCACGATGGCAAAGCGATTCAAGGCAGCAATCATCGGCGGCAGCGGCTACGGCGGCGCGGAGATGGCGCGCCGGCTCCTCATGCACCCCGATGTCGAGCTGGTGCGCGTGGCTTCGATCGATCACGTTGGCGAGCCGCTCGGCGCGGTTCACCCGAACCTCGATGGTGTGACGGATCTGAAGTTCGAGGATCTGACGCCGGCACAAGCCGCGGCCGGTTGCGACGTCGCCTTGCTCGCGTTGCCGCACAAGGTCACCGCGGCGAAGGTGCCGGAGCTGATCGCGCTGGGCGTGAAGATCGTCGACATGTCGGGCGACTTCCGGCTGCGCGATCAAGCGTCGTACGAGAAGCACTACGCGGCGAAGCATCCGCATCCCGAGCTGCTCGGGACGTTCGTGTACGGCTTGCCGGAGCTCAACCGCGCGCAGATCAAGGCGGCGAAGTACGTGGCGTCGCCGGGCTGCTTCGCGACGACGATCGAGCTCGCGCTGCTGCCGCTCGCGCGCGCGGGCATGATCGACAACGCCGTCATCCACGTCCAGGGCATCACCGGCTCCTCGGGCTCGGGCATCGCGCCGGCCGCGGGCACGCATCACCCGTCGCGCGCGAACAACTTGAAGACGTACAAGCCGCTCGATCACCAGCACGTGCCGGAGATCGTGCAGACGCTGCACGACAGTGGTGCCAAGAACGTCGAGATCCGGTTCGTCCCGGTTTCGGCGCCGCTGACACGCGGCATCTTCGCGACCTGTTTTGTCGAGCTGCCGGCGGACATCGATTCGGGCAAGCTCGGAGCGCTATACGACGAGCTCTACGCGCGCGAGCCGTTCGTCCGGCGTCCGGGCAACAAGCGGCTGCCGGAAGTGGTCGCGGTCGCGGGCTCGAACCATGCCGAGGTCGGCTTCGCGATGGGCAGCGTCACGAACGGCAAGCGCACCGTCACGCTGTTCTCGGCGCTCGATAACCTGATCAAGGGCGGCGCCGGCCAGGCAATCCAGAACATGAACCTCATCCTCGGCGTCGACGAGAGAGCGTCGCTCGAAGACACGGGCAACTGGCCGTGAGCGAAGCGAACCGTTGTATGGCCGAGCGCTTCGCGAGGCGAATGATCGACTGCGGAGCGCAGTCGTGAGCGGGCCGATCGTCGTCAAGATCGGCGGCGAGGTCATCGGCTCCGGTGAGGCGGTGACGCTCGCGGCGGATCTTCGCGCGCTGATCGATGGTGGTGCGAAGGTCGCGATCGTCCACGGGGGTGGCCCGCAAGCGACCGCGCTGCAGAAGCAGCTCGGGATCGAGACGAAGCAAGTCGCCGGGCGCCGGATCACCGATGCCGCGACCCTCGACGTCATGAAGATGGCGATCGCCGGCAAGCTCAACGTCGACCTGTGCGCGATCCTGAACGCCGCCGGTGTCCAGGCGGTCGGATTGCACGGCGCGTCCGCGCAAGTCGTGCGTGCCGTGCGCCGCCCGCCGAAGGTCTATCCAGGCGGCGGTCCAGATCCGGTCGACATGGGTCTCGTCGGCGACGTCGTCGGCTTCAACACCGCCTTACTCGATACGTTGTGGGGCGGCGGCTTCACGCCCGTGCTCGCGTGCCTCGGCGCCGATGCCGAAGGCAACACATTCAACATCAACGCCGACATGGTCGGCAACCAGCTCGCTGCCGCGCTCCACGCCGAGCGTCTGTTCCTCGTCACCTCGGCCCCCGGCGTGCTGCGCGACATCAACGACCCCACCTCTCGCCTGCCCCGCCTCACCCGCGCCGAGGCCAAGCAGGCGATCGCCGATCAGATCGTCACCGGTGGCATGATCGCGAAGCTCGACGAAGCCATGGCCGTCGTCGATCATGGCGTCGGAGCGATCCACATCCTCGGCAAGCTCGCCCCTGGCGACCTCGTCCGTGCCGTCCGCGAGCCCGGCTCCGTCGGCACGACGATCGTGGCGTGATCCCAGGCGAATCCGCGCAGGGACGGTAACTACTTACTCAACTTGTCGCGCGCAAAGTCCCAGGATCACTCGACCACAGAGGGACGCTTACAACTTTAGCAACTCTCACGCACATAGTCCGAAAGCCTGCACATGCGGCAGGCGCGTCTCCACACTCCGGGCATCGTTCAACATCTGATCTGGCGGTTCGTCGAACATCGTTGGTTCATCGAGGGCGATGCCGAGCGAACTTGCTATCTGCGATGGCTCGGCAGAGCGCTCCTCGAGAGCGATTGGAAGTGCATCGCGTTTGCTGTGATGAGCAATCACGTGCACCTCGCTGCGATCGCCGGTAACGAGCCACTCGCTGCGTGGAGTCGCCGCGCCCACCTGCCCTTCGCACAGGGGATCAACGATCGCCTGGGCCGAATCGGACCTGTGTTCGCAGACCGCGCAAAGTGCTACGCGATTGCGCCGCCTTTCATCGCAAGCAGCGTCGCCTATATCCACAACAACCCGGTGCGTGCGTTCGTCGTCCGACACGCCCGCGAATCCGATTGGACGAGTCATGCGGCGTACATGAATCGCGTGACGCCGCCGCAGTGGCTTCACGTCGACGAAGGACTCTCGCTTTCCGGGCATGATCGCGACTCGTTCGATAACTTCGTCGAGGGTCATCCGCCGGCCCCCGAGCGACCTCGACCCGAACCCATCAATCGGGTCTTGCAGCGTCATGGAAGGATCAACACTGCAACGCCGTTCGACCGGCAATTCCCGCTCGTCGCGCGCGCGTTCGCCCGCGTTCGGCCGAATCCGCGGCGCATCGTGGAGCTCGTAGGTGCGAGCTTGGGCCTTACCGTTGAAGACATCACATCGCGCCGGCGCAATCGCTGGATCCGTGCGGCACGCGTTGCAGTGGTGCACACCGGCTTGGTCGCCGGATTCACGGGCTCAGACATCGCGGCAACCCTCGGCATATCGCAACAGGCGGTGTCAGCGATCGCGCATCGCGCCCAACGGCCGCTGGGCATCTGCGAGAGCGTGGTCGAGCAACTCGAAAAGGAAGTTCGAGCTACGATAATGTTGTAACCGTCCCTCGCGCGCTGAACGATTTCGAGCGCTTCGAACTCGCAAGTTGAGTAAGTGGTTACCGTCCCTGATCAGGGATGGCTACTTAGTCGACCAATGGGGCGCCGGTCGAGTGGGCGGCTTGCTCGCGGGTGACACCGGGCGCTAGCTCGATCACGCGAAAACCGTGACCGCTGGGCTCGAACACACCGAGGTCGGTGATCACGAGCGAGACGACGCGCATCGCGGTCAACGGGTAGTCGCACTTGGCGACGAGCTTATGCTCACCCTTCTTGGTCACGTGCTGCATCATCGCGATCACGCGGCGGCAGCCGGATGCGAGGTCCATCGCACCGCCGATGCCCATGATCTTGCCTCCGGGCACGGCCCAGTTGGCGAGGTCGCCGCCGGCGGAGACTTGCATCGCGCCGAGGATCGCGAGGTCGACGTGGCCGCCGCGGATCATGCCGAAGGAGGCTGCGGAGTCGAACGTCGAACCACCGGGTAGCACGGTCACGGTTTGCTTGCCCGCGTTGATGAGGTTGGGATCTTCTTCGCCCTCGTACGGGAACGGGCCCATGCCGAGAAGGCCGTTCTCGGAGTGCAGCCACGCGTGGCCTTCGGGGAGGTAGTCGGCGACCTGCGTCGGCAGGCCGATGCCGAGGTTGACCAGCGAGCCAGCGGGAATTTCACGCGAGGCCCGACGGGCCATGTCTTCAGTCGAGTACGTCATCGCTTCCTCGTGGTCTTGTACTCGAACGCGTTCTCGTGCTCGGGCACGTGGATGATCTTGTGGATGAAGATGCCTGGCAGGTGGACGTCGTCGGGATCGATGCCACCGTTCGGCAGCAGCTCGTCGCACTCGACGATCGACAGCCTCGCGGCCGACGCCATCACCGGATTGAAGTTTCGCGCCGTGCGCCAGAACCGCAGGTTGCCGAATTGATCGGACTTCGCAGCGCGCACGAGCGCGATGTCGCCGGGCAGCGCGCGCTCGAGCAAGTAGCGCCGGCCGTCGATCTCGCGCGTCTCCTTGCCCTCCTCGACGACCGTGCCCGCGCCTGTCGGCGTGAAGAACGCCGGGATGCCGGCACCGGCGGCGCGCATGCGCTCGACGAGCGTGCCTTGCGGCGTGATCTCGACTTCGACCTCACCACTCGCGCGGCGCGAATGCAGATCTTCGTTCGCGCCGATGTAGCTGCAGATCACCTTGCGGACGATGCCGGCCTTGAGCCACGTCGCGAGGCCCTTGCCGAGGTTGCCGGCGTTGTTCGACACGAGCGTCAGGTCGCGCACGCCACGCTCGACGACGCCGCGGATCAACGCTTCGGGATTGCCCGACAACCCGAACCCGCCGCACATGATGGTCATGCCGTCGCGCAGCGGTGCGAGCGCTTCGGCGACGGACGTCACGACTTTGTTCCCGTGCTTGCCGGTCATTTCGAACCGAACGCGACCTTAGCCGCTTCGCCGAACGACCGCATCCCGGTGACGAGCTCTTGTTCGGTGATGCACAACGGCGGCGCGAAGATCGCCGTGCCGCGCTTGCCATCGACATGCAGCGACAGCTTGCGCTTCACGAGCTCACCGCCGAGCACCTTCCAATGTTCGATCGGCGCCTCGAGCTCGAGCGCCGCTAGTAGTCCCAAGCCGCGCGCGAAACCCCCGACGCTATCCCGGATCGCCTGGACCTCGCGAAGTAACACCGGCCCGAGCTTGTCGGCGTTCGCGTAGAGCCCGTCGTCGTCGTAGACCTTCATCGTCTCGAGCGCCGCCGCGCAGGCGATCGGATGCGCGTAGTACGTCAAGCCGCACGCGAGCACGTTGTCCTCGAAGAACTTCGCGATCCGCTCGTGCACGATCACCGCACCGATCGTCGCGTAACCGGATGCGAGTCCTTTGGCCACGGTGATCAGGTCGGGCACGACATCCCAGTGGTGGAACCCGAACGGTTTGCCCGTGCGGCCGAACCCGGTGAGCACTTCATCCGCAACGAGCAGCGCTCCGTCTTCGCTACATACGCGCCGCACGATCGGCCAGTACTCCGGCGGCGGCACGAGCACGCCGTTCGCGCCGGGGACCGGTTCGAGAAACACGGCGGCGACCTTCTTCGGCCCTTCCATCGCGAGCAAGTCGCCGATGTGAGACGCACACTCGCGCGCGCAGGTCTCGACGCGCTTTCCGAACGGACAGCGATCACAATAGCAATCTTCCGCGCGCACCACCCCGGGAATGCCTGGCTCGAGCGGCGGCCGCCGCCAGTCGCCTGTGAGCGACAACGCGCCCATCGACGCACCGTGATAGCTCGACCGGCGCGCGATGTTCTTCAAGCGGCCACTGAACAGTCGTGCCATCTTCAACGCGTTCTCGTTCGCCTCTGCGCCACCGAGCGTGAAGAACACCTTCGTGAACCCGGGCCCCGCCATCTTCAAGAGGCGCTCGGCGAGCTCGACCTTCGCCGGATATACCGAGTTGGGCGTCGACAAGCACAGCTCGTCGGCCTGGCGCTTGATCGCGTCGACGATCCGGCGATTACCGTGACCGACGTTGACCTGATAGCTGAGCGCGCCGAGATCGAGCCAGCGGCCTTCTTTCGTCGTGAACCACGCGCCCTCGCCGCCCGTGAGCTCGAGCGGCTTGGCCGCGTGCTGCGCGCTCCACGTGAAGAAGAACGGGTACTCGCTCATAACTTCCACTTCTCCGGCGCGACGTTGTGGACCAAGCCCTGTTGCGCCCAGATCTCGCCGCTGTCGAGGTTCATCGCGATCGCACCGCAGGTTGCCGCGCCATGCGGCGATTCGGGCGTCGCCATGTTCGTGCAGATACTGCGCGGCCAGCCTTCTTCGCTGCCGAGTGCGCGCCACGCGTCGTCGAGGTTCGTGATCCGCGGCAGCGCCTGCAACTGCTTCATCCGATCGTACGTCGTGCTCGCGTCGGGGACCTTGCTGCGTGCGGCGACGTCGCCGTCGAGGCAGTGATTCGTGTGGAGATACGAGCCGGCGACCTCGTAGTCGCGCGCACTGTCGCGGTGATAGACCAGCTTGCGCCGCGTGCCCGACGCTTCGAGCGCGTAGGCATCCGCCACGCCGGCGCCGCCGTTGTCCGCGACGAAGTAATGATGCCCGCTGCCGATCGGACTCGTGCGGATCACGTCGTACGCTGCGCCGGCGGAGCGTTCGTGCAACGCGCGGCGCACGACAGCCGGCCACACCACGCCGAGCGTGGCGTCGGTCGAGTAGAGGTTGTTGATCGCGATCGCGACTCGCTCGGCGTTCATCCCCGCCATGCCGAGGCAGCCGGTGACCGTGAGCAACCACGCCGCTGGTGCGGTCGCAGTCTCGGGGATGCCGAGCATCATCACGTACGGGATCGCGGTCGCGTGCATGTCCCAGGTTTGCGCGACGATCGCGCCGGTGCCGGTCTCGGCGAAGATCACGCTGCAACCGTCGCCGCCGAGACTGACCGCGCCCGCTTCGCTGGTCGCCGCTGCTGCATCGTCGTGCGTCGGCGCCGGCCGCCACTTCGATGGATCCGGATCGAGGTCACGCAGATCCGTGTAGTGGTTCGCGACGACGATCTCTTCGGGCGAGCACGCCGCACCTTCGGCGATGCCGAGGAGCTCCGCCGAGAGCGCCGCGTCGTAGCGCTCGAGCACCGGCAAGTGCGCGGCGGCCGCCGACAGCACCTGCTCCTTCGTCTTGAAGCCGCCGACCTTCGTGCACAGGAAGATCCGGATCGCGGACAGCGCCTTGATCTCGCCGCGGAAGCTCTCGCCGTGGATGCGACCCCACTCGCGCGGCGACGCGCCGGCCGGCAGAAGGAGCGACCTCATCGGACGGTCCTAAAGTTGTAACCGTCCCTCGACGCAGCAGTAACGACGCGGCTTTGCACCGCACAAGTTGAGTAAGTGGTTACCGTCCCCGTTTTGGACCTGCGCAGATGCGCGGCGATACTCGTGAACGTTGTTACCGTCCCCATTAGAGGGCGGCCTGCAGCGCGCGCGCTGCGGTGTCGATCTGATCGAGCGCGGGGACGATCGCGAGGCGACCTTGCGGGAACCGGCGGACGCGGATGCCGTGCTGCGCGAGCTGCTGCGCGAGCGCTCCGGCGCGCTCACCGGCGTCGATCACGCGGTACGCGCCGAGGCCGGAGGCGCCGACTTTTGCGAGCGCTTTGTCGAGCGCGGCGGCGTGGGCTGCGATGTCGAGCTTGCGCGCTGCGCGCAGCTGGTGGTGCTGGCGGACGAGCGAGAGCTCGTCACCGTCCCACGTGGAGACCAGCGTGAGGGGGCCCGGGATGAACCAGCGCGCCGACGTGTGCAGGTAGCCGGTCTGGCCGCCGCCCCACCATGCGAGGACGTCGGGCACGAGGCCGAGCGCGTGCGAGGCGAACGGGCCCTTGCCCGAGCGATACGTACACGTCGTGTGCTCGAGCGCGATCAGCGGGAGGTCGAGCTCCGCGCGCAGCTTGCCGAGTGCATCGATGAAGTCGGGCGGCAGGACCCAGCCGGTGCGCTCCTGGACGAGCTCGTAGAACAGGCCGAGCACCTTGTCTTTGCCTGCTTCCTCGACGGCGCTGCGCAGCGCCGCGATCGTCGCCGCGGTTCCTGCCCGTGCGGGGTGCGGGACGCGCGGCCACGCGAAGTGACCGGGCCCGCCTTGGTGCACGGCCGGATCCGAGAGCGACCGCGCCGACGCGACCGTATGACCGTAGTAGCCGCCTTCAAGGCCGATCGCGATCGAGGCCTGCTTGCGCGTGCACCGGATCAGGCGCAGCGACTTGTCGAACGCTTCGTCGCGTGACGACGTCAGGTACATGTGCGGCAGCTCCGGCACGAGCGCGCTCAACCACTCGAGCGCGCGCACCGCGCCGGGCGTGACATAGTTCATCAGCGTCAGCTTGTTGACCGCGGGCCCGTAGAGCAAGCCACGGCGCTCGGCCTCGAGCAGCGAGGCTGGACCGATCGCGAACGGCTTCGCCAAGCCCGACGCGAGATCGAGCTCGGCATCGTCGTCCGCGCTGCCGTCGTAGCTCGCGAGCGATGCCTGCTGCGCCGCGCGCCGCGCGATCGCTTCTTCTTGCGCGACCGGATCCGGCTCGAACGCGCCGAGTGGGATCCGGTAGTAGATCGCCTGGCCTTCCGGATCCTCGTACTGGCCGGTCATGACCTGCACGACGTGCGCGCCGAACACGCGGTTGAGGTGCGTCATCTCGGCTGTGCGGCCGACGCGGTTGCGCCCCGTCACGTAGCGATAGCGCGCCATGCCTTCCGGCTTCTTCCGCGCGGCCGCGTCCTTCAGTTGCAGCGCCTTGAGCTTTCGCCCGATTCCAGCGCTCTGATAATTCGGCGCGACCGTGATCGACACCGAGTACATCGAGTTGTGCTTGCCGAGCATCGGATCGTCGTCGCAGCCCTCGACGTCCTTGCTCTGCTCGAGCGGGCCGCCGATCGCGAAGCCGACGAGCGTCCACGCGCCACTGCCGTTCGGTGCCTCGCACACGATCAGCGAGCCGTCGCGATCCTCGATCGCCGCGCGGATCTCCGCCGGAGGCGTGCGCCGCGCCGGCTCGTAGACCTGGTACTCGATGTCGAGGATCGCCGGCAGATAGTCCATCGTCTCGCCGTGCGCGATCTGGCGATACCGGAGCTCCGGCTGCGCCTTCTCCGCGCGCGCCGGGACCGGTAGGTCCTCCCAGGCGGGCGCCTTCTGACCCTCGTGCGCATCGATCCACGAGAGCGACTTGCGGATCGTCTCGAACAACAGATCGATCTCGCGCGCCAGGAACGAATCGCTCAACCGATAGCGCGCGGTCTTCGTCCCCGCCGCGAACACGATCGCGCCGCGCCAGAACCGCTGCGCGAGATACGCGTCGAGCAAGGCTGGCGTCGGCAGCTCGAACGCGAACGCGTAGCCGGTCGCGCGCGGATTGCTCACGAGGTGTGGATACGCCTTCGCGATCGCGTTCAGCCGCGGCCACACGAGCTTCTCGAGGCGCTCGGCGTTGTGCGACGTCGACACCATGTCGGCGTGCAACCGGCCACGCACGAGCGACGCACCGTGCGCGCTCGCGGGCTCGGGATCCGCGAACCGCGACATCACGACGCCGACCTGCGCGCGCTTCGCGAACGTCACCGCATCGGGGTAGTCCTGCTGGCCGCGCGCCGACATCAGCCGGAACTTCGAGTGCCACGCGAACGGGCCGCCGAGGCCAAATCCGACCTGGACCTCGTCGAATACGAGGAACGTCTTGTGGTGGCGGGTCAGCAGGCGCAGCGCGCGGAAGAATCGCTCCGTCGCGTAGCGATCACCGCCTTCGCTCTGCATCGGCTCGATGATCGTGCAGAAGTACTCGCCGGTCGCGAGCGCCGCGTGAACTGCCGCGAGCGATGCGACCTCCGCCGCGAGCAACGGATCGTTCTTCGCTTCGCCGAACCGCTCCGTCAGCTCCGCGATGTCCCCGGTTGCCGCCGCCGCGTAGAACCCGCTCGGTGCGGTCGGCTCGTCGGTATTCGGCGTCGTCCACAGCGGGTACGGCGCGAACGTCGCGTGATAGCCCGGGAGCTCGAACGGCGCGCGCTTGCTCGGCGAATGAGTCGCGTGCACCGACAGCAGCGTGCGGCCGTGGAAGCTGCCGTCGAACGCGAGCACCTTCGTCGCGTTCGGGCGCTCGCAGTTGATCCGGCACAGCGCCATCGCCTTCTCGTTCGACTCCGAGCCGCTCGCCACGAACGTCACGTGCGGCAAGCCCGGGACGAGCTGGCGCAGCGTGTTCGCGTAGTCGGCCGCGGCCCAGGTCTCGCCGAGGCTCGTGTCGTCGTTGCCGACGAGCGTGTCGGCGAACTCGCCCTCGGTGTATGCGCGGACGACCGGATCCTCGGCGAACCCACCGACGACCGTCGCGGTCTGCGACATGCCGTCGAGCACGCACAACGGCTCGTCATCGATCGACACCATCCACGGCCCCGCCGACCGCAGGTGATCGAACACCGGCGGCTTCTTTTCCTTCGGTACGCGATCGCCCGCGTACAACCGCGCGAGCAACGCCTCGCTCTTCGGCAGACGTCCGCCCGCCGGACGAAGGAGGTGCATCGGCCGCGGTCCGTCGAACAAGCCACGCGCGCTCTCCGCGAGCTCCTCGGCCGCGTGCTGGACCTCGAGCCGATCGAGGTCGAACGCCGGCAGGTGCGCGGCGAGCTGCGCGTGCGGCGTCACCGCTCCGAGCGGGTTCTCGAGGATCGCGACCGGATGGACGATGTTGCGGTGCGCCCACGCACCGGCCGGGCGGTAGTTGCCGCTCTTGCCAACGCCACCGAACGGCAGCCGCGGGCTGGCCAGGTTCGTCGACCGGTTCTTGTTGAGCATGCCGGTCTTGGTTCGCGCGTAGAACGGCTCGAATCGCGACGCGGTGAACACCGCATGGACGAACCCGTACGGCGAGCTGTTGAGGATCGCGAGCGCTTCCTCGTCGGAATCGATGACCTCTACACACAGGTCCGGACCGAAGATCTCGACATCGGTGTAGCCCGCCACCTGATGGACGCCATCGGGCAAACGATGCAGCGATGGCGTGCGATACGAGCCGCCCGGCAACTTCTCGCCGGCGACGATCGGCTCCGCCCCACCCGCCTTCGCTGCCGCGATCGCCTTGTCGACCTTCGCCAGCGCCGCCGCACTGGCCAAAGGACCCGCGAACACGGTCGGGTCTTCCGGGTTGCCGTACTTCAGCGTGCGGACGACCTTCGCGAGCGCGTCGATGAACCGATCCGCGACCTTGCGATGGACGAGCACGCGCTCGCTCCCGGTACAGCGCTGGCCCGCCGACAGATAACCGCTGACCGTGACCTCGTGGACCGCCTGGCGCAGCGCCGCGTCGTCGAGGACGACACACGCGTTCTTGCCGCCCATCTCGAGCGCGATCAACAGCTCCGGACGATGCGTCGCCGCTTCGAGGATCTTCTCGCCGACCGTCCAGCTGCCGGTGAAGCACAGCCCGTGGAGATGGCCATTCGCCACCATCGCCGCACCGACCTCGCCACCACCGACGACGACGTTCACGACGCCGGCCGGGAGCTCCGCCGCGAGCACGGTCTCCGCGTAGCGCTGCCCGCACAGCGGCGTGATGTCGCTCGGCTTGATCACGACCGTGTTGCCGGCGGCGAGCGCGGGCACGACGTGCGCGTGACAGAGATGGAGCGGGAAGTTAAACGGGCCGATCACGCCGACCACACCGAGCGCCTGATAGCGCAGGGTCTCACCCGGTCCGACCGGACCCGGCTTCAGATCGGCCGCCATCGCTTGCTTCACCAGATCGAAGCGGTTGATCAGCGTCTGGATCTCCGCTTTCGCTTCGCTGCGGATCTTGCCAGTCTCGAGCACGATCGCATCGGCCAGCGCGTCGGCCTTGGCCGAGATCGCCGCCTTCCAGCGGGCCAGGTGATTCCAACGCTGCGTGGGACTCAGTGCAGCCCATGCCGGCTGGGCCGAAGCGGCTGCCGATGCAGCATGATCAACAGCTTCGACCGTGTACCCGGTCTCGAACACCACGGCGCCATCCGCTGCGGGGTTACGCGACACCAGAGCCTTGCCCGAGGGGGCGATAAACTGGCCTCCGATAAAGTTGCCGAGCGCTTGCACGGGCGAAGTACACCACAAATTTAACGAAGGGGCGCGATCCCGAAAAGGTGTGGTAACAAGCGGCTCTAGATGCCCTCGCTGATCTTCCTGGCCGGCCCGATTGCGGGTCGCCGATACAAGCTCGGCGAGGGCGAGTACGTCATCGGCAGGCGCAGCGATTGCCAGATTTTCGTGCCGGACATGCGCGTGTCGCGACAACACGCGCGGCTGTGGCGCGAGGGCGAGGTCTGGTCGCTCGAAGATCTCGGCTCGAACAACGGCACGTATATCAACGGCGTCCGCCTCCAGTCCTCGACGCAGCTCCGTCACGACGACGAGATCACGATCGCGAACAACAAGATCCGCGTCGAGGCGAACGAGCCGATCAGCGAGGGACCGAAACACCCCGAGGGCAACATCGTCACGATCGTCGACGTCGCATCGAACTCCTTGATCCGTCCGCGCGACGACTCGAGCTCTGGCCGGATGCCGATGATCTCGAGCGGCATGATCAGCGTCTCCGATCAAAAGGCCGTGCGCCTGATCGAGCGCAAGCTCGACGCGATCATGCAGCTGTTGCACGCCACCGCGTCGTCGGAGAGCGGCGAGCAGCTGCTCGAGAAGCTCGTCGACGCGATGCTCGATCTGTTCCCGCAAGCCGAGGACGTCGGCGTGCTCGTCGAGGACGAGCGCAGCGGCGAGCTCCGCGTCCAGTGCCAGCGCCATCGTGCGCCGCGCGCCGATTCCAGTGGCGTCGGCACGACCGGCGAGCTCACGGCCAAGACGCCGTATGGCGGCGAGCTCAAGGTGCCCGGCACGATCATCCAGCACGTCGTCTCGGATCGCCGCGGCGTGCTCCTCGGCGAAGGCCACGGCGACGAGCACGTCGGCACCCGGATGGGCGCGCCGCTCATCTATCACGGTGCGCATTACGGCGTCGTTTACGTCGAGAGCTCGGCGCAGGTATTCCATCAGGAAGACGTAGATCTGCTCCAGGCGATCGCGACGCAGGCCGGGCTCGCGATCCACGCCGCGCGGGTCGCCTCGCAGCTCACCCGCCGGGCGAACCTCGAGCGCGATCTACGCGTCGCGCGTCAGATCCAGCGCTCGCTACTGCCGCCGCACGTGCCGCAGGTCGTCGGTCTCGACTTCGCGGTCCACTACGAGCCCGCATATCAGATCGGCGGCGATTTCTACGACTTCATCTGGCACGACCCGTCGCACCTCGGCCTCGCCGTCGGCGACGTCGCCGGCAAGGCGATCAGCGCCGCGCTCTACATGGCCCGGCTCACGAGCGAATTACGGTCGCGCGCCGCGATCGCGCGTACGCCCGCGCGCCTGCTTCGCCGCGTCAATCAAGAGATGTGTCAGCTCGGCGACGACGGCATGTTCGCCACGCTCGTCTACTGCATCTACGACCTCGACAATCGCTCGCTCGTGTTCACGAACGCGGGCCATTGCGTGCCGCTCTTGCGCCGCGGCGATCGCGTGTTTCCGTTGCAGGCGGAGCGCGCGCACACGCCGCCACTCGGCGTCGTGCCCGAGCTCGAGGCCGGCGAAGCGCGCGTCCAGCTCCACTCCGGCGACATGCTGATCATGGTGTCGGACGGCATCATCGAATCGCGCGACGCGCGCGGGAACGAATACGGGCTATCCCGGCTGTCGCGCCGGATCCGGACCGCGCGCGGTACGGCCGAAGATGTGGTGAAGGCGATCCTCGCGGACATCGACAATCACAGCCACGAGCAGGCCCAGGGCGACGACATGACGATCCTCGCGATGGCGATCGACGCACGTCGGGCGAAGCGTAAGACCACGACATTACCGGGAGTTACCGCCCCCGAAGGCACTCGGACCGATGACCGCGAGATCACCGGGGACCACGCTCCGGCCGACGACGACGGCGAGGAATGATCGCGCACGATCCGCGCTTGCCAACCGGCGGCCGGCCATGCCATAAGTCCCAGCCCCGAGCAGTACGGGGAAGCGAGCAACGCCATGGCGAAAAAGGGAAAATCAGGACGCGAGCTCATCCGCCTCGTTTCGACGGCGGACACGGGCTTCTTCTATACGACCTCGAAGAACCGCAAGCGCACCCCGGATAAGATCGTGCTGAAGAAGTACGACCCGGTCGTTCGCAAGCACGTCGAGTTCAAAGAGTCGAAGATCTAAGAGGCAGCCATGTCGCGCGTTTGCCAGGTCACCGGAAAGTCGCCGCTCGTCGGCTCGAACGTCAGCCACTCGAACCGCCACACCAAGCGGCGCTTCGAGGTCAACCTCCGC
>JBDUAS010000622.1:0-1559 GCA_040004535.1 Deltaproteobacteria bacterium
CCCTGATCCTCTGCGGGAATCACCGCGACGACCGATACGGCCGGGTGCGCGAGCAAGCAGTCCTCGACCTCGCGGGGCGCGACGAACACACCGCCGACCTTGAACAGATCGTCGGCGCGGCCCGAGAAGTAGAGATAGCCGTCGGCATCGATCGCGAACAGATCGCCGGTCCGGCACCAGTGGCCGTGGAACGTCTTCCAGCTCTTGTCGCGATCGCCGAAGTAGCCGTGCGCCACCGAGTCGCCCCGGACCCACAGCACGCCGATGTCGCCCGCGGCTAGAGGCGAACCGCCCGGCACGTCGGCTTCTTCGGGAAGGATCCGCAGCTCGTAACCGGCGACGACGCGGCCGAGCGAGCCCGGCCTGATGTCGCCGGGGCGGTTCGAACAGTAGATGTGGAACATCTCGGCCGAGCCGATGCCGTCGTAGACGTCGGCGGGGAACCGGTCCTGGAACCTGCGCAGCAACGGTTCCGGGAGCGCTTCGCCGGCCGACAGATGAAAGCGGACCGACGACAGATCGAGGCCGGGCTCGCCGCGCGCGCGGCGCTCGTCATCGAGGTCGAGGATCTTGCCGAGCATCGTCGGCACGTTCGTCACGATCGTCGCGCGGTAGCGGGTGATCGCGGCGGTGACGGACTCGGCGGTCGGCCGCTCGCTGAACAGACCGACCGAAGCGCCGACCGCGAATGGGAACCACAGATTGGTACCGGTCGCGTAACCGAAGAACAGCCGCGGCACCGACACCGCGATGTCGTCCTCGCGATAGCCGACGGTTCCCTTCGCGTAGACCTCGGTATTGAACGCGAAGTCGCGGTGCGAGTGCATCGCGGCCTTGCTGCGCCCGGTCGAGCCGGCGGTGAACAACCAGATCGCCGGATCGTCGCGGCGCAGCTTCGGCAGCGCCGTCGTGAGCTCGCGGCCGCGGGTGATCGCGGAGTCGAGTGACAGCGCTTGATAACCGATGCGCACGACCTCGGCCGGCACTTCGACCGGGGCTTCCGGATCCGTGCCGGTCGCCGCATCGGGCGACAGCAGGATCGTGCTCAGGTTCGGCAGCGTCGCGAGCGAGGGTGCGAGCCGTGCCGCGACCTCCGGCGTCGTGATCAGCGCGGCGGCCTTCACGTAGTCGCACACGTACGCGAGGTCCTCGGTCGGCGCGATCGGGTTGCCCATGCACAGGACGCCACCGGCGGCGAGGATCCCGAAGATGCTCCAGGCGAACGCCGGCGTATCCGGCAACACGAGGTAGACGCGCTGCTCGGGGCGCAGCCCTGCAGCGACGAGGAACTTCGCGAGCGAGCGAGCGCGATCCGCGACCTGGGTGTACGTCCACGTTCGATCGCCAAAGCGCAGCGCGATGCGGTCACCCCTGCCCTCCTTCTCGCGATCGAACAGGAAGTAATCGGGGAGGTTCAGATCGTCGGCGAAGGTCGGCTTCATGTCACTTCGTCTTCGTGCGTGACGGCGCGAACGCCGCGGCCTGCGCGCGGCCGATGATCGTGCGCTGGATCTCGCTCGTGCCCTCGTAGATCCGCAGCGGCCGGATCGCGCGATACA
>JBDUAS010000413.1:0-5168 GCA_040004535.1 Deltaproteobacteria bacterium
GGCCCGTCGATCGAGAACGGCTTCTACTACGACTTCGATCGCGGCCAGCCGTTCAGCGAGGCCGAGCTCCAGCAGATCGAGGATCTCGCGAACAAGATCGTCGCCGAGGATCTGCCGTTCAAGCGGAGCGAGGTCTCGGTCGACGACGCGATCAAGCTGTTCGACGGTAAGGGCGAGAAGTTCAAGGTCGAGATCATCCACGACATCGTCGCGAAGGGCGCGAAGACGCTCACGCTATACAGCCACGGCGATTGGGTCGACTTCTGCCTCGGGCCCCATGGCCCGTCGACGGCGAAGGTCGGCGTGATCAAGATCTTGTCGTCTTCGGCGGCGTACTGGCGCGGCGATCACCGCAACAAGTCGCTGCAGCGCGTGTACGGCACCGCGTTCTTCGACAAGAAGGGGCTCGACGCGTGGCTCAAGCAGCGCGAAGAAGCCGAGAAGCGCGACCACCGCCGGCTCGGCAAAGAGCTCGACCTTTTCCACTTTCACCAGTTCTCGCCGGGCGCAGCGTTCTGGACGCCGAAAGGCACCGCGATCTACACGGTGCTGTCGGCGTACATGCGCCACCTCGCGCTGTCGCACGGCTACGTCGAGATCAAGACGCCGCTGCTCTACAACAAGGGTCTCTGGGAGATCAGCGGCCACTGGGGCAAGTACAAAGAGAACATGTTCCTCGTCGAGGACAGCGAGGCGAAGGCCGCGGGTGAAGAAGACCCGCACCACTTCTCGCTCAAGCCGATGAACTGCCCATCGCATCACCTCTACTACGGGTTCAAGAAGCAGAGCTATCGCGACCTGCCGATGCGGCTGCACAGCCAGGACATCCTGCATCGCAACGAGGCCGCGGGCGCGCTCGGCGGGTTGACGCGCGTGCGCCAGTTCGCGCAGGACGACGCGCACATCTACTGCCGCGAGGATCAGATCACCGAAGAGGTCCAGCGGTTCGTGAAGCTGCTCGATCACGTCTACAACGCGTTCGGGCTCAAATACACGGCGAAGTTCGCGACCCGGCCGCCGCAGCGGATCGGCGACGATGCGATGTGGGACCGCGCGGAGGCGTCGCTCAAGGCGGCGCTCGACAGCTTGAACCTCGCGTACGAGCTCAAGCCCGGCGACGGCGCGTTCTACGGCCCGAAGATCGACTTCGACGTCTCCGACTCGATCGGCCGCAAGTGGCAGCTCGGCACGATGCAGCTCGACTACGCGGCGCCCGAGCGGTTCGACCTCACGTACGTCGGCGAGGACGGCAAGAACCACCGGCCGGTCGTGTTGCACCGCGCGATCTACGGCTCGTTCGAGCGGTTCATCGCGATCTTGATCGAGCACTTCGCGGGCGCGTTCCCGGTCTGGCTCGCGCCGGTCCAGGTCGCGGTCGTGACGGTCACCGATCGCGTCCACGACCACGCGCGCACGGTCGTGGACCGGCTCGCCGCCCGAGGCGTGCGGGTCTCGTTCGACGACGGCAACGGGATGATGAAGGCGAAGATCCGCGACGCGTCGCTACAGAAGATTCCGTACACGATCGTCCTCGGCGACAAGGAAGTCGCCAGCGATCAGGTCAGCGTGCGCACGTTCGGCGGCGGCGAGCAGCAGAAGATGGAGACGATGGCGTTCGATGCGTTCGCGCAGCGCCTTGCGGTCGAAGCGCGCTTCCCATGATCGAGACCGCGCGGCTCGTGCTTCGCGATTGGCGTGAAGAAGACATCCCGACGTTCGCCGCGATGTGCGCCGATCCGGAAGTGATGACGTACTTTCCGAGGCTGCTCCCGTACGACGAGGCCTCGGCGATGGCGCGCCGGATCCGCGCGAACCTCGCGCGCGAAGGCTGGGGCCTGTGGGCGGTCGAGGTCAAAGGCGGTGCGCCGTTCATCGGCTTTGTCGGCCTGTCGAAGCCCGAGTGGCGCGACGACGTCGAGATCGGCTGGCGCCTCGCGCAGACCGCGTGGGGCCACGGCTACGCGACCGAGGCCGCACGCGCCGCGCTCGCGTTCGGCTTCGGCGAGCTCGCGCTCCCCGAGATCGTGTCGTTCACCGTGCCCGCGAACACTCCATCGCAGCGCGTGATGGAGCGGCTCGGCATGAAGCGCGATCCGAGCGGCGACTTCGAGCACCCGAATGTGCCCGCCGGCAGCCCTCTCCGCCTCCACTGGCTCTGGCGCCAGGGACGGTAACCACATCCTCAACTTGTGGCGTCGAACACCACGATTTTGTTAGACGGAAGAGGGACGGTTACAAATTGACGATGACTCACGTTCCACACGCCACGGCGTGGTGCGCCGAACAGCCGCCGATGGCGCTCTGCCGGCTAAAGTTGTAACCGTCCCTCCTCGGCCTAGTAATGCCGCGGTGATACAGACCGGAAGTTGAGTAACTGGTTACCGTCCCCCTAGCGGCGCTGCGCGGGCAGGTTCTCGACGAGCCGGGCGACGATCGCCTCGTGCGCCTTCTCGACCTCGGCCTCGGTCAGCGTGCGCTCGGCGGAGCGATACGAGATCGACCACAGCATCGACTTCATGCCGGCGCCGAGCTTGGCGTCGCGATAGTCCTCGAGCACCCGCACGCCGGTGACGAGCGGCTCGGCCACCGCAGCGATCACCGCCTGCACGGTGGCGGCGGGGATCGAGTCGGCGAGCAGGAGCGAGACATCGCGCTCGGTGCCGGGGAACTTCGGGATCGCGCGCATCTGCGCGGGCCCGGCGACGGGTAACGCGTCGAGGTCGACCTCGTAGGCGAACGCGGTGCCGGTGATGCCGAGGCGCTGGCGAACGCTGGGATGGAGCTCGCCGAACCGGCCGACGACGACGCGGCGATCGTCGACCTGGATCGAGAGCTCGCCGGCGACTCCCGGATGGAGATACGCGATCCTCGAGGTCGCGGTCGCACGCACGACGAGATCGCCGGCGATCGCGCGGATCGCCTCGACCGCGAACGCCTTCGCGTCGAACACGTCCCACGGCGTGCCGGCGCCGAGTTGCGCGCGCCGCTTACCGGCGAGCACGCCCGAGGCCCACACCGGCTCGTCGGCGAGCTCGTGGAGCGGCTGTTCGCCGACGCCTTCGCCGCGGCGCAGGAACACGCTGCCGACCTCGAACAAGCACACGTCGGGGCGACCGAACGATTGGTTGCGCGTGATCGCGGCACCGAGGTTCGGCAGCAGCGAGGTCCGCATCACGGCTTGTGCGGCGCTCATCGGGTTGCGCACCGCGATCGGCTGGCTGCGGCGATCGGCGGGTGCGAGCCCGAGCGCGCCGCAGCGCTCCGCGGACTGGAAGCCGTACGTGATCGCCTCGGACGCACCGGCGGCCGCGAGCGCGCGCCGCGCGACGTCGGCGCGATCGAGCTCGAGGACGCCGGGTGCCTTGCGCAACGCGGGCAACGTCGACACGACTTGCTCGTAACCCGAGACGCGCAGGATCTCCTCGATCACGTCGACCTCGCGCGTGATGTCTGCGCGCGGGCTCGGCGGCGTCACCGAGAGGTGGTGCTCGCCCTGCCCGGCCACGGTGAAGCCGAGCCGCTCGAGTGCATCGGTGCATGTCGGCGCATCGAGCGTCGCGACGCCGGTCAACGACTGGACGCGCGCGAGCCGCACGTCGATCGCCGCCGGCGCCTTGTGGCCCGGATACGCGTCGTACAGCGGCTCGCTGACGGTGCCACCCGCGAGCTGACACATCAGCCGCGCCGCGCGCGCCGACGCGAACGCCGCGAGCTCGGGATCGACGCCGCGGCCGAACCGCAGCGACGCCTCCGATGGGAGGTCGAGGCGCTTCGCCGTGCGCCGGATCGCGAGCGGCTGGAAGCTCGCGCTCTCGAGCAGGACGCGCGTCGTCGCGTCGGTGACCTCGGTCTCGAGCCCACCCATCACGCCGGCGAGCGCGATCGGCTTTGCGCCGTCGCGGATCACCGCATCGCCGGGGAGCAGTCTGCGCGCGAGGTTGTCGAGCGTGGTGAACGCTTCGCCATCCTTCGCGGGCGTCACGCCGATCACCCCGGACTTCAGCTTCGCAGCGTCGAACGCGTGCAGCGGCGTGCCGAGCTCGAACAGCACGTAGTTCGTGACATCGACAAGGTTCGAGATCGAGCGCACGCCGACCGCGCGCAGCCGCTGGCGGATCCGCGCTGGCGACGGGCCGACCTTCACGCCCTCGATGAACCGTGCCGTATAGCGCGGCGATAACGCCGCATCGATCTGGAGCTCGAGCGCGGACATAGGTGCCAGAGTCTGGCCGCTCGTGTATTGCGTCAGATCGGCGTCGGGCCAGATCAGCTTGCCGCGCAGCATCGCGCACAGCTCGCGGGCGACGCCGATATGGCCGAGCACGTCGCCGCGATTCGCGGGCGCGTTGACCTCGAGCACGTGGTCGGCGATGCCGAGCGCGAGCTGCGCGGGCGAGCCGAGCGCGGTCCGATCGTCCTCGTCGAGCACGACGATGCCGGCGTGATCTTCCGACAGCCCGAGCTCGTCTTCGGCGCACAGCATGCCGGGCGACACGACGCCCTTCACGGCCTTGTCGGCCAGCGTGATCTTCGTACCGTTCGGGCCGGGAAGCTTCGCGCCGGGCGGCGCCCACAACACCTTGCGACCCGGCGCCGGCACGTTCGGCGCACCGCACACGACCTGGGTCGCGACGCCGTGCTTCTCGACGATCACGTCGACCAGCGTCAGCTTGTCAGCCTGCGGATGCGGCCGCTTCGCGACGACCTCCGCGACGACGACGCCCGAAAATCCCGAGCCCAGATCGGTCACGCCTTCGATCTCGATCCCACCGGCGGTGAGCGCACGTGCGCCCTCCTCGACCGTCGGTTGGCGATCGAGGTCGCAGAATTCGAGCAGCCAGCTCCACAGGACCTTCACTAGAATTGCTCCAGGAAGCGAACGTCGCCTTCGTAGTAGAACTTGATGTCGTTGACGCCGTGGCGAAGCATCGCCATCCGCTCGAGCCCCATGCCGAACGCGAAGCCGGTGTAGCGCTCGCTGTCGATCCGGCAGTGCGCGAACACCTCGGGGTCGACCATGCCGGAGCCTCCGATCTCGACCCAGCCAGTCTGCTTGCAGACCCGGCAACCGGAGCCGCCGCAGAAGCTGCACTGCATGTCGATCTCGGCGCCCGGCTCGACGAACGGGAAGTAGCTCGGCCGCAGCCGGATCGCGAGATCGCGCTGGA
>JBDUAS010000414.1:0-5149 GCA_040004535.1 Deltaproteobacteria bacterium
CTCGTCGTGGACGTGGCGGATGTAACTGGGGTTCACCGCGAGGTCGTAGTCGAGGATCAGCGTGGGCTTGCCGTCGATCGCGGACGGCCCGAACGACGTCGCGAACGGAAACAGGTTCTGGCGGCCGAGCACACCCGCGCCGTTGACGCGATTGAAGCCCATGCCGTGGCTATCGCTCGACGCTTCGAACGATTTGCCCTCCCACACGAACGACGACGATCCGGCCCACCGGCGCAGCGGCGTCGCGAGCGGGCCCGGCAAGCCTTTCACCGCCAGCATTCGACCGACGAGCGCGCCGTCGGCCGCGTGCATCGCGGTCGACACGGTCGCGGCGCGATACAGCGCGTCGAGCTCGGCGTGAGTGCGCTGCG
The DNA here is from genome assembly GCA_040004535.1 of Deltaproteobacteria bacterium. GTDB lineage: Bacteria > Myxococcota_A > Polyangia > Haliangiales > Haliangiaceae > JABFXX01. The sequence continues at coordinate 372 of JBDUAS010000414.1, forward strand.
CGAGCGCGTCGAGCGTGAACAGCGGAGTGCGCGAGGTCGTCGATGAAGAAGTCTGAGTCGCGAGCATGATCATCCTTTCGAAGTACGGCGTGGGCTCCTGGGATTCTTGGGGGGGCGCGCGGGTTCGCCGGTGCGAGACAGCTGCGGCGCGATCATTCGCCAGCATGCGGCGCCGGCCTTCGCGAGGCTCGCGTCGTCGAGCTTCAGGTAGCCGAGGCGGCTCGCCTTGATCAGGCCGACGAACGCGCCCCACAGGAGCGCGATCGCGACGTCGACCGGCGGTGCGTCGCTGCCTCGCGCGCTCAGCCGTTGGCCCTCGAGCCAGAGCGGCGCGAGCACCGACAGCTCGAGCGCGCGACTCTCGGCATCGAGGTACGGCGCGTGGTCCTGCATCTCGAGGAACCGAAACGCATCGGGCTCCGCGCGCGCGAACGCGCCGAGCCGATCCCACAGCGCGGTGAACCACGCCTTGCCGCGATCGAGCTCGTACGGATCGAGCTTCGGCAGCTCGAGCAGCGCCCCGCGCAGCCGGGTCTTCGCATCGCGGTAGACCTCGTTGACGAGGACCTCCTTCGAAACGAAGTAGTGATAGAGCGTTCCCGTCGAGACCTTCGCCGCCTGCGCGACCTCCGGCACCGCCGTGCCGTGGTAGCCGCGCTCCGCGAAGGTGGCCAGCGCGGCGTCGAGGATCCGGCGACGTTTGTCGTCGACAACCGGACGTCCGCGCTTTATCGAATGAACGTTCATTCGGTATTGTTCTAGGCCGCGCTCGCCGAGCTGTCAACCCGTCTTCCGCAACGCATGGTAATTACTCGCCCGTGAGCCTGGAAGGGTTGCAGCGCGCGGTGATGGAGCTCGACGATGAGGTCTCGTGCGCGGGCACGGTCGTGCTCGACGAGCGCCTGTCGATCATGTTGGCGAACGGCGACGTCGCGGCGCTCGATGACCCACGGTTTGTCGACTGGCTGATCGAGCATGGCGAGCCCGCTCCGTTCGGAGACCTCGCCGACGGCGAGACCAAGCTCGATCCCTCCGTACGGCGTGCGACCCGGCTCCGCGGCCGTGGCGCTGCGCGTATCGGTGGCTTCGATCCGGCGTCGCTGCTCCCCGAGATCGAAGCAGCGTTGTCGCCACGTACGCGGCTGATCGCGCGGCTCACCGACGTGATCGTCTACCCGGTCGGCGGTCACTTCACGCTCCACAAGGACACACCGCGCTCGCCGGACCTACTCGGCACGCTGATCGTCGGCCTTCCGATCTCGCACCGCGGCGGTGAATTCGCCGTTGGGACCCAGATCATCGATTGGAGCGGACCATGTTCGCCCGACAAGCTGCGCTGGGTCGCGTTGTTCAGCGACGCCGATCACGCTGTGAGGCCAGTGACAGAGGGTTCTCGCGTGACGCTCGTCTACACGCTCCTCTGCACCGAAGTCGTGCGCGACGATCCGCAACGGCGGCGCCGGATGGCCGATATCAGGCGCGAGCTCGCGGACCTCGAGCTTCCCGCGGGTCGCATGCTCGCGATCGGATGTGCGCGAGAAGTGATCGGGATAGACGATCCTCAGCCGCTGTCACTCGATGCGCTACGCGGCGTCGATCGCGATCTCGCGGACGAGCTCGTCGGCGCGGGCTTCACGGTCACCGTGCGAACGTGCCTCGCGGCTCGCGAGGTCGAGGACAATCCCCCATCGTCCACCGACTGGGACATGACGGCGCCGGACCTCTATTTTGCCCGGCTCCGCGGGCCGTTCACCGAGAGCGACGTCGCCGGCCTGCTCGAAGCGGTAACGTTCGTCCCTGCTTCGTGCGACGGCGGTGGCTATCTCGATGACGAGACCAGCGACTTGTCGGATCGGGTCGACGCGATCGAGAACGCGAGCTGGCTCATGCGCCCCGGCTCGATCGCGACGTTCCTCGCGAAGCGCGACTTCTCGCACTACGGCTTGGTGGGAAACGACGCGCCCGAGACCTACCTCTACAAGCTCGCCACACTCGAAGTATCCGCGCCGTGACCGGTACGTAGCAGCAGCAGATATTCGACGTTGCCCGCGGGGCCGGTGATCGGCGACTCGACATCCTCGCCGGCGACAAAGCCATGCGCCGGCGCCCACGTCCGGATCTTGTCCACGGCGCTGCGCCGGATCGCATCGTCCTTCACGACGCCGCCGCGACCGACCTGATCACGGCCAACCTCGAACTGCGGCTTCACCAACGCGACGATCGGTTTTCCAAGCGGCGGCCGCAGCAGCTCTGCTATGCGCGGCAGCACGAGCGTGAGCGAGATGAACGACACGTCGATCACGGCGAGGTCGCACGGCTCCGGCACGAGCGAGAGATCCATCGTGCGTGCGTTCTCGCGCTCGAGCACGACGACGCGCGGATCCTGACGGATGCTCCACGCGAGCTGACCGTAGCCGACGTCGATCGCGTAGACCTTCGTCGCGCCGCGCTTCAGCAGCACGTCGGTGAAGCCGCCGGTCGAGGCGCCGATGTCGAGGCACGTGAAGCCGGCCGGATCGATCGCGAACGCGTCGAGCCCCTTCACGAGCTTGAGCGCGCCGCGCGACACGTACGGATGATCGGGCTCCTTGAGCGACAGCACCGCCCGCGGATCGATCATCGAGCCCGGCTTGGCCGCCGGATGGCCATCGATCAACACGACGCCACTCATCACGAGCGCGTTCGCGCGATCGCGACTCGCCGCGAGGCCGCGGTCGACGAGCAACTTGTCGAGGCGTTCTCGCGCCATATAACGCAGGACTCTACACGAGTTGACAAATAGCACGGTCGTTCTATCCTGATCTCGTGACCAAAGGCGCCGAGACCCGTCAGACGATCCTGGAGCGAGCGTTCGAGCTCGCCTCGGTGATCGGGCTCTCGGGCGTCACGATCGGCCGGCTCGCCGAAGAGACCGGCCTGTCGAAGAGCGGCCTGTTCGCGCACTTTGGCGCGAAAGAGGCGCTCGATGTCGCGGTCGTCGAAGAGGCGGCGCGTCAGTTTGTCCAAGCAGTGATGGTGCCAGCCTTACGCGAACCCCGTGGCGAGCCACGCGTGCGCGCGTTATTCGAGAGCTGGATCACTTGGGGCGAGCGACCCGGTGGCTGTTTCTTCGTCGGAGCGGGCGCCGAGCTCGATGATCGACCGGGCCCGCCGCGCGATGCACTCGCACGCGCGTGCAAGGACTGGGTCGACGAGCTCGCGAAGGCCGCGCGGATCGCCGTTCGCGAAGGCCATTTCGCGGCCTCACTCGATCCCGAACAGTTCGCGTTCGAGCTCTACGGCATCATGCTGAGCTTCCACCAGTTCCATCGCTTCCTACGCGATCCCGCCACCAAGCTTCGTTCGCGCCACGCCTTCGACCGTCTGGTCGCGGCTGCGCGCGATTCCGCGCCCGCTCGCTCTCGCTAGTCCAAGGAGGATCTATGCCGGCTGTTGCGTCCCTTAAAAATAGCACGACCGTTCGCAAACCAGCTTCTCGTCCAAAGGGCGACTGGTTCGGCCTCGCCCCGAAGCAAGTGCTCCGTCGCATCGCGTTGCGCCCCGTCACACATCGACGCGTGAGGGAAGTTGCCCCGACCGCGCGATGTGCGAGGGCTTCTTCGGGACACCCGAGTGCGAGCTTCTCGATCGTCGGCGCGTTCGACCCGGGCCTGTAATGCCCTCGCAACGGAGCTGCGCGATTCTCGACCACGAGCGACTCGGCACGCCAACCGCGCACGGCGGCGATCGTGTGGTAGGAGCCGACAGAACGACTCCTGGTGTGCCAGTATTTCTGCGATGAGCGACCCGTTGCGCTGGCAGATCGAGATGACGCGCGAGCGGGTCTCGACGTTTCAGTTGCACTACGAGTGGGTGTATCAGCATGCCGACGACGCGATGATGGCGAGATGGTCCGGGGGCGCGCCGCGCGAACCCATGTCGCCGCGTCGTCGGCGCGCGCAGGCGATAGCCGCGCTCGTCGGGTTGGTCGCGACCGCGTGGTTCTGGATCAGTGTGTCGCCGGCGGAGAGATCCAGCTATCTCTGGTTCATCATCCTCGTGGCCGCGGTGTTCGTCGTCGCGCTGATAGCGCCACGGCTACTCATCCGCGAGCGTAGGCATCATCACACCCGCCATCGCATGGGCCGCAAAATCGCGCGCGCTGCCTCACGCACCTATCGCGGCGTCGCGGCGCGCGCGCCGTACACGATCGATTACGAGCTGACGCGGACGACGGTCCACACGACAGCACCTGCGCTGCGTGTCGATCGCGTGTTCGACCTCCACGCATTTACTCGCGCGTACATCGCCATCGACGTCGTCTGCCTGTACAAGGGGCTGCTCGCCGTGCCCAAGCGGATGATCTATCTCGGCGCCGGCCCTGAACGTGCGGCGATCGTCGCGGCACTTGCCGCGGCCGGAGTGACGTACGAAGAGATTAGCGGTCCGGCACCCGGGTACACCGCCGAGATTCCGCCGGCGCGCGCCCGCCGCTAGCCCGCCATACGTTCGCTACTGCGCAGGATCTCGTCGAAGTACACTCGGCTTCGCTGCGGGACCGTGCCCGTGCGCTCGGTCTCGCGCCACCGCACTGGCTCGACTCGTCGACCATCACAGCCGAAGGCCGCCTCGTCGGCGCCGACGACCCCCTGTACGCGCACGCCACGACGACGTGCCTCGTGCTCTCGCCACGTTAGCGCGCCGCCTTGACAGTGCCCGACCACCCTGATATCTGAACGCCCACCCTGGGGTGTTAGCTCAGCTGGGAGAGCGCTAGAATCGCACTCTAGAGGTCAGGG
>JBDUAS010000026.1:0-49137 GCA_040004535.1 Deltaproteobacteria bacterium
CGACTGCCGTCCTTGCGGATGTAGGTCAGCTCGTAGATGTCCTCGATGCCGCGCGACGCCTTGAAGACCAGCGCCTCGAAGCCCGGCGCGATCGGCGTGCCGAGCTCGGCGCTCAGCGCATGGGCGCGCGCGATCACTTCCTGCGGATCGGAGATGTCGGCGGGCGTGATCTTGTTCATCACGTCGGCGGCCACATAGCCGAGCATTCGCTCCGCGCCGACATTGAAGATCTGGATCACGCCCTTCGCATCCGTCGCGATGCTCGAGAAGTTCGCGCTGTTGAAGATCGCGCTCTGCAGCGCGCCCGCCTTGAGCAGCGCATCCTCCGCCTGCTTGCGCGCCGCGTTGTCGGTGCCGATCAACAGATAGCCGATGATCGTGCCGGCCGCGTCGCGAAGCGCGGTCACGGACACCACGGCGGGGACTCGGGTCTTGTCCTTGCGGATGTAGGTCAGCTCGTAGATGTCCTCGATCCCACGAGAGGCCTTGAAGACGAGCGCTTCGAACCCGGGCGTGATCGAGGTGCCAAGCTCGACGCTGAGCGCCTTGGCGCGCGCGATCAGCTCGAGCGGATCCGAAATGTCCGCCGGCGTGATCCGATTCAACACCTCGTCCGCGGCGAAACCGAGCATCCGCTCGGCCCCGACATTGAAGATCTGGATCACGCCCTTCGCGTCGGTTGCGATGCTCGAGAAGTTCGCGCTGTTGAAGATCGCGCTCTGCAGCGCGCCGGTCGTCAGGAGAGCTTCGGCATCCCGCAATTCCGTACTGGCATCGGCGCCCACCTGAACGACCGTACGCTTACAGGCATCCGAAGTGTTGCGCTATCGACCGCATAGATCCTGCACACACGCTACGCTGCATGCATGAGCGGCGAGAAGATCAGCGTCCTTCTCGTAGACGATCAGCCGATCCTCGGCGGGCTCGAAGCGCCCGATCGCGAGATCGTGGTCGCGCGTGACAGCGCAGAGGGGCTGCGCGTCCTCGCGGGCCACGACGTCGCGGTCGTCGTACTGGCTTCCCACCTCGATGGCTTCGCGACCGCGGCCGCGATCAAGGCGAGCGAACGCACGCGCTACGTGCCGATCATTGTCGTGGTCGGGGAGGCCGACCTCGCGCGCGTCGCCGAAGCCTATGAAGCCGGCGCGGTCGATGTGCTCGAGCGCCCGGTCGACGCGGCGGTGCTCGCTGCGAAGGTCGCTGCGTTCGTCGCGTTGTACCGCGCCCGCGAGACGCACTTCGCTCGCCTGCAGCGGCAGTTCCTCGCGACGCTGGGCGAGGAGCTACGGCCGCCGCTCAACGTGATCCTCGGCTGGATCCGCATGCTTCGCGACGGCTCGATCCGCGAGGCGCAGCGCGCACGAGCGCTCGAGACGGTGGAGCGCAACGCGGCCGCCCAGCTCGGGTTGATCGAAGAGTTGATCGACCTCAGCAAGATGACGAGCGGCACGCTGACCCTCGAGCTCGGCTCGGTCGATGTCCGGAGCGTCGTCGAGGCAACCGTCGAGGCCGTTCGGCCGAGCGCGCTCGACAAGCAGGTGACCTTGTTCGCCGCGCTCGACGAGGACGTGCAACCGCTTTCGGGCGACGCACAGCGGCTCCGCCAGATCGTCCATGAGCTTGTCAACCAGGCCGTGACCGTGACTCCGACGGAGGGGGTGGTTACGGTCTCGCTGCAGAACGTCGGTCCCGAGGTCGAGCTCGCGATCACCGACACCGGTGTCGCGACGGGGGCCGAGCTCGCAGGCGGTGTGCTGGATCGCCTCGCCATCGTCCGCCACCTCGTAGAGCTGCACGACGGGACGATCCGGGTCGAAAGCGCGGAGCCTGACCTCGGCAACCGGTGCATCGTCACGCTTCCGGCGGCCGGTCGGTTGCCGCGCACCGACGATGAAGTGCGCTAGTCGCGCTCGCTTCCCTGCTTGGTCTTGACCACCGTCGCGCGCAGCAGGTCCGCGAGGATCTCTCGGGCTCCGCGCGCGGCCGGCAGCGGGGCGAGGGCGCCGACCAGCGGCCAGACCGCATCACGGAGATCGTTCGGCAGGATCGTCTGCAGATACTCGAGTGCGGTTCCGCGGTGGCGGACGTCGGGATGGCGTAGCGCGCGGTAGGCCATGCGCATCGGCTCGCGCTCGAGGTGGAGGCCGAGAATCGTGAACACGTGCTCCAGCGTGCGGTCGACCCGGTCGCGCGCGAGCAGATTGTCTACGAGCGCGCTCGCCTCTTCGATCTCACTCGGATCGGCCTCGAACTCGAGGGCGGTCGCGCCCGGCGCCTTCAGATCGACCTCGATCAGGATCGCCTGCACGATCTTCTGCCGCGAGATCACGATCCCCGGGTTCGCCTCGGAGATCTTCATCAGTGCCCGCCCGCACGCGTAGCGTACCTCGAACCGTTCGTCGGCGATCCCGAGCAACAACCCGTCCGCAGCACGCTGCGACGCACACGCCGCGAGCGCCGACGGAATTCGACGGCGCACGACGAAGTCCATGCTCGGATCCAAGAGCGCATCGATCAGCTGACCGGTTGCGACCGGCGCCGCGCGACACAGCGCGGCGAGTGCTTCTGCGTGCAGGCGCTTGTGCGCGAGGAGCAAGATCACGAATCCGGTGACGGGAGTCGTCGCCTCCAGCGGCAGGCGCCGCAGCGTAGCGGCCGCAACCTCGGGGTCACCCGCGAACAGCTCGCGGCCATCGAGCAGGTCACGTGGGGCACGCAGCGCCGCGAGAGCGGGGCGGCCACCCTGATCGGGATCCGCGATGTCCGCGCCGGCGACGGCGAGCGGATCGTGGCGCGGGCGCAACAGCTCGACGCGTTGGATCAAGCTCTCGCGCTCGAGATCCTCGGCGGTCTGTGCGTGCGATCCCCCGTGGCTGGCGAGCGATGGCAGCGCTAGCTTACTCGCGCCGTCGCGCAGCCCGTGCTCGAGCGCGGCGACGTATCCGGCGTGTAGCCTGCGAGCGATCCGCAGCGTCACCACCGCAAGCAGCATGGCCGCGACGAGTATGTACGTCGCGGCGCCAGTCGCCGAGATCGCGAGGAGCAGGGCGACGATCCCAGCCGCGGTGATCGTGCCGAGGCGATCGAAACCGATGTCGATCTGCGCCTTGATCGAGCGTTTCTGCACTTCCGACAGCGGGGTGTAGAGGAGCTCGTAGGCCGAGCGATAGAGCGTGTTGCGCTCGACCGCCTCGACACCGCGCAAGAACGACGTCGAGAGGAAGCCAGGCAAGGCAAGACCGATCGCGCCGGCCACCAGGACCGCGCCCGGGAGGATCGCGACGTTCGCCGCGATCCCGAGCTTTTGCAGCGCGCGCTGGCCGAGCGTGAGCTGGATCAGCAGAGAGAGCACGGCGACGGCAAGCCAGAACAGGGCGAAGAACGTGAGCAGCGCCGGGCCTTTTGCGAAGGTCGCGGCGGCCTGGCGGCTGAACAGGAAGTCGAGCAGACCCGAAGTCGCCGCACTGATCGCCACGAGCAACGCGAGGTTTCGCAGGTAAGGCTCGCGTCGGAGCAGCACGACGGCCGGGATCTCGGCGGCTCGGACCGGCTCGGGTGTTCCGGCCTCGCGGCGAGGTGCATGCGCACGGAGGAGCAGCGTGCCGACGAGACAAGCGCCGTGCATCGCGGCGAGTAAGAGCACGACGGTCCGCAGCTCGACGAGTGTGGCGACCCGCCACGCCATCAGCGCGCCGAGGACGCCGCCGACCGTTCCGCCAAGCGCGATCCGTCCGACCGCGCGCCGAGCCGTGTGCGGATCGAACCGTTCGTTGATCAGCGACCAGAACGCCGAGACCAGCAGTGGTCCGAACACCGCGGTGTGGAGAAACACCGCAACCGCGGTCGCGGCTGGAGAGACCAGGCCGATCGCCCATTCGATCACGAGGGCGGACATGCTCGTGCCGAACAGGATCGGCAGCAGCGACGCGGGCGAGTAGCGGGTAAGGAGGCGGGATATCCACAGCGCCGCCCCGAGCGACAGCACGGCGCCCACGGCCATCACCGAGGGCAACGCGCGGACCGAAAAGCTCGTCAAGAACAGCGCGTCGCGAGCCGCTTTGCCCGCGACCTGATGCGCGATCATCGCTGCGGACGTGAACGCGGCCGCGCGTGTTCCCTCAACTCTTCCGAGCACCGCGTTTCCACGGTACCTCATCGGCGACGGATCGTGTCACCGAGCGGAGCAGCCGGGCGCAGTGCCCGCCAGCGAGGTCAATGGTAGGCTTGGCCGTGGATCCGAAGTCGAAGCGCGTACTGCTGGTGGACGATGACGAAGCCTCGCTGCCACTGGTCGCAACCGTCCTGCAGCGCTCCGGTTTCGAGGTGCGGACTCTGAGCAGCGTCGATCAACTGCGCAGCACACTCGGTGAGTGGCGCCCCGACGTGATCCTCACCGACGTCAACATGCCGGGCACCTCTGGCGTGGAGCTGTGTCGGCAGCTCAAGGCGGCTTACACGACCGCGCATGTTCCGGTCGTCCTGTTCTCGTCGCATTCGCACGAGGATCTCGAGTCGCTCGCGCGCAGCTGCGAAGCGGACGGGTTCTTGTCGAAGAGCGATCTCGCTCGGCTCCCCCGGGAGCTGTCGCTGCTGATCGACACGATGTTCTGAGCCTAGTGGGACGGTTCCCAGCGGACTCGAAACACGCACGCTTGGTCACCGAGCGCCTCACAGGAGTCGTGGTCCACGATGACGTTGCGCCCGCCCGACAGCACGACCAGCTGCTCGAGCAGGCCGCTGGTCCACGTGCACAGCTCCGCGTTGCGTGACGTCCCCGTGATGCGAACCTCCGAGATCGTCGGAGACAACGGCATCGACGAGATGGCACCCCAGCTCTGGTACCGCGCCCACACGTTGCGGATCGCCGACAGCGTCCGCTCCGGCATCAGGGTCGCCGCGCTCGAGGGGAAGAACCTGCGGAACGACGCGCGCACGCTCGCGCGAGCGGTGTCCCGCGCGAGCCGCGCGCCATCGATCCCGAGGTAGTGCGGGGCAAGGGCGAGCAGCCGCGCGAACGTCGCCGTCGGTAACCACGCCAGCGGAGCGGAATCGAACAACGCGTGCGCGAGCTCGGGTTCATCGCCGCCAAGCGCATCCCGGAAGCGTGCGGCCTCGTGAACGCCCAGCACGCGCGTGACCGATCGAAACACGACCCCGCGGGTCTGGGGCTGCGCGCCCGTGCTGCTACTGCCGCGGGAATTCGCGCGCTGACTCGTCGGCTGAGGTGCCGGAGAAGCGACAAACGACAGGGCCGCCGACAGCGCTCGCGCGAACTCACCGGCAGATGCGGGACGCTGCGCCGGATCGCGATGGAGCGCGGCGAGCATGATTTCGTCAACGGGCTCGAGCTCGGCCACATGGGACGATGGGCGCGCGGGTGGCTCGTCGCTGTTCTGGCGCGCGAGGATCTCGAGCATCGTGCCCTCCCCGAACGGCTCGACCAGCGTGAGGATCGCGTAGGCCGTCGCCGCGAGGCCATAGACGTCGGAGCGTGCGGTCGCCTCGCCCCCGATGGACACCTCGGGTGCGATGTACCCGGGCGTGCCAGCGGTCTCGGTGAGCTGGCCGGCGCGGTGGGCGATGCCGACATCGACGAGGACGCCGCGGTGGCGAAATGGATCGCGGATGACGTTCCCCGGCTTCACGTCGCGATGGACGATCCCGCGCTCGTGAAGCGCATCGAGCGCCGAGGCGACCTCCACGATCACCGCAATGTTCGCCGCGAGCGGCGGTGTCGTGCCCTCGTTTTGGTGGCGCTCGATGGCTTCCTGGAGTGCCTCGCCTTCGACCAGCTCCATGACGAAGTACGAATCGCCGCCGACCTGACCGAAGGCATAGATCTGGACGAGGTTCGGATGCTGGATCCGCGCGAGCAGCACGGCCTCTGCCCGCAGCCGCTCGATGAACACACGATCCTCGGCGAGATCCGGGCGCAGCATCTTGATCGCGACGGGCCGCTCGAGAGCCAGATCGTCCGCGCGATAGACCACGCCCATCGCCCCCCGGCTGATCTCGTGGCGTAGCCGGTAGGTGCCCGCGAGCGTGACCGGGGGCTCATCGGCGAGGTCGAGCTGCAACGCCACGGAAGTCAGGACGTCGGGCGCGGTGCCCGCGATCGCCAGGCCCTGCGCGGGCGCACGCTTCGTCGCCGCGATGGCGCGCGCCACCATGTGACTCGGTTCTTCCGATGGCTCCATGGTCGCCAGGCCGACGGTCACCGGAATCGCCAGCAGCTCACCATTCGCGAGCTCGATCGGGCGAGCCTCGAGCGCGATGCGGAGATGCTCGGCAACCTGCTGCGCGCCGTCGAGCCCGGCGTCCTGAAGGACCACCGCGATCTTGTCGCCCAACCAGCGCCCGACAAGGTCCTCGGTCCTGACGTTGGCGCACACCGTATCCGCGATCCGGCGGAGCACGAGATCGCCGACTTTGAGCCCGTACCGCGTGTTGATGCCGTGCAGGTCGACGACGTCGAGCACGACGGCGGTCAACGGCTGCTTCGAGCGCACCGCGGCAGACGCTTGCGCCGTCATCAGCTGCACCATCGCCACCTGGTTCCACGTCCCGACCAGCGGATCGAGGCCGGGGCCACTCGCCAGCCGGGCGAGGTCGTCGGCAATCCGGTCGTGAACGGCTCGCCAGCCGAGCTCGGTGCCGACCTTCGACGCGACGGCCTGCAAGGTCGTACGCTCCTCCTCCCCGAAAACCCGCGGGGTGGCGGCGACGAGCCCGAGGAACCCTTGGCTGCCGAGCGGCGTCTCCAGGCGCACCGCGAAGCAGCTATCGCAGTGCTCGACACCTCCCACGGTCATTGCCAGCACGGTGGCCTCGGACGCGGCCGCCATGCGGCATTGCTCGGGATGGTTCCAGGTGCTCGGATTCAACGTGCGGCCACCACCCGTATCGCCGCGAACCGAGATCAGGCAGCGCTCGACCCCGAAAGCCGTCGCGATTTTGCGGGAGGCGGCCTCTAGCGCCGCTTCGAGTGGGCCCGACAACACCGACACCGTCAGCAGCAGCTCGAGCATCGGCGGGCGGCGCGCCTCGAGCGCGCGGCGGCGGCGCGCGAATTCCAACGCGTGCCCGAGCGATGACTTGAACGCGACCAGATGCGTCCCGGGCGGCGGATCCTCGACGGTATCGTGCATCACGAGGATCGTGATGGGCGCGTTCAGCGTGCCGAGTTGCAGCTGCTGGAGTGCGGTATCGGCGTCCAGATGCTCGCGGTCGATGACGAGCGCGCACGGACGGCAGCCCTTGAGCAGGGTGGGCATCTGGCTCGCGTTTTCGGCGACCACTGCGTCCACGCCGCCGGCGAGGCTCGCTTCCTCGACGAGCGCCCAGATCGTGCGATCGCTGGTGAGCGCAGCGAAGCCTCCGGTCCGGATCAGGCGAGTCGCTGGGGGCTGCATGGCGTGCGAGGACTGAGTGGCGACTACAGGCCGTCGATCGAAATCGTCAGCGAGCCGAGATTGGTCACCTTGTTCGGGCCCTGGATCGTCTTCGTCCCGGTCGGCGGTGCGGTGCCGAGCGATGCGTTGTTCGCGTCGAACGCATCGACGCTGACCGTGTAGTCGCCTTCCGGCAACACGGAGGTGATGCCGTAGTGATCGGTGCAGTTGAACTTGTCGACGATCACTTGCGAGCTATTCGCCGTCATCGTCGAGACGGCCTCGACGCCATGGATATCGGTCACGTCGGAGCAGTGCAGCGGCGTTCCGGAGCTCCCACCGACGAGCGTCCACGCGAGCTGGAAGTAGCCACCATCGTCGTAGATGTCGGCGCTGAACGTCTTGTCGGACACGGTCAGATCGACGTACGCGGAGACCGTCGACGCGTAGGTCGACGCCCCATTGTGCGTTTCGATAGCGACCCAGCTGTAGAACGTCGAGGGCGGAAGCGCCGAGGTCTCGCCGGTGAACGCGTTGCAGTCGAAGAGATCGATCACCGGAGCCCCGACGTTGTTGTAGTTGGCGTCGACCTCCTGCGAGTACAGCGCGGCCGTGTCGTAGGCCGGCGGGCAATTCAGGCTCGTGCCGTTGACCTGCTTGATGTCCCAGTGCGCGGTGATGTGGGCGACGTCGCCACCACCGCTGCCGCTGCCGCTGCCACCGCCACCACCGCCACCACCGCCACCACCGCCACCACCACCGCCACCGCCACTCGTGGTGGTGCATGCCGACGCGACGACAAGACACAACAGTGCCAGCTTGGTCATGAGCTGTGAATTAGAAATGATGCGCATCGACGATGCAAGCCGCAGCATACCTCGCGCGCCTCACGCTCTCATCGAGTCTAAATTTCGGTATCCGGCCTTGCAGCGCGCGACGACGACGTTGTCGCCACGGTGGGTCGAGCCACGCCGCATCAAGACTTCGCGCGCGGCGACGTTTCGTGTCACGACGAAGGTGGGATGAGGCAAGCGTTCGTCGCGTGTGTCGCGTTCCTGATCCTCGTCGTCGTGGTGGCGCTCCGCTGTGGATCCAGAGCCTCGCCGCCCGAGCTGAAGCGACCAGCGATCGTCGATGCGGCAATCACGGATGCGCCGATCGATGCGACAGCAGTCCCGGTAGATGCGGCGCCCGTCGCAAAGAAGCATGCAACGAAGCCACGCCCCGTGCCGAAGCCCAAGCCGGTGATCCCGATTCCCACGTCGGGACGCCCGCCGCCGGTGATTCCGCCGCCGCAAGTGGGCTGTACCCAGCCGGCGAATCCCGCGGGTTGCCCCGCGAAGGAGCCAAACATCAACCACCCGTGCGATGCAGAAGGCGTCCACTGCGTCTACGGTGCGAGCTGTTGTCCACCGGTCTACGTTTGCAACGACCACGTGTTCGAGGCCTGGTTCACTCACTGTCAGTGACGAGTCCACGTCGCGAGCGTCGGCGAAGGCTTCACCGCCGCCAGCTGCGGCACCGCCGAGTGCAGCCGGTCTGATCCCGGTGCTCTTCCGCACCACCGCCGGTGGCCGCGGCGATATCTCGCGCAACACCCGCAGTGGAATGGGCCAAGCGTCTTCGACGCAAGCTTCCTCTCGCTGCCGTCGTCTGCCGCGCCGCCTTCGCGGTTCTGCGGCTATGAATCGAAATGCGCTGCATCCTTCTCGTCCTCGTCCTCGCACTCGCGCTCGCCGCATGCACGACCCACGACGAGCACCACATCGAGGTATCGTGGACGATCGATCAGTACGAGCCGTATCCGGCGGAGACGCCTGTCGCGTGCCCCGAGGGTTGGCGCACTGCCGAGCTCGTGGCGATCGATCCGGCTCGGCCCGATGTTCGCCACGTCGACACCTTCCCGTGCACCGCGGGTTTTGGCACGAGCACGTACCTCTCCGCGGATTCCTACGTCAGCTGGATCGAGATCCACGACGGCGACAAGCTGCTCGCCTCGTCGATCCCGGAGACCGTGCCGGTGACGTCGTTCGGCCCGATCCTTACCGCGGACATCTATATCGACGCCGGTTACATCGAGGCCGACTGGAACCCGTGCGCTTCGACCGACGGAGCTCCCGAGCAGCTCGACGTTCGCCTCGACGTCCTCCACGACGGCAAGTTCACCGCCGGAGAGTTCGTGGCGTGCTCCGCCGGACGCGCGGTCTCACCCGCGCTACCACCGGGCACGTACTCGGCGATGCTGAGCGATGGCACGTTCTCGACGACGCTCGACGACATCGTCGTCGAGGCGCCGAACAAGGTCACGCGGCTCGGCAGGTTCCCGATCGGCGCAAACTGATCCCCAGGCGAACGAGTGCCGTGAGATTCGAGTCGCTAGCTCGGTCGGCGCGGCTCGATCCGCGCTGCGGCGATCTCGTCGGCAATCGGTCGCCATCGGAGCTCGCAGTGCGGTGGCCAGACGTCGAGCGGCACGAGGGCTGCGCCCAGGATCTGGGGCTCCGGCGGCTCGGACCACCTCTTCGGCGACGACGGGCACGACGTCATCTACGGCCACGGAGGCAACGACAGCGCTACAACGAGAATGCCGATGTGCATCGTGAAGGGCCTCATGCCGGTCACAGGTGCATCGCATATGCCGCTCAGCGCGCGCGCGGCGATCGGATGCGGTCTCGACGCTGTGATCCGACCCGACCCCACCCCACCCCACCCCACCCGTTACTTGGCGCTCGGTGGCACACTGCTGTGCCGGCCGAGGACCCGCCAGTGACCAGCTTCCTTGATGAGGACGTCGTGGACGAGGAAGCTCGTCGGCAGTGTCTTCCCGTGAAAGGAGGCGGTCATGGTGAATCCGCTGCAAACGATCGCCGTGTCGCCATGAATCGCCACCTTCGGCTCCTCATACGAGAACCGCTCGAGCACGTAGCCCTCGACCGTGGCGTCGATGTACTGGCGCTTGGTCACCGTGTCCCCTCTCGATCCCAAGAGCAAGTAGTCGTCGGTCAGGATGCGGTCGAGCGCGGCGGCGTCGCGCTTCTGCACGGCGATCATCCACTCATTCTCGAACGCGAGGATCTCAGCAATTGCATCAGGGGTGGGCGCGGCAATCGCAAGACTCCCGGTCGAGGGGCTGACCTTCTGCGCGTCGGCCAGCTGTGCCTTGAGCAGATTGTTGTTGGCCAGCGCGTTGTCATAGGTCGATTGCTTGACGCACGCGGAGAGCGTCAGCGTCAGCGTCAGCGTCAGCGAACACAACGAGCGATGATCACGCATCCACCCATGCTAGGCACCCTGACGTCGCATACGCACGCGCGTTCGTCGCCATTCGCGGCGATCAACGTCAACCACAACGCATTTCGCGGCGACTGGAACTACAGTGCCACCGGCCGCGCGGTCTCGTCCATCGGCGTCTGTTCGAACGTCGTCTCGAGATCACGGGGCGCGCGTCACTTCCAGCACTGGCCACACGACGAGCTCGGCCACGAGCCCGCTGGACAAGATCGTGATGCGAGCATACGGTCGGCGCGTGGCTCGGCTCGTAGCGTTCTACTTGCTCGTGGCCGCCTGTCAGGGCTCGCAGTCGGTGCCGCAAACCAACGGCAGCGGAACCACGGCCGGGTCGACGAGCTCGCGGATTCCCCCCAGCCCTCGGCGGGCGACTCCACCGCCCTCGCTCGCGACGACTGCCCTCGCGGTCGGCGCTGCGGCGCCCGAGATCGCACTCACGGACGCCGCCAGCGCGCCGTGGACGTTATCGGAGGCTGAGGCGAAGCACGCTCGCGTGATGCTCGTGTTCTACCGTGGCGATTGGTGACCCTACTGCAAGAAGCAGCTCGGTGAGCTGCAAAGCAATCTCGCGGTGCTTGCCGAACACGACATCGCGGTCGTCGCGCTCTCCGTCGATCCGGTGGCCAACAATCGCGTGCTCGCCGACAAGCTCGGGGTGACCTTCCCGATCCTGTCCGATCCGCGCGCGACGACGATCCGCGCGTACGGAGTCTATGACGCCGAGAACGAGATCGCGTGGCCGGCGGTGTTCGTTGTCGGCAAGGACGGTACGATCGAGAAGCGCTGGCTTGCGGAGGACTACAAGATCCGGATCACGACCGCCGAGATGATCTCCGGACTGTAATCGGCGCTCTAGCTGCGCCAAGACCGGTCTCTATACGTGCGCATCGGTCGCATCGATCGAGTCTGTTTGCGCAAGGGCGCTCGGCTACTACTACGACACGGCCGAGGACACCTCTGCGACAAGACCGCGATGAAGAGACACGACACGACGATGCGCGATTTCAAGATCGCGATCACGCCGGAGGACGAGCACCGTGATCGAGAACACGAGCGCCGTGAACGTCAGCATCGAGGCCGTGATGACCGAGAGCACGTAAGGCGCGGCATCCGGGCCCCGTCGAACAGGTACCAGGCAGCGTGCTCCTGCGAGAGGGTGCGATCGACACCGAGCAGCACGACGGCGAGCAGGAGTGCGCCGGCGACCGCGAGGACCACATAGCTCGGCCACACGCGGCCCAGCGGCGCCGGCTGCCGCAGGTGCGAGATGCCTTCGTAGCAGGACAGCGCGCCGCCCCCGGCAAAGATCGAGACGGCCACGATGAGAGTCCAGAAGTAGACCTCGCGACCGTGGCCGAACGGGTGGTCGTCATCGGCCGGGCGCCGGCTGAGCCGCACCCCGACGAGCAAGAAGACCGAATTGAGCGAATCGACGCTCGAGTGGATCGCCTCGGAGAGCATCGCCGAGCTACCCGAGATGATCGCGACGACGATCTTGACGATCGCGATCCCGACATCCGAGATCAACGACACCACGACCGAGCTGGTCGACTCCTGCTCAGGTGCGGCCATGGGCCTCCGCGCGCGTGGAACGCGAGCCAAGGTGACCGATGGACCGCGCGAGCGCTGCACGAGCCTCCTCGACGTTCGCCGCGGTCGCGATCGCGCCGTCCGCGCGCACCACGTCCTCGACACGCACGATCAGCGTGTACACGGCAAGTCCGACGAAGTAGCCGAAGAACACCTGGTTCGCGCGCCGCCGCAGAAACTGGTCACCCGCAGGAACTCCTCGAGCGCCTGGCGAACCTCTTGGAGACGCCGGGAGCGAACCGATGGCGTTCGCGCACCAGGCATATCCGCGTCGGTTGCAACTCGCACACCAGCGGTTGTTCGCTGCGAGGCACGGCACGAGCACACAGCGCCGGACGCGAGCGCGATCACGACCGCGCCCTTACCCCAACTCGGCCCGTCCCGCATGCAGGTGACGTACGCGTCGCCGCAAGCGCGTTACGGCCATTCTGGACGCATCCTAGCCGTCTGCGCTCTCGGGGGTGAGCGGAGTCGTGGGTCGAAAGCGACACAGCTCCCCCGTGAACCGCGAGCCGACCACAGCTCCGCTGCGCCAGAGCGCGCGGCTAGGTTACGCCGTGCACGTGGGTGACGAGCGCACCAGGTATTCAAGACCTCGAGCGTCCTGGCAAGCGGCTATGGCAGTCGCGGTTGACAATCGCGACAGGCACGGACGTCGCACAGGTCGAGGGCGACGCTATCGCCCCACCGAGCAGCTCCATGAACCGCAACGACCGCGCCCTCTCCATTCCATGCCTCGATGTCTTCGAGGCCCGCCAGTGAAGGCACCGCGTCTGGCGGTCGATCTGATCGAGCTCGTGCACACGCGAGCTCCGTCGCTCGTTCGGCTCGAACGCGAGGCGGAGGTGCTGATTCGTGAGGGCCGAATCCAGCGGAGCCTCGCGTTCGTCGCCGGCGCCTCGGGCCTCCTCGGCGGTCTCGAGGTCGCCTACGAGCACTACCGCGGGAGCTATGGGCAACGGATCATGTACACGCCCGTGATCCTCAGCGCGGCGCTCGCGGGTAGTGCGTTCGTCAGCGTCGAGAGCAGACGGGCGGCGCGTACGCTGATGCCGGCCGCGTCGTTGCTCCTGCTGGCCGATGGCGTGATCGGCTTCGGCTATCACGTGCGGGGGATCGCGCGAAAGCCGGGCGGCTGGCGGCTGCCGGTGACGAACCTCGTGATGGGACCGCCCGTGCTCGCGCCACTCCTGCTCGGCATCGGTGGCTACCTCGGCTTCGTCGCGTCGTTCATGCGGCGCGAGGACGATCCGCCGCGCGCGCGGCCGACCGGCAGCTGGCAGACGCTCGAGCTCGCGAGTCAGATTCGCGAGGGGCGCTACCAGAAGCATATGGCTGCGGCTACCGCGTTCTCGTCCGTGCTGTGCGGCATCGAGGCGCTGTACTCGCACTACAAGAACAACTTTCGGTTCAAGGCGCAGTGGACGCCCGTGATCCTCGCGCCGTCCCTCGCCGCGGTCGCGATCGGCGCGATCTTCAGTCGCCGCATCGCACGCACCGCGCTGCCCGCGGTCTCCGCGATCGCGCTGCTCGACGGCGCGATCGGTTTCGCTTACCACGCGCGCGGCGTCCTGCGCCGCCCGGGTGGCGCGCGTCGCCTCGGCTACAACGTGATGTACGGGCCGCCGATCCTGGCGCCCCTGTTGTTCGCGGCGACCGGCTTCCTCGGCCTGCTCGCGAGCCTGTTGCGGAGGGAACGCTCGTGAGCGCGCGACCCGACGGGCGGCCAGTCGATCTGGACGGCCAGCCGATCGAGCCGCGGGCGCAGCCCGGCTACTACGCGGGGTTCTCGACCCTCGCGCAACAAGCGTTCTGGGACGACGCCACGCGGAAGACAGTCCTCGCGCGAGTTCACGACGTTCCGCCGATCAGGTTCTTCTCCGAGCACGAAGCAACGCTGCTTGCCGCGGTCGCCGATCGGCTCGTTCCGCAAGATGATCGCGATGCGGACCATCGCATCCCGATCGTGCCGTTCATCGACGAGCGTCTCTATCTGGGTCGGATCGACGGTTACCGGTACGTAGGCATGCCACCGGATGGCGAAGCTCACCAGCTCGGGCTCGCCGGAATCGAAGCCGTCGCGCATTCGCTGTTCTCCAGGTCGTTCCTGGACCTGACCGCCAACGAGCAGGAGGCGACGCTCCAGACCCTGCACGACGGGAAGCCCCCGGCAGGTGAACGCGTGTGGAAGTTGATGGACGTGAATCGTTACTGGATGCTCGTTCTCAACGACGTCTGCCACGTGTACTACGCGCATCCGTGGGCATGGGACGAGATCGGATTTGGCGGCCCGGCCTATCCGCGCGGCTACATGCGCCTCGAGCGTGGCGAGCCCGAGCCATGGGAAGTCCACGAGCAGCGCTACGAATGGCGTGCGCCGCCCGGCAGCGTATCGGGAACGGATGCCCCCGCCGGTGGCGCCCCCTATGGTTCACCGGGCCAAGGCGGTACCCATTGAAGAGGCCGCTGCTCGGCAAGTTCGGCGCACCACCCGAGGGCGAGCACTGGCTCGGTCCGATGCAACGACTCGAGGGGACGATGAACCGCTTCCCCGCGGGCGAACAGGTCGACTACTGTCTGGTCGGTGTCGGTTCAGCGGGCGGTGTGCTGCTGCAGCGATTGGCGCGCGCAGGCTTTCGGGTGGTCGGCCTCGAAGCAGGTCCGCTCTGGGACACCGAGCGCGACTGGGTCAGCGACGAGGCCGGCTCGCACCGGCTGTACTGGACGGACCTGAGGCTCACGGGCGGCGAGCATCCACTCACGTTCGGAGCGAACAACAGCGGACATGGTGTCGGCGGCGGCTCGGTGCATTGGGCATCATTCGCACCGCGACTCCATCCGTCCGATTTCCGGATCCACTCCGAGGACGGCGTTGGCGTCGACTGGCCACTGAGCTACGCCGAGCTCAAGCCGTACTACGAGCTGCTCGAGCTCGAGATGCCCGTCGCGGGTCCGGCGCGGTTTCCATGGGGCGACCCGCACGGCTACGCATTTGGTCCTCACCCGTCGAGCGAGGTCGGCGACACGTTGATGCGTGGCTGCACGAAGCTGGGCATCCGCGTGAGCGCGGGTGGTCCCGTCGCGATCCTGTCTGGCTCGCGCGGCGATCGTCCGCACTGCATCTATCGCGGCTTCTGTATTCAAGGTTGCAAGGTCGGCGCGAAGCAGTCGACGCTGATCTCGCACGTGCCCGACGCGCTCGCGCATGGTGCCGAGATCCGGCCGAACTGCATGGCGACGCGCATCGCGATCGATCGCGAGAAGCGGGTCACCGGCGTGGCGTATGTCGACGATCGTGGGCACGAGCAGTTTCAACGAGCCCGCGCGGTGATCGTGTGCGGCTATGCGATCGAGACCCCGCGCCTGTTACTCAACTCGGCGTGCCCGGGATTCGAGACCGGGCTCGCGAACTCGAGCGGCACCGTCGGGCGCTATCTGATGGCGCAGGCCGGCAACGTCGTCGCCGGCCGGTTCGCCGACCTCGTGCGAATGTACAAGGCGCCTCCCGCTCATGCGATGACCGAGGAGTTCTACGAGACCGATCCCGCGCGCGGCTTCGCGCGAGGGTTCGCGATCCAGACCGTCGGACCGTTGCCGATCAGCTTCGCCAAGCAGATGGCTGCTGCCAAGGGCGCCTGGGGCTGGGGGATGCGCCGCGTGATGATGGACTACAACCACTGGGCCGCGATCGCGCTACTCGGCGAGCTGCTGCCACACGCAGACAACCGCGTCGAGCTCGCCGACGTCAAGGATCGATTCGGACTGCCGGTCGCCAAAGTGACGTTCGGGCTCAAAGCCAACGACAAGAGACTCATCGAGTTCGGCAAGAACAAGGTGATCGAGGTGATGCAGGCAGCGGGAGCGTCGGAGGTCACGCAAGAAGCGCGGTTCGCGCATCTGGTGGGTGCCGCTCGGATGGGCGACGACCCTCGAACCTCGGTCGTCGACAAGTTCGGCCGATCCCACGACATCGACAATTTGTTCGTCTGCGACGGCAGCGTGATGCCGACGCAGGGATCGGCGAACCCCGGGCTCACGATCCAGGCGCTCGCCGCGCGGACGGCGGACTTCTTGATCGCACAGAGCGCCGAGATCTTCAGGCCCGGCGCACCGCGCTCGCTCGAGACTCCCAGCGTGCGCACCGATCTGAGCCCCGCCGACACGTTCGGCCATGGTGTTCCGCGGCTGTGATGGCAACCGAGCATCCTCACGCGACGGCCCGACAGCCGCGTCGCGTTCGCGATGCCAGAAAAGCCAACCGTCAGCGTGGATCTTCAACGGTAGCCCCGCCACGTGCGAATTCGGATCGCCGTGCTCCGGAGGACGCGTGATCGCGCAGCTGTTCTCGACGGCTCGATTCCGTGGGGCTTGGTCCAACCCGTCGATGCCGCCGAACGGCACGTGAGCGGATCCGTCGATCTCGGCGCCGACCTGCTCTACGCAGCGATGCTCGGGGTTTCTTAGCTGAAGCGTCCCGTCGGGATGACGATTTCGGCCGCGCGCTCGGCGTTCACGTAGCCCTGGCAGCGTGCCTCGACATCGGCTTGTTCGACAAGCTGTTTGCCCTCGTCGCCGCCGACTGCCTCGCCGAGACGCCGGCGCAGCGCCGGTGTGAACGCGAGCCCGCCCGAGCTCTGCGCACCTTCGAGTGCGATGCGCGTGGGGCCGATCAGGTCGCCATCCTTACGAGCCCACGCGAGGGAAGCGCGTAGCGTCGGGGCGGTGGCCCGGGCACTCGGAAAGTTCAACGCGAGGAGTCGGCCCACGATCGCGTCCGCCTCGCGGTACAGCGCTGCACTCTCGCTCGCGTGCCCTCGCTTGGTTGCCGCGAGCGCGCGACCGATCAGGTAGTTTCCGTAGTTGAGGTACCACTCGACGCGCAAGAGCGGCACGCGGCCAACGAACGAGCTCCGCATCTGCCGCCACTCGGACGCGAAATCACGCTCTAGCGAGTCGAGCTTCCCCGCGTACAACGAGATCCGGTTCCGGCTCCACAGTGCCCATGCTCGCTGGTTCGTGAAGTTCTCTGCGCGCGGCTGCCAAGCGGCGAGCGCATCGACCACGTCCGCCTCCGCTACCTCCGGCCGATCCAGCATCAGGTGGCGAAGCGCGAACCGCACACGCAACGTGACCTCTTGGAACAAATTTCCCGTGCGCTTCGCCTCCTGCACCCGTGCCGCAACGCCATGAGCCATCTCGGCGATCTGGCCGAGCAGCTGCTGCGAGGCCAGAGAGAAGTGCATCACGATATCGGTTTCCCAGCCTGGGCCTCGCCCCAGCGCGTACCAGCTGTCTTCGAGCAACCTCGCCGAGTCGAGCGAACGCCGAAAATCGTTGTCGAGCGCGAACTCGGTCACCATCCGCGCCAGGCTCGCGTACCAGTGCGTCGCCGGCGCGCCGTCCTCGTCCGCGGCCCGGCGAGCGGCGCCGAACAGCAGGCCCGCGCGCTCCCGCCGGCCGAGCACCGCCGCGCCGACCGTCGCCATTGCCATTGCTCGTGCGATCTGCGTCAGGTTGCCGTGCTCGAGTGCGAGCACCGCTCCCCGGCTGGCGAAGTACGCGCCGCGCAGGGTGTCCATCATCGATAGACCGGCACCGATCGACCAACAGATGTCGACGTCCAGCGACGGCGGATCGCCCGCCGTGCGGTGGCTCCAGACGAGGCGACCGCCGCGTGTCCGCAGCTGATTCCACAAGAGGCCAGCGAAGGTGCCAGCAGCCGTCGTCGGATATGCCATGTTGACGCGTTCGAGCACGGAGCGCGTCGTCTCGAGACCGCGCTCGAGCTGGCCGCTCATCAAGAACCGCTCGGCCGCCTGGCGAAGGAGGTCGAGCTGGAGATCCGAGTCCGCCGGCTCCAGCCTGGCCGCCTCGAGCGAGCATTCGCCGGCCTCCGCGACGCGACCATCGTTCGCGAGGGCCTCGCCGAGCCGGACCAGCAAGGGCACCCGCTGAGCGGTCGCGAGATCGGGTCGCTCGAGCGCCCGGCGATAGAGCTCCGCGGCACGAGCAAACGCGAATGCGCGCAGCGCGGCATCCGCCGCCGCGACGCGGTAATGAGCGGCGCGCGCGTGGTCACCCGCGGCGTGGACGTGAGCCAGCAAAGCATCGGGTGACGCACCGGCGGCCTCGAGCGAGCGAGACAATGCGAGATGAAGCTCGCGAAGGACGTCAGGAGGCTGACTGACGTAGACCGCTTCGCGCACGCGATCATGGAATGTCTCCACGTGATCCTGTGGTCGCGATCCATAGACGCGTACGAGGTGCTCGCGCGTGAGCGCCGCGAAGCTCGCCTCCGCTTCGCTCGACGAGAGACCGGTTGCCGCAACGGCTGCGTGGCGCGGGATCGGCGCGCCGGCAACGGCGATCGTGATCAGCAGCCTCCGCGTCTCGCTATCGAGGCGGCGCGCGCGCGACCAGATCGCCTCCTCGAGTCGCACCGGCTCTCCCCCTACCGCATCGCGGTGGCGTACCAGCTCACGCAGGAACAGCGGGTGGCCGTGGCTCTCGGCGACGATGTGCGGCGCGTCGGCGATCGTCGGAGCGGACCCGCCGAGTCGGCGGACGAGATCTGCGGCGTCTCGGTCGTCGAGCCCGCCGAGCGCGATCGTTCGAACGTCGGTTCGGCTCGCTGCGAGCCGTTCGCTGATCCCCTGACCTTCGCGCGGTCGCTTGGTCGCGACGATACAGAGAGGCAGCCCGTCATACGAGAGCAGCTCGTCAAGGAGCGCCGCGCTGTCCGCATCTGCCCACTGGATGTCGTCGATCGCGATCACGACTCGTCGTCTCGCTCCGAGCCGAGCGAGCAGGTCGAGCAACCCGGTGAACCCGCGGCCGCGGATGTCGGTCACTCGCATTTTTCCTGCGGCCGCGACGAACGCGGAGACTGCACGCAGCGCGGGAAACACCTCGAGCAATTCGGCCAGGGTCTCGGGGATCAGGCGCTCGACGCTGTCGACACGGCGACCCATGAGATAGCGCGAGAGATCGTCCACGACCCCATCGAATGCGTTGTAGGGCACTCGCTCACGTTCATGGCATCGACCGCGCAGCACGACCGTCCTCCGATGGTGTGCGCGCGCCAGCTCGAGGAAGTGCGCCATCAGCGCACTCTTGCCAACTCCAGACTCACCTTCGATCAGCACACAGACCGCGTTTCGACGGCTCGTGTCGAGCGCGGCCACGAGTGCTTCGATCTCGTCACGCCGACCGACGAACAGCTGTCCGGCTATCCCAGCGTGGATGCCGCGACCGGTGGTCGGGCTGGATCTCAGCCGACCTCCTGCGCGGCGCCCGGGCGGCGATGAGCCAGCTTGTTCGTCATCGTCGGGTTGCGCGAGCACCGCGAGGATCTCGGACTCGGACGGTCGCGCTTCAGGCGCACGGCGGAGCAAGCTCTCGCAGAGCGCCGCGAGGTCATCCGGGATCCCGTCAGCGTACGCGCGCGGCGATGGCGACTCGACCTGTTGTTTCAGCGTGACGAGGTCGGCATCGGACGCGGCGGTCAGCGGAAACCGACCGGCCAGCGCACGGAACAGAATCACGCCGACGGCGTACCAGTCGGCCGCAGGCCCAACGGTGTCACCGCGGGCTTGCTCGGGCGCCATGTACTTGACGGTCCCGATCAGCGAGGTTCGCTCGAACTTGCTCGTTTGCGACAACTCGGAGACGACCCCGAAATCGAGCAGGACCGCACGCCCCGACTCTTCGACGATGATGTTCGAGGGCTTGACGTCGCGATGCACCTTGCCAGCGCGATGCAGTGCCGAAAGCCCACGCGCGAGGCCCGCCAGCGCCGTCCGCAGCCGGTGCTCGTCGCAGCACGGTGCTGCGAGCCGCTCGATCTCGAGCTCGCGCGCGAGCTCTCGCGGCGCCGTGGACGGAGGTGATTTCAGGACCACGGTCAGCATCGCGACATCCGGCGAGGTCAACGCGGTCGAGCTTTGGGCCGACTCCAGGTCCTCGATGGCTCCATTCACCCACTTGAGAAACGGTAGGCCGCGCACCAGCTCCATGGTGAACAACCACAGCCCGTCACTCTCGAACAGCTCGCCGAGCTCGACGAGGTTCGGATGACGCAAGTCGCGCAGCGCTCGAAACTCGGTCTTGAAGCGAAGCACGCCATCCGGGGTCACGCCGTGCAAGGTCTTCAGTGCGACCTGAACACCGCGCTCGCGATCGAACGCGCGATAGACCACGCCCATGCCGCCGCGACCGAGCGTTTCGAACACCTCGAAACGCCCATCTACAAACTGGCGCGGTGATTCCAGCCGCGGGTCCACGCCCATTCTCCGACCAGTGTACCTCGGTTGGCCAGCTGCGCGTCCGTCGCGTTCATCAAGGCGGGTCGCGGCGCGACGCCATCCCGCGCCTCAGGGACCATGCACGATCGTGCCGTAGTCGGCAGCGCCGAACAGCTTCGAGCCGATGTACGCGAGCGAGTTGATCTTCGACGACATGCCGCTCTGCATCCGCGACCACGCCGTGCCGTCCCAGTGATAGAGCATGCCGTTGCTGCCCGCGGCCCAGACGTCCGTCGATGACAGACATCGTTCGAGTCGACGCCGCTCATGCCACGCAGCGTCGCCGGGATCGCGGGCTCGACCGGACACCAGCCACTCTCGCTGCAGCGGTTGCCATCGGTCGGGCCGTTGTACATGCCGTCGTAGGTCGGGCCGGCATCTGGGGGTGCATCGGGGGCACACCGGCATCGGGGTGATGTGTGCCCGAGCCCGAGCCCGCGTCGTCACCGCCGCCATCGAGGGTGGCCGCACCACCGCCTCCACCACACGCTGCTGCGAGGATCAGACACCACGAGTACGTACGCATGCTCGCCAGACGGGGCGGCGCCCGTTCGTGCGCACCATTTTCTTAGAAATCACTGGCGCGCGCGGGATCGAGGCTGTGAGTTTTCGTCCTGCCATCACGAGGTCGCCAGCATCAACGCCAGCGCAGCGATCGCTCGGCGCGACGTTCCGTTCGATCGAGGTCGCCGCGGAGTCCACGGCCCTGCCGCGATCGGCATCACGCTCGCGCGTTGGTAGTACTTGCATCGGCCCGCCGATCTCGTGGTATTGCCAGGAGATGCGAGCAATCCTCGTCGTGTTTGCGGTCGCCGGTTGTCATGGCGGAAACGTGGAAAACCTCCGCCTGAACTGGCAGGACGCCGATGTCCATCTCCAGGTCAGCTCGACGGTGCAGCAAGCACTGGCGAACGTCCCGCTCTCGCTAGCCGTGCGCGATGTGCGGCCCGACCCGAGCGTGGTCGGCCGGGTCGAAGAAGACGGTTTCCTCGTGCGGACCAGCGACAATGTAGCGCTCTACGCGTCGAATCAGCTCGGCAACATGTTCCAGATCGCCGGCGCGCATTTCGTGCCGCAGGGTCAGGCCGCGCTCGCGATCGATCTCGTCAACTATCACGTCGACGAAGGCGGATCGTTCAACGGCGCCGTGACGCTCCACGTGGTCGTGCGCCGCGCGGCGATGCAAGACTGGCAGCGCGACTACACCGGCGCGAGCCACCGCTGGGGCCGGACCCACAACCCGGACAACTACAACGAGGCGCTGTCGAACGCGCTGTCGGATGCGACCCAGCAGCTCCTGAAAGACGACTCGTTCGGGCTGGCGATCATGGCGCCGCCGGGCACGATGGCACCGCCGGCTCCCATGGCCGCGCCGATGCCGGCGCCGCAGCCGTCGCCCGCGCCGATGGCTCCGGGCGCGCGTTCGTGACCCAGGATCCCGACGTCCTCGTCATCGGTGCAGGCCCATCCGGCGCGATGGCGTCCGCCTTGCTCGCGCAGCGCGGTTACTCGGTCCTCGTCGTCGAGCGCGCACAATTCCCGCGGTTCTCGATCGGCGAGAGCCTGCTCGC
This sequence comes from Deltaproteobacteria bacterium, assembly GCA_040004535.1. GTDB lineage: Bacteria > Myxococcota_A > Polyangia > Haliangiales > Haliangiaceae > JABFXX01. The sequence goes on from JBDUAS010000026.1 coordinate 22,144, forward strand.
GTACACCGCTCAGCTTCTCCAGGACGCCGGGATGCTCGAAGCGGTGCTGTCCGCGGGCTTCCAGTTCAAGAACGGCGCGACGTTCGTGTGGGCCGACCAGTACGAGGAGTTCAACTTCTCCGACAAGGTCACCGCCGGGCTCGGGTTCACGTTCCAGGTCCAGCGCGCGCGGTTCGACGAGCTGCTCGCGAAGGAGGCCGCGCGGTTCGGCGCGACCGTCGAGCTCGGCGTCGAGATCACGGGGATGACGCCGGGGATGACGCCGAAGCTCACGGCGAAGACCTCGACCGGCGAGCTCCGCACGTACTCGCCGCGGTTCGTCCTCGACGGCAGCGGTTTCGGGCGCACGCTGCCGCGCCTGCTCGATCTCGAGCGCCCGTCGGATTTTCCGGTCCGGTCGGCACGGTTCGCCCACGTTCACGATCGGATCCCGGGCGGCGCGTTCGACCGTCAGAAGATCCGTATCGGGATCAACCCGACGCATCGCGATGTCTGGTCGTGGTTGATCCCTTTCCCCGACGGAACGAGCTCGCTCGGGATCGTCGCCACGCCGGCGCACCTCGCTCGCTACACCGGCACGGCCGAGCAACAGTACTGGGACATGATCCGCGACGAGCCGAGGCTCCGCGCGCTGCTGCCGACGTCGGAGCTCGCGCGGCCGGTCGGCGAGATCGTCGGGTTCGCCGCGAACGTCACCACGTTGCACGGCCCCGGCTTCGCGCTGCTCGGCAACGCCGCCGAGTTTCTCGACCCGGTGTTCTCGTCGGGCGTGACCATCGCACTCCACTCGGCGAAGCTCGCCGTCGACGTCCTCGACCGGCAGCTGCGCGGTGAAGCGGTCGATTGGCAAACCCAGTTCGCCGAGCCCTTGATGTTCGGCGTGGAGACGTTTCGCACGTTCGTGAACGGCTGGTACGACCTCTCGCTTCAGGACGTGATCTTCCACCGCATGAAAGAACCGCGGATCCACCGGATGATCTGCTCGATCCTCGCCGGCTACGTGTGGGACGCCGCGAACCCGTACACCGGACCGAGCTCGCATCGCCGGCTGCACGCGCTCGCGGAGATGTGCCGGAGCCAGGCCCCGAAAGCGTCGTGAGCTACCCGATCACCGCCACCGCGATCGCGAACTGCCTCGGAACGGAGGCGACGGCGGTGTTCGAGCGCGCGTTCGCCGGGACCACCGGATTTATCCCGGTGAAGCAGGTCTACGACGTCGCGTTCGACACGGTGGTCGGCGAGATGCCCGAGCTCCCGACCGGCGACACGCTCGGATGCGCGATGACGCGGATCGCGACGCTCGTTCTCGCGTCGGCGCGCCAGCTTCGCCCGGCGGTCCACGCGGCGGCGGCTCGCTGGGGCCCGCGCCGCGTCGCGTACGTGTTCGCGTCCTCGACCGGAGGCATCGAGGCGACCGAGCGCACGCTGTCTCCGCTCGTCGCGCTGCCCGCCGGGCCGGCTTATCACTACGCGAACCACGGCATCGACGCGACGTCGAACGCGGTCACCGCTTACTTCGGAATCGCCGGCGTGACGCTCGCGATCTCGACGGCATGCTCTTCGGGGATCAAGGCGCTGAGCTCCGCGGTTCGGCTGCTCGATCGCGGCCTCGCCGACGCGGTCGTCGTCGGCAGCGCGGATTCGCTGTCGCGGACGACGCTGTTCGGATTTCACAGCCTCGGGCTCACTGCACCGGCCGCGACGCGACCGTTCTCGAAGGATCGCGCCGGCATCACGCTCGGCGAAGGCTCGGCGTTCGTCCTGCTCGAGCGCACCGGCGAAGCGATCGCATCGCTCGGGGGCGTCGGCGTCGGGTCCGACGCGTACCACCACACGACGCCGCACCCCGACGCGATCGGCGGCATGATCGCGATGCGCGAGGCGCTCGACCGCGCGAAGCTGTCACCGAACCTCATCTCGTACGTCTCCGCCCACGGCACTGGCACGGTCCAGAACGACGCGACCGAGGCGCTCGCGATCCGCTCGGTGTTCGAGCGGGCGGTCCCGGTGACCGCGACCAAGTCGCTGACCGGCCACACGCTCGGCACCGCCGGGCTGACCAGCGTCGTCCTCGCGATCGAATCGCTGTGCCGCCAGGCGATCCCACCGACGCTGCGTTACTCGCCCGACCCAGCGCTCGGCGTGACGATCGTCGACGCGGCTGCGCGCGCGCAGCTCGATCACGTCCTCGTCAACGCGTTCGGATTCGGCGGTAGCAATGCGTCGGCAGTGATCTCGAGGACGCCGTGAGCTTCGAGATCGTCGCGGCGAGCTGGTTCTCGACCGACCACGCGTCGGCGGGCGACGCGCTGGCCGGCGTGACGCGACCGCCAGTGCTACCCACGTTTCCGTTGCTGATCGCTCGCGCGCGCCGGTTCACGAGCCTCGTCACCCAGATGCACGTCCAGGTGATCGGGGAGTTGCCGATCGATCGAGAGCGGCCGCCCGCGTCGGTGTTCGCCACCGTGCACGGCGAGATCCAGACGGCCGAGCGGTTGATCGCGGAGTTCCCGCTCGTGAGCGGCGCGAGGTTCGCGCTGAGCGTCCACAACTCGCCGGCGGGCGTGTACTCGGTCGCCGTCGGTTCCCACGCACCGACCACGACGATCACCGGCACGAACGCGATCGCGGCCGGCTGGCTCGAGGCGGTGCTGACCGTGCTCGGTGGCAGGCCGGTCGTCCTGTCGATCGCGGACGAGCCGGTCGGCACGGTGTTTCAGGGCCCCACCGGGACCGTCGGCGTCGCGGCCGCGTTCCTCTTGCAACCTGTCGCGAGCGGACGGCGCGCGTCGATCGCGCTCGTCGATCGCGACCGTGCGCAGACCGAGCCAGACATGATGAACACCCTGGCGCAGCTCGTCGATGCGATCGGCAAGCCCTCCCCTTCCACGCTGGTGCTCGGCTCGGTGCAGGCCGGCACGGAGCTCGAGCTGCACCTCGAGGCGCGGTGATGCAGCTCGAACAGTACCTGCCGCACCGACCGCCGATGCTCCTGCTCGACGAGGTCGTCGAGCTCGGCGCGACGCGTTCGGTGTGTCGCGCGCGAATCAAACCCGACTGCGTGTTCGCGACCGCCGGCGTCATCCACCCCGCCGCGCTGATCGAATTCATGGCGCAGTGCTGCGCGACGCTGATGGCCGCGCGCACCGGCGAACCGCGGCCGGGCATGATCGTGAGCTGCCGGGAGATCGACTTCTTCGTCGACGAGCTTCGGGTCGGCGATCAGCTCGAGCTCGTCGCCGACCGACTCACCGGCGAGACGCAGCTCGCGGTGTTCGAGTGCAAGGTGGCGCGCGCCGGCGACGTCATCGCCACGATGCAGCTCTCCGCGGCTGTCACCGACGCGGTTGGAGCAGTGCCGTGACCCGGGTCGCGCTCGTCACCGGTGCGAGCCGCGGGATCGGCGCCGCGATCGCGCGCCAGCTCGCGCGCGACGGCTTCGAGCTGGCGCTCACGTGCGTGAGCAAGATGACGGAGCTCGAGCAGCTCGCGGCGGAGCTCGGCGTGAAGACCACGCTCGCCCAGTTCGACGTCCGCGATCCGGCGGCGACCAAGGCGGCGCTTGCGGGATTTCCCGAGATCCACGTCGTCGTGAACAACGCCGGCGTCGCCGCAGACGGCGTGTTCCCGGGCCTCGTGCCCGACCAATGGCATCGCGTGATCGACACCACGCTCGACGGGTTCTTCAACGTCACCCAGCCGCTGATCATGCAGATGACGCGCCGCAAGTGGGGGCGGATCATCAACATCGCGAGCATCAGCGGCGTGATCGGTAATCGCGGTCAGGTCAACTACGCCGCGGCCAAGGCGGGCTTGATCGGTGCGACCAAGTCACTGGCGCTCGAGCTCGCATCGCGCAATATCACCGTCAACGCCGTGGCTCCTGGCTTGATCGACACCGACATGATCGCGGGTGCGCCGCTCGAGGAGCTGCGCGAGCGGATCCCGATGAAGCGGCTGGGCACCGCGGAAGAGGTGGCCGATCTCGTCAGCTATCTCGCGAGCGACAAGGCCGCGTACATGACCGGCCAGGTCCTGGCGTTGAGCGGAGGCCTGTGAAGCGGCGCGTCGTCATCACCGGCATCGGCATCGCGAGCCCGCTCGGCTGCGACTACGCGACCGCGTCGGCGCGGCTGCGCGCGAACGAGCACGGGATCCGTGCGATGCCCGAGTGGGACCGGATCTCGCACTTCTGGCCGCGGGTCGGTGCAGCCGTCGACATCCCGGCGGAGCTGGCAGTGCCGCACAAGGCAGCGCGTACGATGGGCCGCGTTGCCCAGCTCGCGACGGTCGCGACCGAGATCGCGATCGAGGATGCCAAGCTCACCGCCGAGGAAGTGCGAGGCGGCGCGATCGGGCTCGCATACGGCAGCACGCATGGCTCGTCCCAGGCGAACGAGGACTGGTCGAAGAAGCTGCTCGAAACCGGTGGCCTCCTCGGCCTGACCGCGACGACGTATCTCAAGTTCATGAGCCACACGACGTCCGCGAATCTCGCGATCCATTTCGGGATCCGCGGGCGGATCGTGTCGACGTCGGCGGCGTGCGTGAGCGGTAGCCAGGCGATCGGGTCCGGCTACGAGTTGATCGCGCATGGCCTCGCCGACACGATGATCTGCGGCGGCGCCGAGGAGCTTCACTTCTCGCACGCGGCGGTGTTCGACATGCTCCACGCGGCGAGCCGCGGCTTCAACGCGACCCCGGAGCTCACGCCGCGGCCGTTCGACAAGCGGCGCGACGGCCTCGTCGTCGGCGAAGGCGCCGGGACCTTGGTGCTCGAGGAGTACGAGCGCGCGAAGGCGGCCGGCAAGCCGATCTACGCCGAGATCCTCGGCTACGGCACGAACTGCGACGGCACCCACGTGACGAATCCGTCGGCCGACGGCATGCGCGGGGCGATGGAGCTCGCGCTGCGCGACGCGAACCTCGGGCCAGATCGGATCGACTACGTCAACGCGCACGCGACCGCGACCACCGTCGGCGACATCGCGGAGAGCCGCGCGACGTTCGAGGTGTTCGGCGACCGCGTGCCGGTGAGCTCGCTGAAGGGCCACCTCGGACATACGCTCGGCGCGTGCGGCGGGATCGAGACCGCGTTCTCGATCGCGATGCTGCGCGAGGGCTGGATCGCGGCGACGCGCAACCTCGAGGTCGTCGGCGACCAGTGCGCTCCGCTCGACTACGTGATGGGCGCGTCGCGCGAGCGCCGGCTCGAGCGGGTGCTGGTCAACAAGTTCGCGTTCGGCGGGATCAACACGAGCCTGGTGCTCGGCCGATGCTGAGGGTGGTCGCGGTCAAGGCCACCGCGCTCGCGGCGATCCTCGTGGTGTACGAGCTCGCTCCGACGACGTGGCGGTGGCCCGGAATCGCCGCGGTGATCCTCGCGACGATCGGATTTCTGACCTACGCGATCTGGCATCCGCATAGCCGGTTCTTCGCACCGGTCATCGATCGCGTCGCCGGCGACAGCGTCGCGCTGACGTTCGACGACGGCCCGGACCCGGTGTTCACGCCGCAGATCCTCGACGTCCTCGCCGCGCATGGCGCCCATGCGACGTTCTTCGTCCTCGGCGAGCGCGCCGCGCAGCACCCCGCGGTCGTCCGCCGGATCGTCGCCGAGGGTCACGCACTCGGCACGCATACCCAGTCGCACGCGATCGGATTCCATTTCTCGATGCCGGCCGCCGTCGCGAGGGAGATCGAGGCCGGGGTTTCCGCGGTCGAGGCCGTGGTCCCGCAGACCCGACTGACCCTGTTTCGCCCGCCGCAGGGGCTGCGCACGCCGCTGTTCGGATCCGCGTGGAAGCCGTTCGCACGGGCCGGGTTTATCTGCGTGACCTGGTCGGTCAAGGCGCTCGACTCGTTCGCGACGACCGCGGACAAGATCGTCGCGCGAGTCACGCCTCGGCTCGAGCCCGGTGCGATCGTCGCGATGCACGACGGGACCGGGCTCGGCGGCGGTCACGATCGGACGCCGACGATCGCTGCGCTGGACCGCTTGCTCACCACCTGCGAGGCGCGCGGCCTGCGCTGCGTCGCGCTCGACTCGTCAGCTGGCTTTCGCGCATGACCGAGCCCCCGTCTCTGTCCGAGCGGATGTATCCGTGGAAGCGCCGGCTCGGCCCGCTGTACTGGCTCTACCGCGGCTGGCGCGGCGCGACGACCGGGTTGTGCTTCGTCGCGTTCTGGGGCGGTGCCGTGATCCTCGCCTGGCTCGGGATACCGTGGTTGTGGCTGTGGCCGGGGTCGCGCGCGCAGAAGCGTCGGCGCACGCACGCCGCGATGCGGCTCGGGTTCAAGCTGTTCCACGGGATCATGCACGCGCTCCGGCTCTATCATCCGCGCAGCCCGGTCGCGCTGCCGCGGTTCGGTGACGTGCCGGCAGATCAGCCGTGCGTGCTCGTCGCCAATCACCCGAGCTTGTGCGATGTGACCTCGATCGCGTCGCTGTTTCCGAACGTCGTCGCGGTCGCGCGCCCGAGCCTCGCGAACTTCCCACTGCTGCGCTGGCTGGTCCGCGGCATGGGATTCGTCCCGGTCGGCGTCCACATGCTGGAGGAATGCCAGGAGCGACTGAGGTCCGGCTTCGATCTGCTGGTCTTCCCCGAGGGCACGCGCTCTCCTTTCGGCGGTGGTCTCCAGGTGTTTCACCGAGGCGCGTTCGAGATCGCCGCGCGCGCGGGCGTCCCGATCATTCTGCTCGAGCTCACCTGCGTGCCGCCTGCGCTCGGCAAGCGACTGCCGATCTGGAAACATCCAGATCACCAGGCCATCTTGACGGTCGAGCCGTTCGCGGCAATTTCTCCGTCGCGCGACAGCCGCGCACTGTGCCGAGAGATCGAGCGGCGTTACCACCAGATCTTGGGCTATCCTGATCCTGCCGCCAGGAGAGAAGTGACGTGACCGAGCCTGCCCTTAACCAACAGATCAAAGAGCTCATCGTCGATGCGCTCCAGCTCGAGGGTGTGGACCCCTCGTCGATCTCGGATAGCGATGCGCTGTTCGGTTCCGGCCTGAGCCTCGATTCGATCGACGCACTCGAGCTCGCGACCGCCCTCGCGCGCAAGTTCGAGATCGACGTCGGCCAGGACGACGAGACCCGCGCTGCGTTTCGCTCGGTGAATCACCTCGCCGCGTACGTCACAGCGAAGAGCGCCGTGAAGCCGAGCTAGGGCTTCACGAGCAACAGCGTGTGCATGTGGCCGACCGGCTCGTCGGCGACGACCCGCAGGCCCGCGCGCGCGATCAGCTCGAGGAAATCCGCGGAGTGATACATCCGCGACGTGCCGTTCGCCATGCACGTGAAGTAGAGCGAGAGCCCCTGGGTCACGACCTCGCCGACGTCCGTCGGCTGGCGATCCCAGAACGACTCGAGGATCGCGAGCTCGCCGGCTTCGCCGAGCGCCGCGATCCCGCGCTGGATCAGCGCGAGGATGTCGTCCTCGCCAAAACAGTCGAGGAACTGGCTCATCCACACCAGATCGAAGCCGGTGGGAAACGCGCGCGTGTGATCGAGCAGGTCGATCGGGACCGTGGCGAGTCGCACAGACACGCCCGCCGCGTCGGCGTTCGCGCGCAGGCGTTCGAGCTGGCCCGGGTGATCGAGCACGGTGATCTCGACGTTCGGATCGTGGGTCAGGCAGTGGACGGCCCACTTGCCGGTGTTGCCGCCGACATCGAGCAGGCGCCGCGGTGGGGTCCGGAACAGCCGATCGAACGCCGACGGAAATGCCCGGTCCGAGAAGAAGTGATCGAACGCGAACCAGCTCTCCTGCACCGCCGGTGGCAGCTCGGTGAGCCCGGCATAGATCGTCGGCCACGCGCCGAAAACGGCCAGCCCCGCCGGCCGGCCCTCGACCGCGCTGGTCTCGAACGTGGCCGCGCCCGCGTAACAGACGTCCTGGACGAAGTTCGCGTTGGTCCGCGCCATCTCGTCGGTCATCCACAGGTATCCGGCGTCGCTCAGCGTGTACGTCATGTTCGCGCCGAGTGTCACGAGCTCGACCGCGAGGCAACCCTCGAGCATCACGCGCGCAGCGTAGAGCGAGACACCCGCGACCCGCGCGACGTCGGCTGGCGTGATGCCCGCTGACTTCGCCGCGCGCACCGCAGCGAGCACGCCCGTGTTGCGCGCCGCCATCGCAGCCTGAAAGAACAGCGGTGCGAACGCCAACGTGTGGACCTGGCGAAACGCCCTCGGCACGGGTTTACGAGGAGTCGTCATCGCAGCCGGGCCATTTGTACTACAGTAGAAGAGGCATGAGCCCGTCCCAGGAAGCGATCCTCCGCGAAGTTCAGCTCATCATGAAAGAGCTGTTCCAGATGGACCAGTCCCGCATCGTGCCCACCGCCCGGCTCGTCGAGGATCTCGACCTCGATAGCCTCGACGCGCTCGATCTCGCGGTCAAGGTCGAGGACCTCACCGGGGATCAGCTGGACGAGCAGACGCTGCGGTCGCTGAAGACGATCGAGCACGTCGTGGTCGCGGTCGACGAGATGCTCGGAGCGGAAGGCCTCGCGAAGCTCCAGGCGGCGCGCGGATGATCGTTCGCGCGATCCTCGCCGTCGCGCTGTGCGCGAGCGTCGCCGCCGCCGACGCGCCGCCCGCAAACCTCGTGACCGGTACGCCGAAGACCGGTACCGCGGTCGACCCGACGTTCGCGCACCTCAAGCTCGATCGGATGCGGGCGAAGTTCACCGAACAGAAGCACATCGCGTTACTCGCCAAGCCGCTGCGCTCGGCCGGGACGATCTACTTCGATCACGTCCAGGGAATCGCGCGGATCCAGACCTCGCCGAAGGCGCAGCAAGTCACGGTGACCAAGACCACGCTGAAGATCAAGTCCGGTACTCGCGTCGAGGAGGTCCCGCTCGACAAGTCGAAGGACCTGCGCGCGTTCGCGCTGGTGTTCCCGAGTCTGTTGAGTGGAGATCGAGCGGCACTCGCGAGCTCGTTCGAGATCGGGCTCTACGGCGCCGACACCGGTTGGTGGGCGCTGTCGTTCACGCCGAAGTCCGAGTCGCTGAAGAAGCTCGTGACGAGCGTCGTCGTGATCGGCCAGAAGGCGGATCCGGTCATGCTGAAGATCACCGAAGCGAGCGGCGACGTCACCGAGACCGAGCTGACCGAGGTCGCGCGCGACAAGGCCGTGACCGATGCCGACATCGCCCAAGCGTTCCGCTGATGCGCCGCGCCGCCAGCGTGGTCGTGCTCGCACTGACCGCGATCGTGTTCGCGCTCGCGCTGCCGCACCTCCGGTTCACGACCCAGATCACCGAGTTCCTGCCCGACACGGGCGACCGCACCGCGCGCCTCGCCGCGCTGCTCGCCGACAGCGAGCTATCGAAGGTGATGATCGTCGAGCTCGCCGGCGCCCATCCCAGCGCTTCGGCGCGCGCGTTGATCGCCGATCTAAAAACGGCGCCCGACATCGCGATGGTGCGCTCGGGATTCACCGACGACGACCTCGACGCAATGCGGAAGTTCATCGACGCGCTCGCACCGACGACGTTCCTGCCGGAGTCCGAGTACACCCCCGCACGAATGCGCGCGCGCCTCGCGAGCCTGCGCGACCACCTCGCCGGCCCCGAGGGCGTGCTGATGCGCCAGACCGCGCCGCGCGACCCGCTCGGCGGCATCTGGGACGTGCTCGACGCGCTGCGCTCCACGCGCGCCGGTGGCCTCGTCGATACCGACGGCGTCCTCACGACCGAGGACGGACTGCACGCGTTCGTGTTCCTCGAGACGAAATCGTCGCCGTTCGACTCCAACGCGCAGCGCGCGTTTCGCGGCGTCCTCGATCGCTGGCGCGAGGCCCACCCCGACGCCGTGGTCCGTACCGCCGGCGCGGCGCAGTACGCGATCGCGTCGGAGGACCAGATCAAGGGCGACGTGAACCGGATCGGCATCATCTCGACCATCGGGATCCTCGCGATCTTCCTCGTGCTGTTCGGATCGGTGCGGATGATCCTGATCAGCTTCGTGCCGATGACGTTCGGCTCGGCGATGGCGGTGCTCGGCACCCAGGCGATCTTCGGTCAGATCCACGGCATCACGATCGCGTTCGGCACGTCGCTGCTCGGCGTCGGCCTCGACTATGTCGAGCACTACTACGCGCACTTCGTGCTGACGCCGGAGGTCCCGGCGCAGACGACGATGCGCCACGTCGGCCCGAGCCTCGCGCTCGGCGCGGTCACGACGATCATCGGCTTCATCGGGCTCGGCGCGTCGGGGCTCGGTGGCCTGCGCCAGATGGCGGTGTTCGCCGTGATCGCGATCGTCGCGTCGATGGCCGCGACGTACTTCATGGTCCCCGCGTGGATGCCCGCGCGGTACAAGCCGCCGCGCACGCTCGGGCTCGTCAATCGCGGCGTGCTCGTGCTGCTGCGCGGCTTGACCCGCCACCACTGGGGGCGGATCGCGCGCGCCGCGATCGTGGTGATCACCGCCGGCTCGATCGCACTCGCCGTCCGTAACATCGCGTTCTCCGATAACGTCAACATGCTCGTCGACGACAGCGGCCCGCACGTCGTCGAGGACCGCGCCGTCCGCGCCCTTCTCGGCCCCGATGCCGACGCGTTCGCGGTCGTGACCGCGAGCTCCGACGACGCGCTCGCTACCGCGATCGCGAGCGCCTGCGGGGAGCTCGAGCGCGCGCGCACCGGTCAGCTCGTCGGCAGTTTTGTTCCGCTCGCCTCGTTGTTGCCCGATCGGGCGACCCAGCTCCGCCGCCACGACGTCGCCGTGGCCGCTGCTCCGGCGCTGCGCGAGGCGCTCGCGGCCGAGGACTTCGTCGCGGATCAGTTCGCGCCCTACTGGTCCGCGCTCGCCGCGCCGCCGAAGGTCCTCACGCTCGCGGATCTGCGCGCGTCGCCGCTCGCGCCGGTCGCCGGCGCCTGGTTTCCCGCACCCCAGGTCGCGCTGATCCCGCTCACCGGGATCCGCGCGCTCGCGCCGTTGCAGGCCGCCGTACCGTCCGCGACGATCGTGATCCCGTCGCAGACGATCGTCGAGGCGTTCCACGGCGTCCGCGTCCGGACGGTCGTGGCGTCGCTGCTCGGCCTCGTCGCGATCTTCGCGCTCCTGTTCGCGCGCTATCGGAGCGCGAAGAAGGTCATGATCGCGCTCGCTCCCGCGCTGCTCGCGTGCGCCGCGACCGTCGGCGCCCTCGTGGCCATGGGCACGGGGCTGACGATCCTGCACGTGATGTCGCTCCTGCTCGTGGTATCGCTGGGCGTGGATTTCGGGATCTTCTTCGTCGACACCACGGACTCGCTCGAGGAGGCCGCGCGGACGATGGTGAGCATCTTCACCGCGTCGATCACGACGATCCTGTCGTTCGGCCTGCTCGGCTTGTCACACAGCCCGGGGCTCGCGGCGCTCGGCATCACGGTCACGCTCGGCGTCACGTTCTCGCTGCTCGCGTGCCTGCTGCTCGCAGCGCTGGCCGGCTCGAAGCTGGTCGGACGATGAGGCTGCTCGCGCTCGCCGTCCTCGTGATCAGCTGCGCCGGCGGCACGCCTCGTCACGCCGAGATCCCGATCGCAGCGCCCGCCGCCTATCCCGGTGTGCTGAAGCCTCCGGCCGAGCTCCACCCCGACTTCTCGGTGCGTCAGACACTCGTGATCCACGCGAAAGACGGCGAAGGCAAGCCGGTCGACGCCGAGCTCGACGCCGTCCTCCAGAAGCAAGGCGACACGCTCCTCGTCCTCGGCTTCGGGCCGATGAACACCAAGGCGTTCACGCTGACCCAGAAGGCCGACAAGATCACGTTCGACCAGTACGCCGGGCCGCAGTTGCCGTTCTCGCCGCGCAACATCGTCGTCGACATTCATCGCGTCTACTTCATGCGGCTCCCGCCGCCGTCGGATCCGGCGTTCACCGGTGCGCTCGAGGGCGAGCTGAACGGCGAGCACGTCGTCGAGACCTGGAAGGCCGGATCGTTGCGCTCGCTCGTGTTCACCCGGCCCGCGGAGCCCGCGCTCGAGGGTGCGATCCGGGTCCAGCTCGGCGACGGTTGCACGCTCGCGTCGTGCGAGCCCAAGACCGCGAGCCTGCGCAACGAATGGTTCGGCTACTCGCTCGCGATCGAGAGCGAGGACTACGAGAAGCTGTGATTCAGGTGATCCTGAAGGTCCTCTCGGGCCTGTTCCTGTTCGCGTCGCCCTGGGTCCTGTACTGGACGCTGTCGCGCGGCGATATCCACGTCGCGTCGCTCGCGCTGATCGGCTGGGTGATCTTGCGGACGATTCCGATCGTCCTGGCGGCGAAGCGCGAGCACGTCCTCGCCGCGCTGACGTTGCCGGCGATCGCACTCGTGTTCGCGACGCTCGGCTGGCTGTTCGACAACGGGACGTGGCTGATGGTCCTGCCCGCTGCGACCCAGGCGTCGTTCGGCCTCGCGTTCCTGCGCTCGCTGAAGACCACGCCGATGATCGAGAACTTCGCGCGGATGGTGAAGCCCGAGCTGTCCGAGGGTGAGGTCGCGCACTGTCGCGCATGGACAAGGATCTGGGGCATCTACCTGATCGTGGTCGCGCTTTTCGGGCTCGTGCTCGCCGCGTGGGCGTCGCTCGCGGTGTGGACGATCTACGTCGGGCTCGTGACCTACGGCCTCGTCGGCCTGCTGTTCGCGGTCGAGTACGTCGTCCGCAAGTATAAGTTCCGCGAGTACGGCCGAAACCCGCTTGACTGGTTGCTCTCGAGATTGTTCCCTTCCCGACCGTGAAGAGCGTGGCGTTGACGGTCCTCGATCCGGCGCGAGCAGCGTCGGCGCGACGTATCGCCGCGGCGCTCGGTACTCCACATGGCCGGGTCGTCGTGACGTGCAAGACGGCGGACGCGTTCGTCCCTGCCCTGCTCGGTGCGTGGCATGCGGGCGCGACCGTCGAGCTGTTGCCGAACGTCCAGCCGAGCACGCTCGATCGGGTCGACGCGGATCCGGACATCGCGATCGTGCTTCACGATGGAGCCGAGCTCCGCGCCCGATCGGCGAAGGCTCGCTACGTGCCGGAGCTGCTCGCGATCACGAACGACGACAACGCGCCCGCGCGGCCCGCCCCCGCGATCGCCGCGTTGATGGCGACCTCGGGCACGACCGAGCGACCGCGCTACGTCGCGAAGACCATGGCCCAGCTCTCCGGCGAGCTCGCGGTGCTAGCGGCGCTCGCGCCACCCGCGCGGTGCGCGCTGTCGACCGTGCCCCTCTCTCACCTGTACGGCATGCTGTGGGGTGTGCTGTTACCACTCGCGCAGGGGACCCGGATCGTGTCGCACGACGCGTTCTTGCCAGCGGAGCTCGCGGCGGTGATCGCGCGCGAACAAGTCGACCTTCTGGTGTCGACGCCCGCGCATCTCCGCGCGATGGCCGCGGTCGCGATGCCGCGCGACCTGCGCGTGATCTCGAGCGGTGCGCGGTTGCCCGCAGAGCTCCACGCCGCGCTCGTGGCCACGCACGGCTGGCAGGTCACCGAGATCCTGGGCTCGACCGAGACCGGCGGCATCGCGACGCGCGACGCACCCGGTGCGGGATTTCGGCCGCTGCCGCAGGTCGTCGTCGCGCGCGACGCTGATGCCCGTCTCGTCGTCGAGTCGCCGTGGAGCGAGCGCACGACGCTCGAAGATCAGATCGAGCTTGCGGCCGACGGCACGTTCCGTCACCTCGGGCGAACGAGCGAGCTGATCAAGGTCGCCGGCAAGCGCGCCCACGCGCACGAGCTCGAGGCGGCGCTGCGCGGCGTCGCCGGGATCACGGACGCCGCGGTCGCGCTCCAGCACACGCCCGGGCACGAGCCGAGGGTCGTCGCTGCGGTCGTCGGCACCGCGGATCGCCAGCAGCTCGCCGACGCGATCCGGCGTGACTTCGACGCGGTGTTCGTGCCTCGGTTCATCAAGCACGTCGCCAAGATCCCGCGCAGCGATCGCGGCAAGCTCGAGCTCGCCGCGCTGCGCGACCTGCTCGGCCTCGCCGTCGAAGCGACGACGGAGATTCCGCTCCGCCGGCTCGCCGCGGATCGCTTCGTCGCGGACATCCCCGAAGACCTCGTATTCTTCCGAGGTCACTTCCCCGCGTTCACGCTGTTGCCGGGCGCGGTGCTGATCGAGCGCGTCGTATGGCCGGCGGTCCGCCAGGAACTTCCGACGGCGAAGCTGCGCGGCATCCGCCGTCTGCGGTTTCGCCAGCCCGTGTTGCCGGGCCAGCAGCTCTCGATCGCGCTCGACCGTCGCGCCACCGGTTACGGGTTCGAGGTCGCTCGCGCCGGTACACCGGTGGCGACCGGCCAGTTGCTGCTGGGCGAATGACCATGCGCGTCTGCGCGATCATCCCCACCTACGACAACCCCGCGACGATCGGCGAGGTCGTCAGACGCGTGCGCGCGTACGTTCCCGATCTGGTCGTCGTCGACGACGGTAGCCGCGAGGAGGCAAAGGCCGTGCTGCGCGAGGTCGCCGCCACCTACGCGTGCGAGGTCGTGTGGCGCCCCGACAACGGCGGCAAGGGCGCGGCCGTGAAGACGGGCCTGCAGTGGGCGCGCGAGCACGGCTATACCCACGCGCTCCAGATCGACGCCGACCTCCAGCACGATCCCGCGAAGATTCCGGAGCTCCTCGCGAGCATCCGCGGTCCGGACACCGTGGTCCTCGCCGCGCCGGTGTTCGACGCGAGTGCACCGAAAGGCCGATTGCGCGCGCGCAAGATCACGACGTTCTTCGCGATGGTCGAGACCCTGTCGTTCCGCGTAGGCGATCCGCTGTGCGGGTTCCGCGTGTATCCCGTCGAGACCGCACTCGCCGTCAAGGCGCGCGGCGACGCGATGGACTTCGATCCGGAGATCGCCGTGCGGCTCGCGTGGGCGGGCTGCGAGATCGTCCACGTCCCGACCCCGGTGATCTATCGCTCCGCTGCGGACGGTGGGGTCTCGCACTATCGCGGGTTCGTCGACACCGCGCTGATCGGGTTCACCCACGCCTGGTTGTGCACCGAGGGCCTGCTCCGACTGATCACCTGGCCGGTGCGCCGGTTGTGGCGCGCCGCGACGAGGAAGCGTGGCTGACTGGCGCAAGATTCCGGAGGCCGGGACCGTGATCGGGATCCGGCTGCTCGTCCTGTCGGCGCGCCTGTTGGGCCGCCGGATCACGAGCGGGATCCTGTTCGTCGTCGCGTTCTACTACGCGCTGATCCGCGGCGTCGCGCGGCGGGCGTCGCGCGATTATCTGCGCCGGATCGGCCAGCCGACGGGGTTCTGGATGGTCGTGCGCCACCTCCACGTGTTCGCGCAGGTCAGCCTCGATCGCGCGTTCTTCGTCACAGGCAAGGTCACGCCGTTCGAGCTCGCGTACGACGGCCACGACGAGCTCGTCCAGCTCGCGCGAGGTGGCAAGGGCGTGATCCTGCTCGGCGCGCATCTCGGCAGCTTCGAGGTGATGCGCTGCCAGGCACGCGAGTTCGCGATCCCGATCAACATCGTCGCGAACTTCGGCAACGCCGAGCGGATCAACGGCGTGCTCCAGTCGCTCGCGCCCGACATGAAGACGAACCTGATCTCGATCGCGGCCGATCCGATCCACGCGATGCTCGAGGTTCGCGCGGCGATCGAGCGTGGCGAGATCGTCGCGATGCTCGCCGATCGTGCTGACGATCAGGGCCGGGTCGTCACGACCCAGTTCCTCGGCGCCGACGCGCGCTTCCCCGCCGGTCCGTGGCTGATGGCCCACGCGCTGCGCTGCCCGGTGTACTTCGTCGCGGGCGTGTACTCGTCGCCGCGCCGCTACGAGCTCCACCTACGCTGCCTGGCCTCCGAGGTCCGGCTGGAGCGCAACGACCGCGCCGCCGCACTGTCGCGCTACGCTCAGAGCTATGCTTCGATGCTCGAGACGTTCGCCCGAGAGGCTCCGCTGAATTGGTTCAACTTCTTCGACTTCTGGGGGGCGCGCTCGTGACGCTCGAGATCGGCGCCGTTCGCGTCACCCACCGCGACGTCGCGCGCGTCGCCCGGCGCGAGCTCGCCGTCGCGTTGACTCGCGCGCCGGCGTGGCACGCCCGGCTGCGCGCCGATCGCGCCGCGGTCGTCGCGCTGGTCGAACGCGGCCTGCCGTTCTACGGCGTCAACACCGGGTTCGGCGCCGCGGTCGTCAATTCGGTCGGCGCGGAGTTCGGGTCCGAGCTCGCGGTGAACTTGTTCCGGTTCCATGGCACTGGCATCGGCGCGAAGTTCGCCGCCGACGAGGTCCGCGCGATCCTCGTGACCCGGTTGTCCCAGCTCGCGGTCGGCTGGAGCGGCGTGCGGATCGAGGTGCTCGAGGCGATCACCGCGCTCCTCGCGCACGACATTCTGCCGTGCATCCCCGAGCTCGGCTCGGTCGGCGCGAGCGGAGATCTCACGCCGATGAGCTACGTCGCGGCAGTGATCAGCGGGGAGCGCGAGGTGAACATCGCCGGCCGCGAGCTCGCCGCCGCCGACGCGCTCGCCGCCGCCGGCCTCGTGCCGATCACGCTCCAGCACAAGGAAGCGCTGTCGATCATGAACGGGACGAGCGTGATGACCGCGCTCGTCGCGCTCGCACTCGATCGCACCGAAACGTTCGTCCGCGTCCACGCGCGCGCGACGGCGTGGACCTCGTGGTTGCTGCGCGGCCAAGCCGCCCACTTCGACGAGCGGCTGTTCGTCGCGAAGCCGCACCCCGGCGCCATCGAGTACGCGGCCTGGGTCCGCGCGGCGCTCGGCGCGGGGCCTCGCCCGGCGCTCCGTCCCGGCAAGGTCCAGGATCCGTATTCGGTGCGCTGCGCGCCCCATGTCACCGGCGTGCTGCTCGAGATCCTCGGGCACGCCGAGGCGACGCTCGCGATCGAGCTCAATGGCGCGGGCGACAACCCGCTGATCGCCGACGACACCGGCACCGTGCTGCACGGCGGCAACTTCTACGGGAGCCACATCACGCACGTCGCGGACACGACCAAGCTCCAGGTCGCGCACGCCGCCGAACTGCTCGAGCGCCAGCTCGTGCTGCTGTGTCATGCGCCGGCCGCGTCCGGGATCCCGGTCGGCCTGGTCCGTGTCGGCGGCCCGGGCCAGACCGCGCACCACGGGTTCAAGGCGGTCGAGATCCTCGCGAGCTCGCTGGTCGCCGAGGCCATGAAGCTCGCCGCACCCGCATCCGCGTTCTCGCGCTCGACCGAGGGGCACAACCAGGACAAGGTGCCGATGGGTGCGCTCGCCGCGCGCGACCTCCGCACGATCCAGTCGCTCGCGGATCACATGCTCGCGATCTCGTTGCTCGCGTGCGCTCAGGCGACCGACGCCACCGGCCGCGCGACCGAGCTGCCGGCGCCGCTTGCCCCGCTCTACACCGCGATCCGCGCGGTCGCGCCCCCGACCGACGAGGATCGCCGGCACGATGGCCTGATCCACGCGGTGGTCGAAGCGCTCCACGCCGGCGCGTTCACGCCCTGACGCTCAGCTCGCCGGCGGCGCGGAGGCCTCGCACGTGCGGACTTCGTCGGGACAGTGCTCGCGCATGCACGCCTCGTCGAGGCAGCCGGCGTCCTCGCCGCACTTGAGGAGCGCGTCGTGTTGTGCGCGAGCCTCGTCGGTGCCGTTCACGGAACAACCGTGCAAGCACGATGGCAGGCTGCACTGCGCGTCGCAATCGGTCACGAGCTGCGCGCACGTCAGCGTCCCGCCGCCGGGTGGCGGTGCCGCCGCAGGCGGGTTCAACGCGTTCGAGATCTGCGAAATACAACCCGCGAACAAGACGAGGATCAGGCAGGTCCGCACCACCTCCCCACACTAACGCGAGAGTTAGGCTATCGTCGTCCGGATGCGCTGGGCGATCTGCGGAGCGATGATCATCGCGAGCAGCTCCGCGCATGCCGACACGTTGCGTGCGAGCGGCAAGGTCCTCGACCGCAGAGGCGCGCCCGTCACCGATGCGGTGGTCAGCGTCGAAGGCTCGACCGATACCGTCAAGACCGACGCGCTCGGCCGCTACTCGATCGAGGCGCCCGTCGGGGCCACGCTCGTCATCGACTCCGAGAAGCACGGCACCGGTCTCGCGACCGTGACGGGGCCCGTGCTCGACGATGTCGTCCTGTTCGACGACGTCTCGGGCGAGCAGATCTTGATCAAGGGTCGGCTGCCCACGCCCGCGGTCGGCGCCGCGCAGCTCGATCGCGAGGAGATCCAGCGCCTCCCCGGCACCGGCGGCGACGTGGTGCGCACGCTGTCGGCGATGCCGGGCGTCGTGAATGTCCAGATCCCGTTGGGCTACTCGGGCATCGTCGTCCGCGGGTCGTCTCCGCAGGACTCGAAGACGTTCGTCGACGACTTCGAGATCCCGCTCCTGTTCCACCCGTTTGGATTCCGCGCGATCATGCCGGTCGAGACGATCGACAGCCTGACGTTCGTCCCCGGCGGGTTCGGGGTGGAGTACGGGCGCGCGTCGTCGGGCATCATCGCGCTGACGACCCGCCGCGGCTCCGACAAGCGCACGGTCCAGGCCGAGGTCTCGCTGATCGACGGTGGCCTCGTCGCCCAGGGCTCGATCGACGACAAGACCCACTACTTGATCGGCCTGCGCCGCAGCGTGCTCGATCAGATCCTGCCGCTGATCATCCCGTCCAGCGTCGATCTGTCGCTGACCACGCTGCCGGCCTACTACGACGAGCAGATGCGCGTCGACCGGACGCTGAATTCGCACTGGTCGCTCGCGGTATCGAGCGTCGGTACGACCGACGTCGTCGAGCTGTTCACGACCAAGGATACCGATGCCGGTGAGAAGCGGCTCTACACCGCGACCCAGTTCCTCCGGCTCACCGCCGCCGCGAAGTATCACGACGGCCCGTGGACCGCGACGCTCGCGCTGTCCGGCATGCTCGAGAACGTCGAGGCCGACATCGGCCTGTACCAGCACCTGCACGTGTACACGCCGCACATCACGCCGCGCGTGTCCGCGACGCGCTCGACGCCAACGGCGATCGGATTGAAGGACGTCGAGTGGACCTCCGGCGCCGAGGTCCAGGTCAGCCACGCGAGCCTCGATCTCGCGATCCCGCTCGAGCGCCGCGAGGGCGAGCCGTTCCAGCCCTACGATCCGAAGGACACGAGCACCGCGTTTCACGGCGCGCTGTGGTACCCGGATGCCGCCGCATGGACGTCGGTCGCCGCGAACTTCGATCCGCGGATCCGGATCACGGTCGGCATGCGTGTGGACTGGTTCGGTCACGCGAACGAGGTCGCGCTCCAGCCGCGCACCGATATGAAGTTGAAGATCAGCGAAACGCTCGCGGCCCGGTTCGGCGCAGGCAACTTCGCGCGACCGCCCGAGTTCCAGAGCGAGCTGCTCTACAAGCTGCAGAGCGAGCGAGCGACCCAGCTCCAGATGGGGCTCGAGTACACGCCGTTCCCCGGCCTTCGGGTGCAAGGCTCGCTGTTCTACAACGACCGCGATCACCTGATCGAGCACAACCTCGCCGACAACACGCTCGACAACGACGGCCGCGGGTACTCCAAGGGCGCCGAGATCCTCGCGATGCTCACCGACGGTGCGGCGTGGTTCGGCTGGTTCAGTTACTCGTACTCGAACTCGGTCCGCGTCGATCGCCCGGGCGCCGAGCCCCGGCTGTTCGATTACGACCAGCCGCACAGCCTCAACGCGGCGCTGTCATGGCGGCACGGGCGCTGGACGCTCGGCGGCCGGTTCGTCCTGTATTCGGGGCTGCCCTACACGCCCGTGGTCGGCGCGGAGTTCGACAGCGATCGCAATCTGTTCATCCCGACCTCGGCGGCGCCGAACTCGGCGCGTGCGCCGTTCCATCACGAGCTCGACATCCGCGTCGACTACGCGTGGAAGTGGGGAACGACCCAGATGCTCGCTTTTCTCGACGTCCAGAACGTGTATCTGAACCAGAGCATCGTCACCTACTTCTACGGCTACGACTACACCCAGCGCAGCGCGTTCGAGTCGCTGCCGTTGATCCCGTCGATCGGGCTCCGGGCGGTGTTCTGATGCGCGCGCTCGTGCTCGTGACGCTGGCCGCCGCGTGCAGCGGTGAGGTCGATCCCGCATGGCAGCTCGATCACGATCGCGTGATCGCCGTGCGGATGACGCCGCCCCATATCGCAGCCGGAGAGACCGCGGGGATCGACGTGCTGCTCGGCCGCAAAGGCGCGCCGCCGACCGTGGTCGATCCAGCCACCGCTACGGTAGAGTCGCCGGTCGCGCTGATGCCGTACCTGATGCAAGCGACCGACGGCCACTGGTCGATCGCGGCGGCCAGCGATGCCGACCTCGCCGCCGCGCGGACCGAGCTCGGCGTCGCGCCCGGCGACCCCGTGCCGGTCAGCGTGCGCATGGTGCTGGACTACGAAGGACTCGTCGCGCACAAGCTGGTCTACATGGGCAATCACGCTGACAACCCGGCGCTCGGTCCGGTCCTCGTCGATGGCGTCGACGCGACCGGCGAGGCTTCGCTATCGGTGGCGGAGGCGACGAAGGTCTCGCTGGCGGTCGACTTCACCGACCCGAACAGCGTCAATTGGTTGACGTCGTGCGGGACGATGCACGACTTCGATCTGGCCACCGCATACCTCCGGGTCGAGCCCGAGGATCCGCACGAGGGCGCGCTGGGCGTCGTCGTGCGTGACACCAGCGGAGGGGTCGCTTGGCAGTTCTGGCCGATCAGCGCGCCGTGAGCGGGCGGTTCGTCGCGAAGCTCGTCGATTCCGGGTGGGTGCCCGAGCCCGTCCTGCGGGCCGGTATCCGCGCGGTCTGCGCGCTGCGCCTGCGCGAGGAGCGCCACCGCGATCACCAGGCGTTCACCGCATCGCTGCGCACCGCCGATCTCGCGATCGAGACCGCGGCGGCGAATGCCCAGCACTACGAGGTCCCGGCGGCGTTCTTCGAGCGCGTGCTGGGGCCGCACCTCAAGTACTCGGCGTGCTACTGGCCGTCCCACGTCGACGATCTGGGCGGTGCCGAGGCCGCGATGCTCGCGCTCTATGCCGAGCGCGCCGCGCTGCGCGACGGCCAGCGCGTGCTCGACCTCGGGTGCGGCTGGGGCTCGTTCTGTCTGTGGGCGGCCGCGCGTTATCCGAACAGCGCGATCACCGCGATCTCGAACTCGCACGGCCAGCGCGCGTTCATCGAGCGCCAAGCGACGGCGCGCGGGCTGCATAACCTGACGGTCCGGACCGCGGACGTCCGCACCCTAAACCTAAACGAACGCTTCGATCGGATCGTCTCGATCGAGATGTTCGAGCACATGCGCAACTACGAGGCGCTGTTCGCGAAGCTCGCGCGCTGGCTCGCGCCGGACGGCTCGCTGTTCTGTCACGTGTTCGCGCATCACCGCTACGCGTATCCGTTCGAGGACGCCGGCGGTTCGGACTGGATGGCGCGCGAGTTCTTCACGGGCGGCATCATGCCGAGCGAGGATCTGTTCGCGCAGTTCGATCGCGACCTCGTCATCGCCGAACAGTGGCGGCTCGACGGCACGCACTACGCGAAGACGTCCGAGGCCTGGTACGCAAACCTGATGCAGCACCGCGCGGAGCTCGAGCGCGTCGTCGGCGGGCGCGCGAAGCTGCAGCGCTGGCGCGTGTTCTTTCTCGCCTGCGCAGAGCTGTTCGGCTATCGCGGCGGCTCGGAGTGGATCGTCGCGCACTACCGCATGCAGCCACGACCTCGGTGACTGACCGGGAAGATCCGCGAGTTCCGGCGTTCTTCGCTGCAGGAGGAACGGAATGAAGAGTCTCACGTTGATCTTGGCGAGTGCGGCGTTCATGGGGTGTCTCGAGCAAGGTGATCCGGCCGATCCGGAGGCGACCGCGAAACAGGCCGGCAGCGCGGCGACGACCAGCAGCACGGAGCAGGCGGTGTCGTGGACCGCGCTGCAATGGCACGGCTGTTCGAGCTTGGATTGCAGCTGGAGCCTCGGCGATCCGGCGACGAGCACGTGCTTCATCGCGGGTGTGACCGGCAAGCTGGCGAGCGGCACCGGCGCCTATCCGGCAGGTGTCACGGTCGTAAACAATGGGACGTACTGGGGGCTCTACGTGATGAACCCCAGCTACGAGAACATCGGCGTGATGACCACGTGTATTCCGAACACAGGTCATCGGATCGAGAAGAGCTGGTCGGCAAATGCGCCGGCGACGCTTATCCCGGTGGGCCGCTCGGTCAACCGCAAGTGCTTCCTGGCCGGCATCGTGAACTACAACGGCAAGGCGTTCTCGACCTGGGAGAGCGATGTCACGATCTCGCGCGACCCGGACAACGTCGATTACTGGATCGGCGGCTCGTTGCCGGCTGGCAGCAGCGCGCGAATCGATGCGCGATGCGTCGACATCCCGGCGAACTACGGTGGCTGGGTCGAGTGGTGGGGCATCGACCACACCGCGACGCTGAACCTCGCGTTCAACCCGGCGTCGAACGGCGTGGCGTGCGCACTGACGGGGCTCGGCGGCTTGTTCACCAAGAGCGATCCGAACAACGGCGCGTACATCAACTACGACTCGAGCACGCGCTACTGGAACTGGACGCTGTCGCCGGGCGTCCACGCCTACTCGGAGTGCTTCAAGTAGCCGGTCAGCGAGCGGCGAGTGCCGCCGGCCGCCAGCGCGCCGAGCTCTCGAAGCCGGCGCGTAACGTGCGTAGCGTGCCGGCGGTGATCGCGAGATCGCGCGGCAGAACGCCACGGCTGATCGCACGGAGGACGGCGACGTCGACGCGGTCGAGCCGCGAGACCATCGCGAGGCCACGGTCGGTCAGGACCACGAGCGGCGAACGTGCGTGCGCCGGGTTCGGCGCGATCGTGACGAGGCGTTCGGCCGCGAGCTGATCGATGATCGGTTGTAGGGTCTGGCGCCGTACCGCGCGCACCCGGGCGAGCGCGGGGACCGTGAGTGGGCCGTCGCGGTGAAGCCGGCGCAGCGCCCACCGCCGGGCAGCACCTCGCGCATCGCTGCCGTAGAGCTCTTCCGCGATCCATGCGAGCCAGCGGTAGAGCGCGATCGTCTCGTCGACGACGGTCTGGACCTCGCCGTGCGCGATACGAGGGCGGGGCCGCCGGCGCGGCGGCAGCTTGCGCTTCATGCGTTACGTTCGATCTTGACAGGATACCTGTCAAGGTCCGGTGGTGACCGCTCCCGCACGAGCCGCAGGCCAGGCATAACAAAGGCATGCAGCTGTTCGGGTTCGACCTCACCGAGGAAGAAGCGATGGTCGCTGACGCCGCGCGTGACGCGGCCGCGCGACTCCTGGCACCCGGCGCGGCCGAGCGCGACCGGACCGGCGTATTCCCGGCCGCGGAGCTGAAGGCGCTCGCCGAGCTCGGCTTCAACGCGATGAAGCTGTCCCCGGCGCATGGCGGCATCGGCGCGACCAACGTCGGCTACGTGCTCGCGATGCAGGCGCTCGCGCAGGGCTGCGCGTCGACCGCCGTCGTCCTCGCGTCGTGCAACATGGCGGCGAAGATCGTCGGCGAGCACGGCACGCCCGCACACCGCGAGCGGTTCCTCGCGCCGTACGCGCGCGGCGAGCTCGGCCCGATCAGCTTCGCGCTGACCGAACCGTCGGGCGGCTCAGACGTGCTAGCGATGCGCACGCGCGCGGTGCGCGATGGCGATGACTGGGTCCTGACCGGCGAGAAGGCCTGGATCACCGGCGCCTCGCACGCGGGCCTCCACGTCGTATTCGCGCGGACCGGCGACGGCAAGGACGGCATCACGTGCTTCCTCGTCGAGCGTGGAGCCCGCGGCCTGACGGTCGGCCGCGACGAGGACAAGATGGGCCAGCGCGCTTCCGGCACCGCGACGCTCGCGTTCGACGGCTGCAGAGTGGCCGGCGACCGCGTGGTCGGCGCGCTCGGCGCGGGTTATGGAATCGCACTCTCGGGCCTCGGCGCGGGCCGGGTCGGCATCGCGGCGCTGTCGCTCGGTATTGCCGAAGCCGCATTAGCGCTCGGCGTGGCCTACGCGAAGGAGCGCCACGTGTTCGGCCAAGCGGTCGCCGCGTTCCAGAACTCGCAATTCGTGCTCGCCGATTCGCGCACCGAGCTCGACGCCTCGTGGCTCCTCGTCCTGCGCGCTGCCCGCGCCCTCGACGGCGGCGCCCGCGCGAGCAGCGAGACCAGCATGGCGAAGCTGTTCGCGACCGAAACGTGTGGGCGCGTCGTCGATCGCGTGGTCCAGCTCCACGGCGGCTACGGCTACTCGCGCGAGTTCGCGATCGAGCGCCTGTACCGCGACGCGCGCGTGACGCGGATCTATGAAGGCACGAGCGAGATCCAGCGGATCGTGATCGCGCGCGAGCTGCTGCGCGGCTAAGCCGCGATCGCCGAGAATGCGAGGGCGAGGAACGCCTTCGCGCTCGCCGGTCGATCGGCGGGGTTCTTAGCGAGCGCCGCCATGATCGCAGCGTCGAGCTTCGGCGGGCAGTCCTTGCGAAGCACGTGCGGTGCTTCCGGGGTCTCGGAGATGTGCGCGAACCCGATCGCGATCGCGTTGTCACCGGCGAACGGCGGCCGCCCGGTCACGAGGTGATATGCGAGCGCGCCGAACGCGTAGATGTCGCTGCGCGCATCGACGGGCTTGCCGCGGACTTGCTCGGGCGCCATGTAGTGCGGCGTCCCGAGGATCGCACCGGTCGCGGTCAGCTGATCGCCGACGAGTGTGGTCGCGAGCCCGAAATCGATCAGCTTCACCGCGCCGCGCTCGCCGATCAGCACGTTGCTCGGCTTCAAGTCGCGGTGGATCACGCCGGCCTGGTGCGCGGCCTCGAGGCCGGCACCGATCTGCTGGAGGATGTCCTCGATATCCTTCATCGGCACGACCCCGCGCTGCGCGATCAGCTCGGCGAGCGTGCGGCCGCTGAAGTACTCCATCGACAGATACAGGAGGCCCGGGCGCGCTTCGCCGAGATCGTGGATCCGGATCACCTGCGGCGAGCTGACCTTGCGGGCCGCCGAGGCTTCGCGCCGGAACCGCGCGATCATCGCAGCCTCGTCGGAGGCGTACGCGCTGGAGATCACCTTCAATGCGACGAGCTCGTGCAGCACCTCGTCGTCGGCGAGGTACACCGCGCCCATGCCGCCCTTGCCGAGCAAGCGCTGGACCCGATAGCGCCCGGCAAGCACCTGGCCGGGCTCGAGCGTCGTGCCGACCGACATCTTCCCCTCGCGGGTCGGCGCCGCGGTCATCGTCGCGTCGAGCGCGGGCGTCGCTGGCGTCGTCGCCGCAACACCCGCACCACCGCCCGCTGCAGGCGACGCGGCCACCGGAGCGGGACCCGCTGGTAGGACGCGCGAACGCTGCTCGTCGAGAAGCTTCATGACTTTTTGATTGAGCTCGTAATCGACCGACGACACGATCGTCTCGAGGTTCTCGATCCGGTCGCGCAACAGCTTGTTCTCGTCGAGCAAGCGCTTGGTCGCCTTGCCACCACCCTCGCCTGCTTCGAGCTCGAGCTTGCGCGCCTTGAACTTCGCGTCGCTACGGATCTTGATGATCGCCGGCGCCATCCCGAGCGACATCACGATCGCCAACATGCCCGCGATATCCGCCATCAGCCGTAAGCATCCACCGGCGGGCAGGCACACACAAGGTTGCGGTCGCCGTACGCGTTATCGACCCGCCCCACCGGAGGCCAGTACTTGTGGACGCGCAGCCACGGCGCCGGATACGCGGCCTGCTCGCGCGTGTACGGGCGATCCCACTCGGTGCCGGTCACCGCGGCCGCGGTGTGCGGTGCGTTCTTCAGCGGGTTGTTCGCGCGATCCATCGCGCCGCTCTCGATCGCGGCGATCTCCGCACGGATCGCGATCATCGCCTCGCAGAACCGATCGAGCTCGCCCTTGGTCTCGCTCTCGGTCGGCTCGATCATCAACGTGCCCGGAACCGGGAACGACATCGTCGGCGCGTGGAAGCCATAATCCATCAGTCGCTTCGCGATGTCCTCGGCCTCGATCGCCGAGGTCTTCTTGAACTGCCGGCAGTCGAGGATCAGCTCGTGCGCGACGCGGCCGTTCAGCCCCGTGTAGAGCACCGGATAGTGCGTGCCGAGCCGCTTCGCGATGTAGTTCGCGTTGAGGATCGCGACCTCGGTCGCACGCCGCAGCCCCGGCTCGCCCATCATCGCGATGTACGCGAACGAGATCGGCAGGATCGACGCCGACCCCCACGGTGCCGCCGACACGGGACCGACCGGTTGTGCGCCCGCGGCGGCGAGTGGATGCCCCGGCAGATACGGCGCGAGGTGCTCCTTCACCGCGATCGGACCCATGCCGGGACCGCCACCGCCGTGCGGTATGCACATGGTCTTGTGTAAATTTAGATGACAGACGTCCGCGCCGATCGCCGAGGGCCGGGTCAGGCCGACCTGCGCGTTCATGTTCGCGCCGTCCATGTAGACCTGACCGCCGGCCGCGTGAACGATCTCGCAGACCTCGCGGATACCCTCTTCGAACACGCCATGCGTCGACGGATACGTGACCATCAATGCGGCGAGATTGTGGCGATGCTGCTCGGCCTTCTTGTGGAGATCCGCGAGATCGATCGTGCCGTCGGGCATCGACGCGACGACGACGACCTGCATGCCGGCCATCACGGCCGACGCGGGGTTCGTGCCGTGCGCGCTCTGCGGGATCAGGCACACGGTGCGGTGCTTGTCGCCACGCGCGTGGTGATACCCGCGGATCGCGAGCAGGCCCGCGTACTCGCCTTGCGCGCCGGAGTTGGGCTGTAGCGAGACGGCCGGCAGGCCCGTGATCTCGCCGAGCCACGCCTCGAGCCGCTCGAACAGCGCGCGATATCCACCCCACTGCTCGGCGGGCGCGAACGGGTGGAGGCCACCGAACGCGGACCACGTCACCGGAATCATCTCGCTCGTCGCGTTGAGCTTCATCGTGCACGAGCCGAGCGGGATCATCGACGTCGTGAGTGACAGGTCCTTCGCGCACAGCCGGTTGATGTAGCGCAGCATCTCGTGCTCGCTGTGGT
>JBDUAS010000623.1:0-1546 GCA_040004535.1 Deltaproteobacteria bacterium
GCGCGAGCGGATCTTCGTTGTGCGCGACCATCACCTCGAGCACGTCGACGAGCTTCGCGAACTCGCCGGTCGTCTCGTAGATCGGCTCGAGCACGCGCGCCGCCATGACCGGCTCGGTCTTGCCGTGGACGAGGCCGTCCAAGGCGAGCAGCGTCTCGGCGTGCGACGGATCGAGATCCAGCGCCTCGCGATAGCTCTCGATCGCGCGCGCCATGTCACCGAGCCGCAGCTGCCACAGGTTACCGATCCGGTACTTGAGGCCAACGGTCTCGCCGGTGTTGTCGGCGAGCTCGACCTGGCGCTCGAGGTTCGCGAGCAGGTCGTACCAGCGCTCGGCCTGGCCGTAGAGCCGGTCGAGCGACTGGATCGCGGGCAGCTCGTCGGCGTCGAGATCGAGGATGCCCTGGTAGGTCTCGATCGCCTTGGCGACGTCGCCGAGCTCGCGGTCGTAGACCTGCGCGAGCACGTAGAGCATCCGCTTCTTGTCGTCCGGATCCTCGGCGAGGTCGGCCTTCTTCGCGTAGACGTCCTTGAGCGGTTCCCACCGGGCGAGCCGCACGTACATGCGCTCGAGGGCATCCATCGCGACCATGTCGACGTCGTCGATCGACAGCACCTGGCGGAACGTCGCGATCGCGGCGTCCGAGTTGCCGAGCACTTCTTCTTCGATCTGGGCAGCGCGATAGAGCAGCTGCTTGCGATCGTCGAGGTTCGGCAGGAGCTCGCTCTTGCGCTTGATGATATCGACGAGCTTGGGCCAATCGCCGGTGCGCTCGTGGATCGTCTGGATCGCGGTCGCGGCTTCCACCGTCGAGGGCGATGCCTTCAGCACGCGCTCGTAGGTCTCGACCGCGCCCTTGTCGTCGCGGAGCTCGTGCTCCTGGATCTGGGCGCGCCGGAACAGCAGCGCGACCTTCAGGTCGTCTTCACCGGCCGAATTCGCGACGTCGTCGTAGAGCGCCACGACCTCGGGCCACTTGTCGAGGCCACGGGCCAAGCGATCGATCTGCGCGTGCGTCGTCTCGTTGCGAGGATCCTCGCGCAACGCGCGCGAGAACGTCCCGAACGCGGCGTCCGCGTTATCGCCACCGATCTCGTGGAGCTCGGAGATCTGATGGAGCAGCTCGATCTTGCGAGCGGGATCGAAGGCGTGCTTCGCCATGATCTCGTAGATGCCGATCTGCTTGGTCCACTCGCCGCGCGACTTGTAGATCGGCTCGAGGATGTTCGCGATCGTGAGCTCGTGCTCCGTGTTCGAGATCAACCGCTCGAGGGCAAGTACCGCATCGCGATTCTGCTCCTCGTGATCGAGGACCTGACGGTAGGTCTCGACCGCCGCGGCAGTCTCGTTCAAGTGGGTCTCGCGCAGCTGCGCGAGGCGAACCAACAGCGCGACCTGCTCGTACGGCTGCTCGACGAGGGTGAGCTGACGACTGATGTTGTCGCCGAGGTCACGCCACGCCTGGCGCTGCACGTACAGCCGATCCAACGCGCGGAGCGCCTTCAGATCATCCGGCGCCTGACCGAGGATCTCGTTGTAGATCGC
>JBDUAS010000624.1:0-1545 GCA_040004535.1 Deltaproteobacteria bacterium
ATCGATGGCCAAGGTCGGGCGCTACCGCGTGATCTGCACCGAGCCGCTCGTCGTCAAGCCGCCGCACTTGATGGCCGGCCACCGGCTCGCGCGCGTCGTCGCGTACGACTACGCATCGGATCGCGCGGTCGATGCGTGCGTCGATCTCGACGCGGGCGTCGTCGCGGATCTCCAGCTCGACAAGAGCCAGCCGATGTTGTCGCGTGATGAAGAAGCGCTCGCCGTCTCGATCGCGATGATCGACGAGCGCGTGCGCGGCAAGCTCGGCATGGGCGACATGCCGCAAGCGACGCTCCACTACTGGGGCCGCACCAAGCAGGACATCTCCTACTCGCGGCGCTCGGCCGCCGTCACGTTCGGGCGCAGCGACGGCCACGCGACGTTGGTCGCGGTCGTCGATCTCATCGATCAGCAGGTGATCCAGGTCGTTCCCGCGGAGCAATGGTGATGTCGAACGTCATTGAAGAAGCGAACTGGAAGTTCCACTGGCGGCTCACGGAGTCGGCCGGGATCATGATCTACCTCGCCGACTTCAAGGGTCGCCGCGTGTTGTGGGAGGGCTCGCTGCCTTACGTCACGGTCGATCACCAGCGCGACGTCGACGTCGATGACACGTCCGAGCCGCACGGTCCGTGGTGGATCCCGCTGGGCACGCGCACGATCGCGGGCCCGGTCCGCGTCCAGTCGTTCCGTGGCGGCGTCGAGCTGTCTGCGAGCTTCGTCGCAGGGCCGTACCAGTACACCCAGCTGTGGCGATTCCACGATGACGGCCGGCTGTGCCCGTGGCTGACGATCCTGGGCCCGGGCGTTCATGACCAGCACACGTATCACCCGCACTTCCGGTTCGACTTCGATCTCGACGGCGCCGGCGACGACGCGTTCGAGAAGTTCGAAGAGGGCCGCTGGCAACGCGTCGAGCGCGAGGGTTGGTTCCCGTACTCGGGCGAAGCCGACGAGAGCGGCAACGTGTGGCGCCAGATCGACTTCGGCTCGCGGGCGTCGATCAACATTCGTCCGCACAGCTGGGACGATGCCGAGGTGTTCGCGATCCGCTATCACGACGGAGAGTGGGCGCCGTTCTCGCCGCGCTCGGCCGCAGGCAGCCAGCCGTTCCCGGCGGGCTACGTCGGCGACGAGACGATCGACGGTGCGGACGTCTCGCTGTGGTACGTCGCGCACGTCCACTTCGATCAATCGTTCCCGTACACGGCCGGGCCGTGGATCCGCGTGCAGGGCCTGGCGTGATCACGTCGACGTCGACGTTGACCTGAACCTGAACCGAAACGTCGACCGTGTCGTTGTCCCGACGAGCGTCGTCGACGTTTACGCTTCAGCGCCGTGGCACTTCTTGAACTTCTTGCCCGAGCCGCACGGGCAAGGCTCGTTGCGGCCGACCTTGTCGTTCGCGACGATCGTGCCTTGCTGCTGGCCAGGCCGGCGGCCGTTGACCGCCGCGTCGAACGCTTCGATCACGACCTCGGTCGGCTTGATGATCGTCGACGCGGTCTCGGCGGTCATCGCGGCTTCCTTGACGTCCTCGGCGAG
>JBDUAS010000625.1:0-1539 GCA_040004535.1 Deltaproteobacteria bacterium
CGGCACGATCATCTACAACATGCACACCGGGCAGTTCACGCAGAAGCGTGGCCCGTTGTTCGCGAACCTCGTGCTCGCCGACGAGGTCAATCGCGCGCCCGCGAAGGTCCAGTCCGCGCTGCTCGAGGCGATGCAGGAGCGCCAGGTCACGATCGGTGACTCGACGAACTTGTTGCCGGATCCGTTCCTCGTGCTCGCGACCCAGAACCCGATCGAGCAAGAGGGCACGTTCCCGCTGCCCGAGGCCCAGCTCGATCGCTTCATGCTGCTGATCAAGGTCAGCTATCCGACCGCCGCCGACGAGCGCTCGATGCTCGATCGGATGAGCGCGCTCGACATGCCGGTGCCGCGCGAGGTCGCGACGATCGAGCAGGTCCGCACCGCGCGCAAGGTGGTCGGTTCGATCTACATCGACGATCGCGTCCGCGATTACATCGTTCATATCGTCCAGGCGACGCGGCGGCCGCGCGACTACGGGCTCGCCGAGCTCGTGCCGTTGATCGAGTACGGCGGCTCGCCTCGCGCGACGCTGTGCCTCGCCGCCGCCTCGCGCGCGTACGCGTTCATCAACCACCGCGCGTACGTCACGCCCGACGACATCAAGGCGATCGCACTCGACGTGATGCGCCACCGCGTCCAGGTCACGTACGAAGCCGAAGCCGAGGAAGTCAGCTCCGAGGACGTGGTGCGCCGCGTCTTCGAATATTTACCGGTGCCGTGATGGCCGACCACCGAGCTCGGAGCGCCGGGGCGCGCCTCGGTGAGGAGGCCGAATAAGATGGCCCTGGCGACCGCGGAGCTGTTCAAGAAGGCGCGCAAGATCGAGATCGCATCGCGCCGGCTCGTCGACACCCAGCTCGCGGGTCAGTACCACGCCGTGTTCAAGGGCCGCGGCCTCGTGTTCTCCGACGTTCGCCCGTACTACGCGGGCGACGACGTCCGCACGATCGACTGGAACATCACCGCGCGGATGAACGCGCCGCACGTCAAGCAGTTCGTCGAGGAGCGCGATCGCACGGTCAACCTCGTGATCGACATGAGCGCGTCGGGCTTCTTCGGCTCGCACGGCGCGACCAAGCGCGACACCGCGGCCGAGCTCGCCGCCGTCGTCGCATTCTCGGCGATCAAGAACAACGATCGCGTCGGGCTCTACATCGTCACCGACAAGGTCGAGCGCTACGTGCCGCCGAAGAAGGGCCGCAAGCACGTCCTTCGCGTGATCGGCGAGATCCTCGCGTTCGAGCCCGAGTCGCGCGGGACGGACCTCGCGAAGGGGCTCGACTTTTTTTCCAAGGTCGCGAAGCGCCGCAGCGTCGTGTTCTTCGTGTCCGACTTCCTCAGCGAAGGCTGGGAGCGCCCCATGCGCATCGCCGCCCGGCGCCACGAGATCGTGCCGGTGGTCGTCGGCGACCCGATGGAGTCGGTCTTGCCGAACGTCGGCCTGCTCGTGCTCGAGGATCTCGAGAGCGGCGCCGTGATCGAGGTCGACACGTCGAAGCGCGCCCGCCGCGACTTCGCGCAGCAAGCGCTCGAGTCCGC
>JBDUAS010000146.1:0-17305 GCA_040004535.1 Deltaproteobacteria bacterium
TGGGTTCCCGTCGGCTTCGCCTACGAGGCATCCATCATCGTCACGACGCTCCACGTCAGCAGCGTATCATCCGTGCGTGCTCGCCGATGCCGGCTTCGATGTGACGCAAGAGCTCGACCTCGCCGCGACCGGAATCGCAGGGCTCGCAGGCCGCGGCGTGCTCGTCGGCAACACGCGCGCGCTGTGGCCGATCTTTGTCGCCGCGCGCGCCGCTGATCCCGCGCTGCTCGCGTCGCGCGATCCGCTCGACCTCTACACCGAGCACACGATCGCACGCGCGTTTCCCGGCGCGCGCACGTGGTTCGCGCATCGCGAGTACGACGGCGCGTTCTTGCCGTTTCAACGGATCGCCGTCATCGCGGGACTTGGCGCACTCGCCCCGACGCAGCTCGTGATCCATCCGATCTATGGACCGTGGTTCGCGCTGCGCGCGCTCGTCGCGCTCGACGGAGATCCGCCTCCGCCGCGCGCGCCTCTCATCTATCGCTGTACCGGCGAGTGCGAGCGCCGTCTCTCGGTGGCGTTACAAGCGCGTGACTGGCGCGCGTGGCTCGCGGTACGTGACGCGTGTTGCGTGGGACGCGAGTACCGGTATGGGGACTCGCAACTCGCCTATCACTACACCAAAGCGCTCGAACTGCTGACTTGATGCCGCGGCCTGGTGTCCGTACACCCGGTGTGCTGAGCGAGCTGCGAATCGTTTCACCAGGTAGCGAGTGGCACGCCGGCTGCTCTTACTGATGACGATGACGAAGCTGTTTCTCATCGTCACGCTCGGCGCCTGCACGTTCCAACCGAGGCTCGCCCAGGATGTGCAAGCCGATGCACAACAGGCGGAGCTCACCGGAGACGGTAACGGCACGCCGACGCCGACCCAGTGCCACGTCAACGACGCGAGCCTCCGGCTCTGCCTCGACTTCGAGGACGCCTCGCTCGATCCCACGATCGTCGATCGCTCGTCGTTCCATCACGACGGCGCCGCGCAGCTCGTGTCGCCGGTGCCGCGCAACGCCGAGCAAGCCGCCTCGTTCGCGACGACGACGACGCTGCACATCGACGAGACCCCCGATCTCGACATTCCAGATCACGTGACCGTCGAGCTGTGGGCCGAGGTCTTCGACCCGAACGAGCGGCCGTGGGTGTTCGATAACTACGGGCAGTACGCGCTCGCGATCGATCACGACCACATGTTCTGTTACGCGAACGGGTTCTACGCGACCACCACCGTCGATCTCGGCGTCAGCACGTGGCATCACCTCGCGTGCACGTACGGCGCGGGCAAGCTGATCGCGTTCGTCGACGGCAAGCAAGCCGGATGCACGAAAGCCATGGGACCGATCGACAGCAGCAACAACACCCAGGGCTCCAACATCGGGTACGCGCTCGTCGGCGGCGTCGACGACGTCCATGTCTATGCACGCTCGCTGACGGACGCGGACATCGCGACGCTCGCGGGGACCACGCCCGGCATGCCCGTGCCGTGCATGACTCAGTCGAACGGCGGCTAACGCGCGACGACCCCAGGTGGTTTTTTCAGCATCTGATAGACGATGCCGAGCGGCGCGTGGACGACGAACACGAGCGCTTGATCGGTGTCGCGCGGGCCTGACACGCGACGCTGATACTCCGCGGCGAACACGGTCCAGCCGACCTGCGCTTCGACGATCGTGCCGCCGATCGAATCGAGCGGGAACACGCCGACCTGCGCGGTCAGGCCGTTCACGACTTCGCTATACGCGAGCTCGACCCCGAGTGAAGACGAGGCGAGTGGGCCGAGCTGACCGGCGACGCCGAGGCTCAAGAACGAAGGCTCGTTGAACAGGAGGACGCCGACGCGTGCGCGCGTCAGCCACGACCGCGTGTCGTCGCCCTCGCCGGTGTGGACGCGGACCCCCGCGGCGAGATCGAGATCGAGCCCGATGCCGCGACGAGACAGAAACAGATCGTTCGCGACGCCCGCGTGCGCAGGATCCGTGGCGGGCGAATAGGTGCGAGCCGGCGGTGCCGCGAACGGATCCGCAGCGACCACGGTGCTCGCGAGCATCGTGGCCATCATGAACGCGAGCCGCGCAACTCTCATTCGCGCGACTCGCCTCATGCTAGCCAACGCTGACGAGCAGCTTCGCGGTGTAGTCGATCGGATCTTCGATCGCACTGCCGTCGATCGCGTGCGCGAGACACGCGGCGCTCGGATTGCGCGCGGCGGCGTGCAGCCGCTTGCCACGGACCTCGACATCGATCACCGCGGCGAGCGCAGGCGTACCGCGCGAGCACGTGGCGCGCGCACCCGCGAGTGCCGCCGTGATCGGTTGGATATGCGGCGCCGGATCCTGATCCGCGCCGAACGTCGCTTGAATATCAAAACGGGGGAGCCCCGCGCTGCGCGCGAGCAAGACCTCGACGGGCTTGGCCTGCGCAACCGGGACCGGGGGTGGTGTGGCTCGCGATCCGCTATCGCAACCGAGGTAGCAGACGAGCGAGATCGCGAGCACGCCGCGCATGACTACGGCGATTCCTGCTCTTGGCAGTTGGTGAGTCCGGCCTGAGTGACCGTGCACACGTAGACGGCCTTGCCGAAGAAGCCATTCTTCGCGACGAGAGCCTTGCCATCGCTCGTGCCGCCAACCGACGCATACGTGCTGCATCCGACCGTGGCCATTGCGAGTGCGATTCCGATTCCTAGTGCTGAGAGCTTTTTCATACGGTTTTCCTGGGTAAAAAGTGACCTGACGAAGCGAAGACGCGCCTCCCCGTCCTGATGCGCAGTTTTTTGTGAGGAGATCTCCCCCCTCGTAAGTTGTCGTCGAGCTGCGGTAGTCTGGCGGGTCCGATGAGCGATGCGCTCGAACCGTTCCACCCGCTGATCAGCGGCTGGTTCCGCGACCGGTTTGGTGCCCCCACGGAGCCACAGCGGATCGGCTGGCCGCGCATTGCCGCGGGTGAGGACGTGTTGATCGCCGCGCCGACCGGCTCCGGCAAGACGCTCGCCGCGTTCCTGGCGTGTCTCGACACCCTCGTTCGCCGCGGGCTCGAGCGGCCGCTCGAAGCGCGCACCGAGATCCTCTACATCTCACCGCTCAAGGCGCTGTCGAACGACGTCCATCGCAACCTCGAGGCGCCGCTCGCGCAGCTCGCCGAACGCGCCGCGAAGGATGGCGTGAAGTTTCCCGACATCCGGATCGCGACCCGCACCGGAGATACGCCGGTCAGCGAGCGGGCGAAGATGGCGAAGCATCCTCCGCACATCCTCGTCACGACGCCCGAGTCGCTGTTCATCCTATTGACGTCTGTGAAGGGCCGCGAGGCGCTGTCGCAGCTGAAGACCGTGATCGTCGACGAGATCCACGCGATCGCTGGCGACAAGCGCGGTGCGCACCTCGCGCTGACGCTGGAGCGGTTGGATCGCCTGGTGTTCCAGGTGACCGCGCGCACGCCGGTGCGCGTCGGCTTGTCGGCGACGCAGCGGCCGATCGAACGGATCGCGCGCTTGCTGGTCGGGATGAAGCGGCCGCTGCCGCACATCGTCGATGCCGGCCATCGCCGCGAGCTCGATCTCGCGATCGAGATCACCGACGACGAGCTCGCCGCGGTCGCGAGCAACGAGCAGTTCAGCCGGGTCTACGATCGGATCGCGGAGCTGGTCGTCCAGCACCGCTCGACGATCGTGTTCGTCAACACGCGGCGGCTGGTCGAGCGCGTCGCGGCCGCGCTCGAACAGCGGCTCGGAGAGGAGCACGTCGTCGCACACCACGGCTCGATGTCGCGCGCGCTGCGGTTGGCGGCCGAGCAGAAGCTCAAGCACGGACAGGTCAAGTGCGCGGTCGCGACCGCGTCGCTCGAGCTCGGGATCGACGTCGGCACCGTGGATCTCGTGGTCCAGCTCGGCTCGCCGCGCTCGATCGCGACGTTGATCCAGCGGGTCGGCCGCTCGGGCCACACGCTCGGGGCGACGCCGAAGGGCCGGTTGTTCGCGTTGACGCGCGACCAGCTCGTCGAGTGCGCGGCGCTCGTCCGCGGCGTGCGGCGCGGCAACCTCGACGAGATCTGCTTGCGCGACGCGCCGCTCGACATCCTCGCACAGCAGATCGTCGCGACATGCGCGGCCGAGGAGATGCGTGAGGACGACCTCGTCAAGATGATCCGCGGCGCGGCACCGTACGCCGAGATCAGCGACGAACGGCTCGAGCAGTTGATGACGATGCTCGCCGAAGGTGTCTCGGATCGGCGCGGCCGCGGCGGTGCGTATCTGCATCGCGACCGGATCGGCGGCATGGTGCGCGCGCGGCGCGGTGCGCGACTCGCGGCGATCACGTCGGGCGGGGCGATTCCCGACAACAACAACTACACGGTCGTGCAATGGCCCGACGAGACGCCGGTCGGCTCGGTCGACGAGGACTTCGCGATCGACAGCTCCGCCGGTGACATCTTCCAGCTCGGCAATACGTCGTGGCGGATCCGCAAGATCGAGATGGCGCGGGTCGTCGTCGAGGATGCGAAAGGCCAGCCGCCGACGATCCCGTTCTGGTTCGGCGAGGCCCCCGCACGTACGAAAGAGCTGTCGGACGAGGTCAGCTCGCTGCGCGGCGAGCTCGATGCGCGGTTGGCGAGCGAGAGCCACGACACGATCGCGACCTGGCTCGCGGCCGAGACCTCGATGCCGCTGCGCGCGGCGCAACAGATGGTCGCGTACCTCGCGGCGAGTCGTGTCGCGCTCGGTGGGTTGCCGCGCCGCGATCTGATCATCGCAGAGCGCTTCTTCGACGAAGGCGGCGGCATGCAGCTCGTACTGCACTCGCCGCTCGGCGGCCGGATCAATCGCGCGTGGGGCCTCGCGCTGCGCAAGAAGTTCTGCGTGTCGTTCGACTTCGAGCTCCAGGCGGCGGCGACCGACGACGGCATCGTGATCTCGCTCGGCCAGCCGCACAGCTTCCCGCTCGAGACCGTGTTCGGGTTCGTGCCGTCGCACCAGACCCGCGAGGTGCTGATCCAGGCACTGCTCGATCGGCCCATGTTCGAGATCCGGTGGCGCTGGAACGTGACGCGCTCGCTGACCGTGCTGCGCCGCAGGAACGGCAAGAAGATTCCACCGCACCTGATCAAGATGCGCGCGGCCGACACGTTGTCGGTGGTGTTTCCGCAGGCCCAAGCCTGCGCCGAGAACATCGTCGGGCCGCGCGAAGTTCCGGATCACCCGCTCGTGTTCGAGACGATCCGGGATTGTCTCGTCGAGGCGATGGATTGCGAGGGCCTCCAGAAGATGCTGGAGCAGCTCGAGTGCGGCGACATCCAGGTGCTCGCGCGCGATACGGTCGAGCCGAGCCCGCTGTCGCACGAGCTGTTGAACGCGAACCCGTACGCGTTCCTCGACGATGCGCCGCTCGAGGAGCGCCGCACCCGCGCGGTCCAGCTGCGCCGTGGCTTGCCGGTCGAGCCGGGTGACATCTCGACGGCGCTCGATCCGACGGCGATCTTGCTCGCCGGGGAAGAGGTCGCGCCGATCGTGCGCGATGTCGACGAGCTTCACGACGCGCTGCTCGCACTATGGTTGGTGCCCGAGGGGCGTGGCGAGTTGCTAGCGCCACAAGCGCGCGATTGGTTCGACGGCCTGCGCGCGCATGGCCGGGCGACCCGGATCACTTGGTTCGTTGCAAACGCGCAGACGAGCCCGCCGCTCGCGCTAGGCACGGGGGTCACGGATGTGCCGGGTACCGCATACGCGGCGTGGGTTGCGACCGAACGGCTCGGTGCCGTGCGGGCCGTCCTCGGCGATTCCGTGCTTTGCGATCCGGCGCTCGCGACGCCGGCGTGGTCGACGATTCTCGAGCGCGAGGTCGCGATCAACAAGATCATCGGCTCGCACCTCGATCATCGTGGCCCGGTGAATACGCGCGAGCTCGCCGGCGAGCTCGGGCTGCCGCTCGCCGACGTGCTCGGCGCATTGCTCCAGCTCGAAGGCGATGGCGCGATCCTGCGCGGCTCGTTCCGCGAGCCCGAGCCGACCTCGCAGCGGACGATGCGCGCGGCGATGGCGGCGGCAGACCAAGGCCTCGATTCGATCGAATGGTGCAATCGCCGGGTGCTCGCGCGGATCCACCGCTTGACGCTCGCGAAGCTGCGCAAGGAGATCGAACCGGTCGGCGCATCGGCGTTGATGCGGTTCTTGTTGCGCTGGCAGCGGATCGCGCGCGGCTCGCAGCTGATCGGTGCCGACGGGCTCGGCCGCGTGCTCGAGCAGCTCCAGGGGTTCGAGACCGCCGCGGGCGCGTGGGAGCGCGAGGTCTTGCCGGCGCGGCTGCACGGCTACGATCCGCAGTGGCTCGATCAGCTGTGCCTCGCGGGTCAGATCGTGTGGTGCCGGCTGTCGCCACGCAAGAGCGACGGCGAGGCGGTGCCCGCGCTGACGACCGAGGAGCAGGCGGAGATCGTCGCCGCGATCGATCACGTGTCCCGCGCGGTGCCACCGCTCGAACAGTTCCCGCCGGTGTTGCGCGAGGCGATCGCGGCCGGTGACAAGGCCGGCCGGAGTGCACGCCGCGCATCGGCGAACAGCAACTTCGATCCGAGCCCGCTACAGCCTGCATTCGGCTCGCGCGGCGTGGCGCGTTCGCACTACGAACGCTCGCGCAATGCGCGGCTCGATCCGGTCGTCGCCGAGGCGATCGCCGATCAGACGCCGCAACTCGAAGCCGCGACCGCCGCGCTCGAAGCCACGCTCGAAACCGCACGTGCGGGGGGGGCAACAGCACTCGAGTGTGCGGTCGCTGCGACTGCTGCGTTGACCGGCAAGTACGGCGTGTTGCCAGTCGGCGTCGCGGCGCTCGTCGGCAATGCGATCGCGCCCGCACCGGGGCGCACCCCACGCAACGCGCCTTCGCGGTCGGCGCCGCTCGCGTTGATGCTGCGCCGCGACGTCGGGTGGCTCCGCGCGGGTGGTGCGGTCGCGCAGGCGGAGCCGCCGGTGTTGTCGGCGCGCGCGGCAGCGATCCAAGCTCATCTCGCGGCGCGCGGTGCGTCGTTCTTGGGTGATCTCGTCAGCGCCGTCGATGCGAACCCGGATCAGATCGAGGACGCGCTGTGGGAGCTCGTCGGTACGGGCCTCGCGACCGCGGATGGCTTCGCGAGCCTGCGCGTGCTCGTCGATCGCAAGCGCGGCGAGGTCAAGAGCCCGTTCGATCGGACCGGTGCAACGAGCGCGCTGCCTCCCGTGCGCAAGTGGCAAGAGGCGATCCGGCGCGCTCGCACGCGCGATCGCGGAAGGCCCGCGCACGCCCTGCGCTCGCTACCGACGGCCGCCGGGCGATGGTCGTTGCTGCCCGCGATCGGCGAAGCGCCCGGAGATGCCGAGGCCTGTGCCCGCCAGTTGCTCGCGCGTTACGGCGTCGTGTTCCGCGACTTGCTCGCGCGCGAGTCGAGCCTGCCGCCCTGGCGCGACTTGCTCGTCGCGTTGCGCCGGCTCGAAGCACGAGGCGAGATCCGCGGCGGTCGGTTCGTGACCGGCTTCGTCGGCGAGCAGTTCGCGCTGTCGGAAGCGCTCGACGAGCTGCGTGGCGTGCGCGAGCCCGGGCCGTATCCGGAGGTCTGCCGGGTCGCCGCGACCGATCCGCTGAACCTCGTCGGTATCCTCACGACCGGCGCGCGCGTACCGGCGATCCTCGGCAACGCGGTGCTGTTCCTCGACGGTCAACCGATCGCCTCGCTCGAGGCCGGTGAGCTCGTGCAGCGCGCACCGCTGCCACGCGGGGCCAGCGTCGACGACGACCTCACGTATCACGCCCCGCCCCGCCCGGTCGCGGCGCCGACTCAAGCCGCGCTACCTTTGTAGCGATGCCGGTCCTCGCCTCGGCGCGCGCGTTTTTTGGCACCTGGCGCGGTCGGTTCATCACGGTGTTCGTGCTCGTGCAGCTGCTGCTGCCGCTCCGCTACTACGTGCACCACCGCGATCCGCACGACGAGCGGTTCGCGTGGCGGATGTTCTCGCCAATGCGCATGGTCCAATGCGTGCCGCAGCTCACGCTCGCAGGCTCGCCCGTCGACCTGCGCGGCGAGTTTCACGAGGCCTGGTACGAGATCGCGGCGCGCGGTCGGTTCGGCGTCGTCGAGGCGATGGGTGCGGAGCTGTGCAAGCGCCATCCCGATCAGCGGCTCGAGGCCGGCCTCGCGTGCACGTACCTCGACGGCTCGCAGCGCTCGTACGGCGGCTACAACATCTGCGCGGTGCCGCAGCTATGAAGTCGACGTTCGAGCTCGAAGTCCCAGCCGCGAAGCTCGCGTTCGGCCGGTTCGTCGTGTTCGCGCTGCTCGCCGCCGACGCGCTGTCGCAGATCCGCCACGCGCCGCGCTACGGCAGTGGGTTCAACGTCGCCCAGCTGCCAGGGCTCGATGCGCTCGGTCCCGGCCGCGTCTCGTATGGACTCTGCGAGCTCGTGCTCGCGTACGCGTTCGTGTTGATCGCCTGCGGCGTCGCGACGCGCTGGCTCGTGCCGATCGCGGCGGTGATCTACAACTGGCTGTACTTCGGTAGCCAGCTCGATTCGTACCAGCATCACTACCTCGTCGCGATGCTGCTGATCGTCGCGTGTTTCGTGCCGTGGCAGCGGCCATCCGACGGGAATGGCGCGCTCGATCAGCCGGTCAAGTCGTGGGCGCTGCGGCTGATCCTCGTCGAGCTCGCGATCGTCTATCTGTGGGCCGCGATCTCGAAGATCGATCCGCTGTGGCTGAATGGCAGTGCCCTGTCGGCGCAGCTACACGGATCGTTGCGAGGTTTGATCGACGCGACGATCGGCATGCACGCCGTCGCGATCCTCGTGCCGCTCACCGAGCTCGCGCTCGTGCTCGTGTGGGCCCGGCCGGCGTGGGCGTATCTCGCGCCGCTCGGGATCCTGTTCCACCTCGGCATCGTGTGGACGGGCCTCGAGATCGGATTGTTCGCGTGGTTGATGATCGCGCTGTACCTGTTCGTCGTGCCCGATCGCGTCTATGTCGTGGCCGTCCGCGTGCTCGCACCGGTGCGCACGACGATGACAGCGCTTGCCCGCATGCTCGAACGTCGCCGCTGGATCGTGCTGGCGGCCGCGGTGCTCGTTGGCCTGGCGTGCGCGAGCGTGTGCCGGCTGCCCGGCGCGCATCTGGTCGCCGTCGTCGCCACCGTGTGCGTGATCGCCGCGGGGTGGCGTAGCAAGCGACTCGTCGCGCTCGCAGTTGCGCACGTGCTCGCACTCGGCATGTGGCTCGCGATCGATCGCACCACGCCGATCGCGCGCGACTACTACAAGTTCTGGGGCGGCACGGCGCGGCGCTTGAACGATCCGGGCACCGCCGAGACCGCATATCGGCATCTCACCGAGGTCGCGCCGGACGATGCCTCCGCCCACTTCTATCTCGGCAAGTTGTTGCTGGCGCATGACGACACCACGGGCCTCGACGAGCTTCACGCATCGCAACGGCTCGACAGGGCGCACGCGCGTGGTTACATCGCAGAAGCGCAATGGCTCGCCGCGCACGACCGGCTCGCCGAGGCGGTCACCGCAGCGCAAGCCGGTGCCGCTGCCGAACCGAACAATGCTGAAGCACGCAGCCTCGTCACCACCCTCATCGCCCGCAGCCATGGCCGCTAAGGTCGCGCCGCTCGATCGGGCGTCGCGCGCCGCGCGGATCCATCAGATCCTCGACGAGCTCCACCCGGTGCCCGGCTCGCCGCTCGCGCACGAGACGCCGTATCAGCTGCTCGTCGCCGTGATCTTGTCGGCGCAGTGCACCGACGCGCGCGTGAATCTGGTGACGCCCGCGTTATTTGCGGTCGCACCCGATGCGCACGCGATGGCGAAGCTCAAGCCGCGCGCGGTCCTCAAGTACATCAAGACGTGCGGCCTCGCGAACGGCAAGGCCAAGAACATCGTCGCGATGAGCAAGGCGCTCGTCGCGAACCATGCCGGCGAGGTCCCACAGAACTTCGAGGCGCTCGAAGCACTGGCCGGCGTCGGTCACAAGACCGCGGGCGTCGTGATGGCGCAGGCGTTCGGCATCGCCGCGTTCCCGGTCGACACCCACATCCATCGTCTCGCCGGTCGCTGGGGCCTCTCTCGCGCGCGCAACGTCGAGGAGGTCGAGCGCGACCTCAAGGCGCTGTTCCCCGAAGAGCGCTGGAACGCGCTGCACCTCCAGATCATCTACTTCGGTCGCGCGCAATGTCCCGCGCGCGCGCACGATCCCGAAGCCTGCCCGATCTGCAGCTGGGCCATGTCCGGCGCGAAGCGCAAGGCCGAGCAGCGCAAGCGTCGCGCCGAAGCGCGAAACCGCACCACGCGCGCGACGTCGAAGGCTTCGGTGGCGCCCACGGACCGAACCACGCGAGGTGGCGTTAAGGAGCCGAAGGTCCGCTAACAAGCCGCTTTGCCGAACGGTTCAACGTCACATCGTCATGGGAAGCTCGCGCATGTATGCACACCAGCAAGCGATGCTCTCAGTGCAAACAGACAAAGCCAGCGTCTGATTTCACACCACAGGCAAACCGGCCAAATGGACTCTATTCGTCCTGCAAACAATGTAAGGCTGCGAAGCGAGCTGCGAGCTATCACTCGCGGCGTGCGAACGATCCACTCGGCTTGTGGACAGTGCTCGCTGCGAATTGGGCCAGAGATCGTGGAAGGCAGGCCGGACTCGCCGTGACGATTACAAACGCGGACGTCGCCCAAGCGCTCAAGGAGTGCGCCGCCCGTTGTGTTTACTGCGATCGGGAACTCAACTTTCAGGTAGCGGCTACGCATCGCGCAGATAGCCCGTCCATCGATCGCATTGTTCCGAACCTTGGATACATCCCACAAAACATCGTTATCGCTTGCTATCGCTGCAATGCGATCAAGAGCGATGCCTCGCCGGCTGAGCTTCATCGCACGGCTGAGCGCACCGAAGCGCTGATCAAAGAGAGACACCTGTACAAGGTGCACGCAAACGAACGGGGCTCTGAGGACAGCGCGCGTGAGCGACGGCCCTCCACGCGCCTACGTCGCCGTTGGGCGTGGGCGCCCTAATGTGGTGATCAACGGCAGGGCGCGGCAGCGTGGCAGCCAAGTCGGGCGATGCGCGGTCGCATTCGCATGCCGGCCGTCCGTCATGCATCACATCTGTTGATCGCGACCACACTCGCTGGCTGCATGGCCCACGGCCTGCCCGCCGACGCGCATGTCGAAGCCGTGGTTCCCGCCGCCCCGAAAGCCGCGGAGCTGCCGCGACCGATGCGCGTCGTCGAATTCAACGTCCACATGGAACGCGGCGAGAAGATCGTCGATGCGATCGAGCGCGATCCGGCACTGCGCGACGCCGACGTGATCATCCTCGAGGAGGTTCATCGCTCGAACCTCGGCTGCAGTGGTGCGTGCGAGATCGGCAAGGCGCTCGGGTTCTACTCGGTCTATGCGCCGGGCATGGCGAACGGCGATGGCGATGACGGGGTCGCCGTCGTATCGCGCGCACCGATCACATCGGCGCAGGTGATCGAGCTGCCGCACTACGACGTCCACATCAACAGCGGCCGCCGGATCGCGCTCGCCGCCACGATCAATCGCGCCGCGGCGAAGCTCGCGACGA
Organism: Deltaproteobacteria bacterium; assembly: GCA_040004535.1. GTDB lineage: Bacteria > Myxococcota_A > Polyangia > Haliangiales > Haliangiaceae > JABFXX01. The sequence goes on from JBDUAS010000146.1 coordinate 11,587, forward strand.
CGCCCACGATGCAACCGATCACCGTCTACGCGGTTCATCTCGAGAATCGGCTCACCGTCGCGCAGCGGCGAACGCAGCTGCATCCGGTCCTCGATCTCGCCGCGAAGCAAACCACGCCCGTGATCATCGCCGGCGACTTCAACACGAGCCCATTCACGTGGATCGCGCACGTCATCCCGATCCCCACCGGCACGCAGGACGACAAGCTAGAAGCGCTCGTCCGCTCGCGCGGCTTTCAAACGCCGGTCATCGCGTCGGGCCCGACCAGCCGGTTCTTCGGAATGAAGCTCGACGCCATCTACACCCGTGGGTTTCGGACCACTGATTTCGCGACCGCCCGCGCGAGCGACCTCTCTGACCATCTGGCGGTGTGGTCGATCGTCGAGTGATCTCAATTACTTATAAAATTGATCCAACAAACCTCTTGCCAACTCGGCGCGGAATGAATATTCATTCCTTGCGATGGCAACGGCAACCAAGACGACGAACAAGCGCGAAGCGGTGATGAACGCCGCCCTCGAGCTGTTCGTCGCTCGCGGCTTCTACGGCACGGCGGTCCCCGAGATCGCCGACAAGGCCGAGGTCGGCGCCGGCACCATCTATCGCTACTTCGCGTCCAAGGAAGCCCTCGTCAACGAGCTGTACCGGCAAGAGAAGACGCGGTTCGGCGCGGCCGTCGTCACGGGCATTCCGGCCGGCAACGCGAAGGAGCTGTTCCACACGCTCTGGCGCCGGATGGTCGATTTTGCCGTCGAGAATCCCCAGTCGTTCAACTTTCTCGAGCTCCAGCATCATGCCGACTATCTCGACGCCGAGAGCCACGCGCTCGAGACGCGGATGACGCAGATGTTCGAGCAGGTCATCAAGTCCGCGCAGCAGCGCGGCGAGCTCAAGACCGGCAGCCCGGGCCTCCTCATGGGCCTCGTGATGGGCTCGTTCATCGGCGTGATCCGGAGCTGCGTCGACATCGACCTGGCGCCCGCTAGCGCCGACTGGACGCTCGCCGAGCAGTGCATGTGGGAAGCCATTCGCGCCTGACCCACCATCCGTAGGTCCTTTACCGAGGCTAGACCTCAGTTTTTTAAGCTGTATAACCGGAATGAATGTTCATTCTCTATCGGAGCCAACTACCATGTCGAACTCTTCCAAGACCGTCCTCATCACTGGTGCCACCGCGGGCATCGGCCGCTTCACCGCTCTCCACCTCGCCAAGCTCGGTCACCACGTGATCGCGAGTGGCCGCAAGATCGACGAGCTGAAGAAGCTCAAGGCGGAAGCCGGCGGCCTCGATCTCGAGACCGTCCTCCTCGACGTCACGTCGGCCACGTCGATCGCCGCGGCGGTCGTCGAGGTCGATGGCATGACCAAGGGCAAGGGCCCGGATGTCCTCGTCAACAACGCGGGCTTTGGCATCCTCGGCCCGACCGCGGAGATCGGTGACTCGGAGATGCGCCGCCAGTACGAGACGAACGTGTTCGGCCTGATGAACGTCACGCGCGCGTTCCTGCCGAAGATGATGGAGCGCCGCGCGGGTCGCATCATCAACGTGTCGAGCGTCGGCGGCCGGATCACGCTGCCCTACTTCGGCGTCTACAACTCGACGAAGTACGCTGTCGAATCGCTGTCGGATGCGCTGCGCTACGAGCTCCGCCCGTTCAACATCGACGTCGCGCTGATCGAGCCCGGCATCATCCGTACGAACTTCGAAGCGACCGCAGTGTCGGGCCTTTCGCAGTTCGCGAGCACGCCGTACGGCGTCGCGGTCCGCAAGTACGAAGAGATGTCGAAGTTCGCCGACAAGTTCGCGTCGAACCCGATCGTGATCGCCAAGGCCATCACGCGCGCGGTCCAGGCGCGTCGCGCGGCCGCACGCTACGTCGCACCGCGCAGCCAGCACATGGCGTTCCTCGCGAGCGCGCTCCTGCCGCGCCGCCTGTGGGATTGGGCGATGCGCAAGGTCGGCAACCTCAACGAGAAGACGATCGACTTCACGGCGCGCCGCACGACGACGCCGGCCACCGAGTCCGCGCGCGTTGCCCCGGATCTGGCGTCGGCGAAGCCCGCTGAGGTCCGCGCTCGCAACTGAGCGTCGCAGATCGTGCGGCAAGATCGCACGCACCAAGCTTCTGGATCGGGTTGGCGGCGCGTGGCACCTTTTGCGCGACGTGCGCAGTATCAGCACCAATTGGCTCCTGGGATCGGTCCTGTACACGTTGCTCGTCATGTTCCCCGTGACGGGCTGCAAGCGGGACCGCGCGCCGTCGTCCGATCCGATTCAGATCGCCAAGCGTGAATCCGACGCGTACGCAGCACTCGTCGCCGACGGCGAGCGCGCGAAAGATTGCGCCGCCGCCGCCGCCGTCATGCAGGCCGACTTCGAACGCGACCGCGCCGCGTTCGCCGCCGCCGCCGCCCAGACCGCCGACCTCGCGAAGGTCAAGGCGATCACCGACTACGCCGAAGCGCACCCGGGCGAGATTCCGGATAACGACGCACGCTGGGACGAGCTGTTCGAGCGGTGCAAGGCCATGCCCGCCATGAAGCGGCTCGGCGCCGAGATCATGTTTCCGACCGGTCCGGCCGTACCCGAACCAGCCCCGGAACCGCTCCACTGACCTTGTCGCGGCGGCCTCGGGCGAGTAGTTTTCGCCCCCATGGCCGACGACGACGATTTCGCCGCGATGTTTGCAGCGTCCGAAAAGGACAAGCCGCGTGCGGCCAAACGCCCGAAGGTCGGCGACATGGTCAAAGGCAAGATCGTGTCGATCTCGATGGAGGCCGTGTTCATCGATCTCGGCGGCAAGGCCGAAGGTCAGCTCGAGCGCTCGCAGGTCAGCGATCACGAGGGCAAGTTGCTCGTGAAGGTCGGCGACACGATCGAAGCGCGCGTCGCCTCCGATGCAGGAGGCGCGCTGCTGCTCCGCACCAAGCTCGGCCGCGGCTCCGAAGCGCGCGCGGATCTCCAGCAAGCCGCTGACCTCGGTATTCCGGTCGAAGGTCTCGTCACCGAGGTCGTGAAGGGCGGGCTCTCGGTCGATGTCGTCGGCGTGCGCGGGTTCGTGCCGGCGTCGCAGATCGATACGCGGTTCGTCGAGGACCTCGCGCCGTTCGTCGGCCAGCGCCTGACGTTCCGGATCACGCGCTACGAGTCGCGCAACCTGGTGCTGTCGCGGCGCGCGCTGCTCGAAGAAGAGAACGTCGTGAAGTCCGCCGAGCTGCGCAGCAAGCTCGTGCCTGGCCTCGTCATCCACGGCAAGGTCGTCGGGTTCAAGCCGTTCGGCGCATTCGTCGACATCGGCGGCATCGAAGGCATGCTGCACGTCTCGGAGCTCAGCCATTCGCGCGTCGAGAAGCCCGAGGACATCTTGTCGCTCGGCCAGGGCGTCGACGTCGTCGTGCTGAAGATCGAGCCCGCTCAGGGCAAAGAGAAAGAGCGGATCAGCCTGTCGCTGAAGGCGCTCGGTAACGATCCGTGGAGCGATGCCGTCGCCAAGCTGGCCGAGGGCCAGCAGGTGAAGGGCAAGATCGTCAGGCTCCAGCCGTTCGGCGCGTTCGTCGAGCTCTCGACCGGCGTCGAGGGCCTCGTTCACATCAGCGAGCTCGGCGCCGGTCGCCGGATCAACCATCCGAAAGAAGCGGTCTCCGTCGGCCAAGAAATCGAGGCAACCGTGCTCGGCATCGATGCCGAGCGCCGTCGGTTGTCACTGTCGCTCGCTGCGGCACGTGAACACACGGCTACAACCGAAGACCTCGCACAAGAAACCAAGCGTGCGCCCGACAAGCTCGGCACGTTTGGGGATTTGGTATCGAAGTTTAAAAAGTAGCTGCGGATTGTTACGAGCCGCGCACGCGCGGCATCGCGCATGCACTACACCAGGCATGCTGAAAACTCTGTGCATCGCCGTCCTCGTCGCGGGGGTTGGATGCGCGACGACGGACACCACGTCGACGACCTGGCGCGCACCCCAGGCCGAGTACGTTCGTCCAGGTCAGGTCCAATCGGTGCGCGAAGTGGTCCGCCGCGTTCACGGGAATCCCGGCGCCGGTGCCGTCGCAGGCGCGGTGGTTGGCGGGCTCTTGACGCACCGCTTGTGGGGCGCCGCAGCGGGTGCGGGCGTCGGCGCAGCTGCGAGCAGCGGCTCTGCCGAGTCGCGCTCGTACGAAGTTCAGGTGCGGTTCGACGACGGCGCGTGGATGACGTTCGTCTACGACGGCTACGCACCCGTGGTCCCCGGCGAACGCGTCGTCCTCGACCGTGGTCAACTCGAGCCAGACCAGGGCTAGCTCAGCCGCCGCACGGATCCGCGGACGGCGGCGTCTTCGGATCCGGCGCGTCGCTCTTCGATTCGGGCTTCTTCGCCGAGTCGTCCTTCGGCATCTCCTGCTGCTTGTTCGTCGGTACGGTCGACTCGGGCTTCTTGTTGCTGCACCCGAAGCCGAGGCCAACCACCAAGGTGAATCCGAGGATGATCTTCATGGCCATCATCCTACCTCAGCAGCCGACGTACACTGCGCGCGATGCGACTCCTCGCGCTCGCGGCCGTACTTGCGATCCTCCCCGTCACCGCGCAGGGCGCCCCTCCGCCCCCCGACTCGTTCGACGCGTTGCACTGGCGGATGGTCGGCCCGTTCCGCGGCGGCCGCACGAAAGCCTGCGCCGGTGTCCCCGGCCACTCGAACGTGTTCTACATCGCGCCGGTCAACGGCGGCGTGTGGAAGACCGACGACGCGGGCCGCACGTGGGGGTCGATCTTCGACAACCAGCCGACCCAATCGATCGGTTCGCTCGCGCTCGCGCCCTCGGATCCCAAGATCATCTACGCCGGCAGTGGCGAGGGTCTGCTTCGCCCCGATCTGTCGGTCGGTAACGGCGTCTACAAATCCACCGATGCGGGCACGACATGGACCCACGTGGGGCTCGACAACGCGCAGCAGATTCCCCAGATCGCGATCGATCCGCGCAACCCGAATCGCGTGTACGCGGCCGTGCTCGGCCATCCATACGGACCGAGCAAGGATCGCGGCGTGTACCGCTCGCTCGACGGTGGCAAGAGCTGGGACAAGGTCCTCTACAAGAACGACAACACCGGCGCCTCCGACATCGTGATCGATCCGAAGCACCCCGACGTGATCTACGCGGCGATGTGGGAAGCGCGGCTCGGACCCTGGGAAGACGATAACGAATACGAGGACGCGGGCGGCGGGCTCTACAAATCGACCGATGGCGGTACGACGTGGAAGCAACTCCACGGCGGCTTGCCCGCGAACCTCGTCCAAGCGGACATCGCGATCGCAGCGAGCAAGCCGTCGACGCTGTACGTGACGCTGACGACCACCGAAGAGAGTCACTACGGCAGCGGCAAAGGCAATGGCCTGTTTCGCTCCGACGACGCCGGCGACACGTGGCACTCGGTCACGACGGACGATCGACCGTTGATGAAGATCGGCGGCGGCGACTTGATGGTGCCCGTCGTCGATCCGACGAACCCCGAGACGCTGTACGTCGCGAGCATCGTCGCGATGCAGTCGCACGATGGCGGTAAGACGTGGACGTGGCTGCGCGGCGCGCCGGGCGGCGACGACTACCAGAACCTGTGGGTCAACCCGGCCGATCCGAAGACGATCCTGCTCGTCAGCGATCAGGGCGCCGTGATCACGTTCAACGGCGGCGCGACGTGGAGCAGCTGGTACAACCAGCCGACGGCGCAGCTCTATCACG
>JBDUAS010000147.1:0-17273 GCA_040004535.1 Deltaproteobacteria bacterium
CTGACGAGCGGCAGCGTGATGCCCTTGTTCGGCACGACGCCGAGCACGACGCCGATGTTGAACAGCGCCTGGACTCCGAACATCAGCGTGATGCCGAACGCGAGGTAGCCGCCGAACACGTCGCGCGCGCCGAGTGCCGCGCGCACGCCGCGCCACAGCACGACCGCGAACAGCGCGAGCACGACCGCGATGCCGATCCAGCCGAGCTCCTCACCGAGTGGCGCGAGGATGAAGTCGCTGTGCGCTTCCGGCATGTAGCCGAGCGATTGATGGCCGCCACCTAGACCCGCACCGCTCATCCCGCCCGAGCCGAGCGCGAGCAACGCCTGGACGCCCTGGTAACCCTCCTTGTGCGCGAACGCCTCGGGATTGAAGTACGCGAGGAACCGCTGCAGCCGCCACGGTGTGCCGACGACGAGGTGGTACGCGACCGGCGCCGCACCGAGGACCGCGAGCGCGATGTAGGAGACCCGCGCGCCCGCCATGAACAGCATGCCGAGCGTTGTCGCGCCGAGCACGATCGACGAGCCGAGGTCCGGCTGCTTGAGCAGCAGCGCCATCATCATCCCGCACACCACGAGGTGCGGTACGAACCCGACCGTGAACGTCTTGACCTGATCGGCTTTGCGGCCGAGCGAGCACGCGAGATAGGTGACGAGCGCGAGCTTCGCGATCTCGACCGGCTGGAACGTGAGCGGACCGAGTGGGATCCACCGCTTCGCACCGTTCTTCGAATGCATCGCCAGCGCGATGCCGAGCAGCAGCAGCGAGCCGGCGAGCAGCGGGTAGGTCCAGGTCTTGAGCCGGCGATAGTCCATGCCGGCGCCGATCCACATCGCGAGCCCGCCGCACAGCACGTAGCCGATCTGGCGCTCGAGGAAGTGCATCGAGTCGCCGTAGTGCGTGAGCGAATCAGCGGCGGTCGCCGAGTAGATCTCGATCGTGCCCAGCCCGAGCAGGCCGAGCACGGCGGCGAGCAGCCACAGGTCGTACGGGCGCTCCGGCAGCGTCGCGCTCGGGTGCTGGACCGCGACGAGTTGCGCCGCCGCGGGCAGCCCGGGCTCCGAGCTCGCGCGCCGGAATTTGACCGCGCGCACGCGCTCTACGAACCTTGAAAGGACCGACATGCCCAGACGTTGAATCTCGCGGGCGCGCGGTTCGTGGGCCAGTTTTTAGTGAGCCCTAAACCAGGTCTGGCCGTCGATCTTCGCGCGGCTCGCGCAGGAGTCAGAAACCTTCGTGAATCGCATGCCGACCTTCGACAGCACGACCTTGTACGTGCCGCTCTCGTTCGGCTTGCACATCTCGCCTTCCGTGTAGGTCAGCGTGAGCGAATCGCCGTCGAGCTTGTACTGGCCGACCGCGAGGTTCTTGCGGTCGAGCGAGGCCTTGTCGTGAGCGACCGTGACCGTGCCGTCGCCCTGAAACCGCGCGATCGTCGTGCCGTCGGGTGGGTGGCGCTCGAACGAGCCGACGATCAGCTCGTTGTTCGGCGCCTTGGTCACCGCTTCGTGGGACGAGCCACCGCAACCTGCGATGAGGATGAGAGGGAGCCAGCGCATCCCGGAATCATACATCGAGCCGCTTCGCGCCGACGGCCGCGACCGCCTCGCGGAACACGCGGCCGCGATGACCGAAGTTCTGGAACATGTCGTAGCTCGCACACGCGGGTGAGAGCACCACCGCATCGCCCGCGGTCGCGAGCTCGGTCGCGCGGCGCACCGCATCGTGCATGTCGGTCGCGTCGATCACCGGATACGCGACGCCGTGATGCTCGGCCGCTGCACGAATGAGAGGCGCTGCCTTGCCGATCAGCACCATGCCTTTGCACTGGCCCGCGAGCGCGCGCAGCATCGGCTCGTACGAGCCGCCCTTGTCGACGCCGCCGGCGATCAACACGAGCGGGCGCGGGAAGCCGTTGACCGACGCGGCGACCGACGCGACGTTCGTACCCTTGCTGTCGTCGTAGAAGAAGATGTCGTCCTTGTCACCGACGAGCTCCATGCGGTGGGGCAGGGGGCGGTAGCCGCGAGCGCCGGTGCGCACCTCGTCGATCGAGACGCCGACCGCGCGCGCGGCGAGGTACGCGCACATCGCGTTCTCCATGTTGTGGTTGCCCACGATCACGAGATCTTCGACGGGATACTGCTCGCCGATGTGCGGCGGCCGCATCAGGATGATCTGCTTGCGGTCGCGCGACAGATACGCGCCACACTCCGCCGTCGCGTCGAGCCGCGAATCGAACGTGTAGAGATGCGCCGGGATGTGGTCGGTCTCGCGCATCACCCAGGCGTCGGCGGCGTTGCCGATCGCGATGTCGTCGGAGCGCTGGAAGTCCCAGATCCGGCCCTTCATCTCGGCGTACTTCTCCATCGTGCCGAACCGATCGAGGTGGTCTTCCGTGACGTTCGTCAGGACCCCGACTTTCGCGCGGAACCGCTCGCAGTTCTCGAGCATGAACGCCGCGACCTCGACGACGATCAGGCCGCCGGCGGAGTTCGCCGGATCATCGATCGCCGAGATCATCGGCGCGTTGCCGAGGTTGCCGCCGGTGAACGTCGGCTTACCGGAGGCCGCGCACAGCGCGCCGGTCAGTGCGGTCGTCGTCGACTTGCCGTTGGTACCGGTGATCGCGATGACCTGCGCGTGCGGATGCAGGAACCGATACGCGAGCTCGATCTCGGCGATCACCTCGACGCCGGCTTTGCGCGCGGCGATCATCTCGGGCAGCGTCGGCACGCCAGGCGACATCACGACGCAGTCCGCGGATGTGAACGTGGAAACGTCATGACCGCCGAGCTGCCAGGTCACCGGCACGCCGGCGAGGAGCTTGATCTGATCGGCGAGCTTGTCGGCGGGGTTCTTGTCGGTGACGATCACGCGCGCGCCGCGCGCCACGCAGAACTTCGCGACCGCGACGCCGGTGAGCGCGAGGCCGACGACGACGACGGTCTTGTCCTGGAGATCCATGACTACCTCAACTTCAACGTGCCGAGCGCGAGCAACGCGAGCAGCGCCGAGATCAACCAGAACCGGACGATGATCTTCGGCTCGTCCCAGCCCTTCTTCTCGTAGTGGTGATGGATCGGTGCCATCGCGAACACCCGCGTGCCGACCACCTTGCCATTCTCGACCCGCTTCGTCGCCTTGAACACCGTGGTCTGGATGATCACGCTCGCCGCTTCGACGACGAAGAGACCGCCGACGATCAGCAGCACGAGCTCGTTCTTCGTCAGCACGGCGAGCATGCCGATCGAGCCGCCGAGCGACAGCGCGCCGACATCGCCCATGAAGACCTGCGCGGGGTACGTGTTGTACCAGAGGAAGCCGATGCCGGTTCCGAACAGCGCTGCGCAGTACACCGCGAGCTCGTCGGCGCCGTTGATGTGAGCGACGTGGAGGTAGTCTGCGATCGGCTGGATCGTCGTGACGCCTTCGCGGACGACCGCGATCGTCGCGGACGTCCCGGCGATATAGGCGAACACGAGGAACGTGCCGGCGTTCATGATCGAAGGTCCGATCGCGAGGCCGTCGAGCCCGTCGGTAAAGTTGACCGCGTTCGCAGCGCCGACGACGACGACCGCACCGATGATCACGTACAGCCACGCGGGGAGCTCGAGCACGTGCTGGCGGAAGTCCGTGAACGGCAGCTGGAACTGCAGCCGCACGTCGGCGGGCATCGTGTTCGAGTAGAACAAGTACGCCATCGCGCCGCCGGCGATCAGGAATTCGAGCCCGAGCCGGATCTTGGCGCTGAGGCCCTTCTTGTCGCGCTTCGCGACCTTGATGTAGTCGTCGGCAAACCCGATCGCACCGAACGCGACCGTGACGGTGAGTGCGAGCCACACGAACTGGTTGCGGAGGTCGCACCACAGCAGCGTCGAGACCGCGAGGCAGAACAAGATCAGCGAGCCGCCCATCGTCGGCGTGCCGGCCTTCTTGCGGTGGGTCTCGGGACCGTCGGCGCGGATCGTCTCGCCGATCTGGCGCGCCTTCAGCCGCTCGATGAACCACGGACCGAGGAAGAACGACAGCAGCAGCGCGGTGATCGCAGCGGCGAGGATGCGCGACGACGTGTAGCCGAACACGCGCATCCAGCGGACGTGCTCTCCGAGGCTGCCGAAGAAGAGATGGAACAGCATGGCTAGAGCGTTTGCTCCTTCATCGCGTCGAGGACGCGCTCGAGTCGCATCCCGCGTGATGCCTTGAGGAGGATCCACCCGCCCGACTCGGTCTTCGCGAGCGCACGCTCGGCCGCGTGACCCGGATCCTTCGCGAGCTCGCCGCCGAAGCGCGTCGCGAGCTCGCCGAGCCCGATCACCTTGATGCCGAGCTGCTTCGCGAGTGCACCGATCTCGTCGTGCGAGGCGGGCGCGTGATCGCCGAGCTCGAGCATGTCACCGAGCACCGCGATCGCCGGGACGCCACGCGCGCGTTCGGCGAGCGTGCGCAGCGCCGCCGCCATCGATGCAGGGTTCGCGTTGTAGCAATCGACGATCACCTTGCGGCCACCTACCTCTACTATCTCGCCACGCATCGCAGGAGGCCGGGCGCGAGCGAGACCGGTGAGCGCTTGATCGATCGAAGCGCCGGCGGCATGGGCGGCGGCGAGGGCAGCGCACGCGTCGATCGCGGCGTGCTTGCCGACGAGGCCGAGCACGAGATCCTTGCGTTCGCCGAACACGTCGAGCTTCGCGATTCCACCTGCATCGGTCGGCGTGTACTCGACGAGCCGGACATCGGCGGCGTCGAGATCGCCAAACGTCACGTGGCGGGCGTGGGGCTGGTACTCGCGCGCCCATTTCTCGAGCCGCGCGTCCTCGGCGGGGCGAACGACCGTGCCGCCACTCTTCAGGCCTAGCCAGATCTCGGCCTTCGCCTTCGCGATGTTGTCGGTCGTGCCGAGCAGCTCGATGTGCGCGGTGCCGGCGTTGATCACGACCGCGACATCGGGCTCGGCGAGCTTCGTCAGGTATTCGATCTGACCGAGCCCCCGCATCCCCATCTCGATCACGCCGTACTGATGGAACAGGCGCAGCGCGAGCAGCGTGAGCGGCACGCCGGTCTCGTTGTTGAGCGAGCCTTCGGCCGCGAGCGTCGTCCCCGCTTGCTCCAGCGCCGAGCGAGTCAGCTCCTTCGTCGTCGTCTTGCCGGCCGAGCCGGTGATCCCGATGATCGTCTTCGCCCAGGCGCGGCGATGCGCCTTCGCGATCTTGCCGAGACCGATCCGCGTGTCCTCGACCTCGATCGAAGAAACGCCGGTTGCCCACTGCCGGCCTTGATGATCGACCATCACCGCCGACGCGCCGGCCTTCACCGCATCGCGCGTGAACCGATGGCCATCGAGCTTCTCGCCGCGGATCGCGACGTACAGCGCACCCGGCGCCGCGTGACGTGAATCGATCACGATCCGATCGATGTGGGTATTGCCTTCGCCGGCGAGCTCGCCGCCTGCATCGCGCGCGAGCCCGACGAGCATCCGGACTTCGCGCTCCGAGATCGCGGCCGCGGCTTCCTCGCGGTCGTCGAAGTGATTCTTGGTCTTGCCGATGATCTGATAGTCCTCGTGGCCCTTGCCTGCGATCACGACGACATCGCCGGGTGTGGCCTCGGCGATCGCCGCGCGGATCGCGACCCGGCGATCCGGATCGACGAAGAACGGCTTCGGCACGGCCGGCAAGATCATGTCGATGATCGACCGAGGATTCTCGGTGCGCGGATTGTCGCTCGTCACGATCGCGAGGTCGGCGAGCTCGGCGACCGCCGCGCCCATCTTCGGCCGCTTCGTCGGATCGCGATCGCCGCCGCAGCCGAACACGCAGATCAACCGCCGCGTGGTCAGCGGGCGCAACGCGAGCAGCACGTTGCGCAGCGCATCCGGCGTGTGCGCGTAATCGACGAACACGTCGAGGTCCGCAGTATTCGCGACGCGCTGGACCCGGCCCGGCGGTGCCGTCTCGACCAGGCCCGCCGCGATCGCGTCGTGCGGCAGCTCGAGCGCCTCGGCGATGCCGACCGCGAGCGCGAGGTTCTGCACGTTGTACGCGCCGATCAATGGACGCGACACGATCTTCAATTCGCCGCTCGGCGTCGCGAACGTCGCCTCGATGCCCTTCACGGTCGACGACGAAGCAACGACGCGCACGTTCGCGGAGCTCCCAGACTCGGTCGATACGGCGATCACGCGCTCGCCCCGCGCGGCGGCGCCCATCTGCTCGCCGACCGGATCGTCGACGTTGACCACCGCGGTCCCCGTCGTCGTCAGGTACTGCGAGAACAGCAGCTCCTTCGCTTTTTGGTACTCGGCCATCGAGCCGTGGACGTCGAGGTGATCCTGCGTGAGGTTCGAGAACGCGGCGACCGCATACTCGAGCCCGACGATCCGGTTCATCGTCAGCGCCGACGACGTCACTTCCATGACGACGTGCGTGACTCCACCAGCCTTCATCTCCGCGAGTGCGCCGTGCAGGATCTCCGGCGTCGGCGTCGTGTAGTTCGCGGGAAGGACCGTCGCGCCGAACCGCATCTCGACCGTGCCGATCACGCCGACCGACTTGCCGGCGGCGCGCAGGATCGCCTCGACGAGATACGTCGTCGTCGTCTTCCCGTTCGTCCCGGTGACGCCGATCAGCGTCATGCCCTTCGCCGGATCGCCGAACGCCCGCGCGACCACCAGACCGAGCGCCTTCGCGGTCGACGGCACGACGACGATCGCCGGCGGCTTCGCCGTCGGATCGGTCGCGCGCTTCAGCCGCGCCGTGCTCGCCTCGACCTCGCGCTCCACGATCACCGCGACCGCGCCGTGCTCGACTGCCGATGCTATGAACGAGTGGCCATCGCTGGTCAGGCCGCGCACCGCGACGAACACGTCGCCTGGCCCGACCTGGCGCGAATCCTCGTGGACCGCGCGAACCTCGACTTCTCCGTCGCCGATCAGGCGAGCGCCGGGGAGAACTTCGATGAGCTGGCGCAACTTCATGCCGATAGAACGCGCAGCCTCCCCGATTTCGTGCACGTCCGCAAGCTAGTGCACGCCGCGTGTCTCGTCGGAAAACCGCAGCATGAGTTTGGTGAAGCTGCTTGCAGGGCCGGCGGGAGGATCCTGAGCGATCACGCGGCCCGTGCCGATCATGTCGACGGGAATATGGAGCTCGCGTGCACGATCGAGCGCTTTGCCGACACCCATGCCCGTGAAGTCGGGAACGGTCACCGCGGGAACTGCAGGCTCGTCTGCATCGAGCTCGGGGAGCTGCGGCACGACCGGTGCGGCGACCGCTTTCTTCACCGGCTTCGCAGCGGCTTGCCCCGGCACGACGGGAGGCGGTGGCGGCGCCGCGCCGGGAACGCCGAGGTAGCGCAGGCCTTCGCTCGCGATCCGCGCGAACACCGGGCCGGCGACCGAGCCGCCGTAGTGATCGGCGCCGGTCGGATCGTCGATCTGGACGACGACCGCGAGCCGCGGATGGTCGGCCGGTGCGAGCCCGGCAAACGAGCTCATGTAGTGGTCGTGATTGCCGTACGAGTGGGTCACGGGATCGAACTTGTACGCGGTGCCGGTCTTGCCGGCGCACTTGAAGCCGACGACGTCGAGACCCTTCGCCGTGCCGCCGCCCTTGCCGTTGACGTCCTTGTCGAACACCGCGACGAGCATCTTCATCATCTTGTCGGCCGTCGCCTCCGAGACCGCGCGATGCTCCGCGCCCTCACCGTGATACGTGACGTTGCCGTCGACATCAGTGACCTGGTCGACGATCCGCGGCTCCTCGTACAGACCGTGGTTTCCGATCGTCGCGATCGCCGCCGCGAGCTGGAGCGGCGTGACCGTCAGGCCGTAGCCGAACGCGATGTGCGCGAGATCGATGTCGCGCCAGTTCTTGCCGTTGCGCAGCATGCCGGTGCGCTCACCGGGGAGCTCGATGCCGGTCTTGCCGCCGAACCCGAACCCGCGCAGGCCTGCGTACAGCTTCTCGCTGCCGAGTCGGAGCGCGATCTTCGCGGCGCCGATGTTCGACGACCGTTTGACGATGCCGGTGACGGTCAGATACGCGTCGAATTCGTGGTCGGTGATCGCGCGCTTGCCGACGCTGAAGCTGTTGCCGATCTGGAACTCGGTCTCGGGCGTGACGACGCCGGCCTCGAGCGCGGAGGCGACCGAGAACACCTTCATCACCGAGCCCGCCTCGAACGCATCGGTCACGGGGAGATTTCGTGCGCCGTGCGAATCGCCGGTGTTCGGATCGTACGAAGGGTAGCTCGCCATCGCGAGCACGCGGCCGGTCCCGATCTCGAGCACGACCGCAACGCCGGCCTTCGGCTTGTTCTTCTCGACCGCTTCGGAGAGTGCCGACTCCGCGATCGCCTGGATGCTGCGATCGAGCGACAGCCGCACGGTCTCGCCGGGCTGCGCGGGTGCGATGCCTTCAGCGAGCATGGCGTGACCGCGCGCATCGCGCAGCGCTTCGACCGCTGTGCGCTTGCCCGCGAGCGTCTCGTTCATCGCGAGCTCGATCCCGTCGAGGCCCTTGCCGTCGATGTCGGCGCGCCCGATCACCGGGCCCGCGATCTCTTTCGCGGGATACCAGCGCCGCGGCTCTTTCGCGACCTCGATGCCGGGCAGCTTCGCAGCGGCGACTTGCTTCGCGACATCGCTCTCGACATGGCGGGCGAGCCACACGAACTTGTGATCGGCGGCGAGCTTGGACTCGAGCACGCTCGCTTCGATCCCGGTGAGCTTCGCGAGCGTTTCGGCCGTTGCATCGAGATCGCGGACGTCGTGCGGGTTCGCCCAGATCGAATCGACATCCGCGCTGACCGCGAGCGGCGCACCGTGCACGTCGAGCACGTCGCCGCGCGGCGCGGGCAGATCGAGACGCAGCTCGTGCTGGCGCTCGGCGAGCGCGCGATAGTGATCGCCGTCGTGAACTTGCAGCGCCCAAGCCCGCATGCCGACGCCGCACAACCCGAGCGTGACGACGACACCGGTCAGATACGCGCGGGTGCGAGCGCCGGTCGACACGCCGGGCGTCATCGGCTTGATCTTCTTGGCCTGACTCATGGCTGAGCGGCGACCTTCACGGTGTCCGCGATCACGCGAATCCGATCGGGCGCGACCGGCGTCATCCCGAGCTCGGTCGCGAGCCGGCGGATCCGATCCGGTGCCGTCAGCGTCGCGCGCTCGAGCTCGAGCCGGCGCCGTGCTTCCTTCAAGCTCTTGATGTCATCGGAGCGTCGCGCGAGCTGGTAGCCGAGCCGCAGCACTTCGTGCTGGCGCGAGACGCGAACGACGCCGACGCCGGTGAGCGTCACCGCCACCAGGATCATCGCGATCACGACGGACCGCACGCTCGCGGCGCCTTCCGCTCGTTTGAACATTCGATAGAGCGAAACAGACCGCGTCATCTCGTCGGTCCACTACAACCCCACCGCAATCACGTGGCCAATTTTTTGAGTGATAGTTGAGAGGTGCGCGCTCCCGCTCTACTCCTCGTGCGGAGACTGCGCGGAGGTTCAGGCCGCGGAGCCGTCGACGGCGCCACCCACGAGCCACGGTAACGCGGCCGGTCACCGGTGGAGTTGACGTTCAGGTTGACGTCGATGTCGACGTGCTTGGAATGTTCGGCGCGGCGGTTCTCACACACGCGCGCAACCGCGCCGATCGCGAGCGCGGATTCCGCTCGAGCTCGGCTTCGCTGGCAGACACCGGCTTGCGGGTCAGCACTTCCACGACCGACTCGACCCGCTCGCCTTGCTCCCGCGCGAACCGCTCCGGCAAAGAAGACGTCCACTCGAGGTCGCGGAACGCGTTCTTCACCAACCGATCCTCGAGCGAGTGAAAGCTGATCACGACGCATCGCCCGCCCGGCGCAAGTAGATCCGGGAACGCCGCCAGGAACGTCTCGAGCTCGTCGAGCTCCTGGTTCACCGCGATCCGCAGCGCCTGGAACGTCCGGGTCGCTGGATGAATCTTGGATTGCCGCTGCTCGTGAAACGGGATCGCGGTCGAGATCACCGCGGCGAGCTCCGTGGTCGTGTGGAGCTTGTCGGCCGCGAGCGCTTCCTTGATCACGCGCGCGACCTTCCGGGCGTGTCGCTCTTCCCCGAGCTCCTTGATCAGATCGGCGAGCGCCTCCAGCTCGAGGTCTTCGATCAGCTCGAGCGCGGTCTGGCCGCGGGTCGGATCCATCCGCATGTCGAGCGGCCCCTCCTTCATAAAGGAGAAGCCGCGCTCCGGGTGGTCGAGCTGGGGCGACGAAACGCCGATATCTAGAAGAATCCCATTGACTTGGCTCACACCTGCAGCTGCCAACAGGCGTGGCATCTCGGAGTACTGGCCCTCGAGAATCTGGACCCGATCCCCGAACGATTCCAATCTGGTTTCAGCAGCTTGTCTTGCATTCGGGTCGCGATCGATCCCGATCGCGCGGGTTCCCGCGACTGCCAACACCGCTGCCAGGTGCCCGCCACCACCGGCGGTCCCATCGCAGAAAACCTCACTATTCCGAGGCGCTAGGTACTGCAGCACCTCGTCGACCAGCACCGACTCGTGATCGAAGCTCACGACATGGTTTCGGTACCACGCGACACCGCAAGTTTGCAGAAATCTTGCGATTGATCCGCAATTGGTGTGCAGTTAGATGTAAGGAAGTGTCGTAATCCCAACTTGACGATCCGGATGGTGTCCACTAGACTCCACCGGCTCGAAAAAGAAGATCTAAAGGTGCTCAGGTACAAAGAAACCGAGGATATCGACGCTCGCTTCAGCGAGGTCGAACGCACCGTCACTGCGTGGCGCCAGGTTCTGCCCGCTGCGAATCAGGTCGCTCGCCAAGAGTTCAACAACCGTCTCCGGATCTCGCTGATCCACCACGACGCCGCGCTCGAAGGCGAAGTGCTCAGCTACAGCGAGATCAAGGCCGCGGTCGATCCGACCATCATCAGCGATCCGTCACTCATCCCGAGCTACGACGAGATTCGTCGCTTCGATGACGCGTGTAATTTCGCCGCCGAGCAGGCCGCGAACAAGAAGAAGCCGTTCAAGCTCGACACGATCCGCGAGCTGTATTCGATCCTCGCGCCGGAGGAAAAGGCGAAGGGCCTCCCGTTCCGCAAGGAGAACCCGCTCCACCGGCTCTACTATCACGACATCGCGCCGCCCGAGAAGATCCTGCCGGCGATGCGCAAGCTCGGCGAGTGGATCGACGAGCCCGCGACCAAAGACCTCCACGTGATCGAGAAGGTCGCGACGCTGCACTCACGGTTCATGGCGATCTTCCCGTGGGCGAAGGAGTCGGGTCGTACGATCCGCATCGCGTCGAACCAGCTGCTCCAAGAGGGTGGCTATCCGATCGCGATCATCCACTCGATCGATCGCCAGCGTTACTACGAGGCCCTCCGCGGTGATCACATCGCGCTGACCTCGCTCTATCTCGAGGCGGTGCAGACCACTGCCGAGACCGAGCTCCGCGTGTACGAAGAGGCGCAGAAGGCGCCGCAGAAGCGCCGCTCGAAGAAGTCGATCACGGGTTAGCTAGTGTCGTGCAGGATCTGGTCGTCCAACCTGGACTGACGATCCCCGGCAGCGAGCTGACGATCGCGTTCGCACGTTCCGGTGGGTCCGGCGGCCAGAACGTCAACAAGGTGTCGAGCAAGGTCGACTTGCGCTGGCACCCCGGCGATTCGTCGGCGCTCCACCCCGACGACCGCGCGTGGTTGCTCGAGAAGCTCGGCCCCAGATTGTCGAGCGATGGCGCGCTGATCGTGACCTCGACGCTGACCCGCGACCAGGTCAAGAACCGCGAGGACGCGCTGGCGAAGCTCAAGCTGATCGTGCGCGCGGCGCTGATCCGCCCGAAGAAGCGACGGGCGACCAAGGTGTCGAAGGGTGCCAAGCGGCGCCGGGTGGCCGACAAACGCCACCGCGCCGAAATCAAGCGCAACAGACGCGGCGACGAGTAGTACGCTCGGCCGCGATGAGGGCCTGGCTCGCGTTGGTGTGCGTTGCACTCGGTGGTTGCGTGTTCAGCGGCGACGACTCGGGCGGTGGTCCTTATGTCGCCGTCAACGAGATCACGCAGCAGTACGACGTCGCGATGTGCGCGCACCTCGTGGCGTGTCACGAGATCTCCGATCAAGCGACGTGCCTCACGACGAACATCTCGAGCGCGTTCTACATCGACCCCGCCGCGGTCAAAGGCGTGCTCGCCGGCAAGATTCGCTACAACGGCTCGCTCGTCGCGCAGTGCTTCGCGCAGCTCGCCGCGTCGACGTGCAATCCCGGCGACCTCGCGAATCGCAGGCCCGTCGAGCAGTGCATGGCCACCGCGTTCGTCGGCCTCGGCGCGAGCGGCGCGACGTGCACCCAGAGTGACGAGTGTGCGTCGGGCCAGTGCAACACGAACTGCGCGCAGGGCGAGCAGCAGTGTTGCCTCGGCACGTGCTTGGGCGATGCGCTGCCACCGACCGGGCCTCTCGCGATCGGCGCGCACTGTCCGTTCGGCACCGGCGGCTACGATCCGTGCGTCGTCGGCGCGTACTGTGACAGCACGACTGCGGTGTGCATGGCGGTCAAGCCACTCGGCTCGCCGTGTCAGAACACCAAGGAGTGCGGCGACGGCCAGCAGTGCGACGTGTTCTCGACGCTGACCTGCATCGACGCACCGCATCTCGACCAACCGTGCACGGCGTCGGGACGGTGTGGCGACGAGGGTCTGTACTGTGGCAACGACCAGATCTGCCACCACGTGGCGCTCGCCGGCGAGGCGTGCGGCGCGGGGCAACAGTGCTCGAACTTCTACACGACCTGCAATCCGACGAGTCAAACCTGCGCGACCTATCCCAAGCTCGGCGAGGACTGCAGCGTCTACCAGCGCTGCAACGACATCGGCACGTACTGCGACGGGAGCGTGTGCCGCACGCCGAAGGCAGCGGGCCAACCGTGCCACACCGATACCGAGTGCGCCTCGCTCTACTGTGACACCGGCACCACACTCACGTGCATGGCGCCGGCGACCTGCCCGCTCTGATATTCGTCGGTCGCGGCACTGGATTTGCTATCGTCCCGGCGTGCGCACCGTCGGAATCCTCGTCGCGTCAGGGCTGTTCGCATCGACCGCGCACGCCGATCGCCAGACCGTGACATGGGTCGGCTTGTCGCTCGCGGGCACGAGCTACGCGAACACGACGAACCAGGATGCGAACATGAATGCGGGCGCGCGGATCTCGATGACGTTCGAGGACGCGCCGATCGCGTTGCCACCCGCGGGCCTGTTCGATCACGACGCGCGGATCGTCCCCGAGCTGTTCGCCGGGTTCTACATGAACGACACGCGCGCACGCAGCCAGCTCGGCGCCGGTCTCCGCGCCGAGCTCCAGCTCGCACGCAACCAGGCCGACGGCTTCCCGTTTCACATGCGCGTCGCGATGTACGTCGCTGCGCGTCTCGAGATCAGCGGACCGAACGCCGACGGCGGCGCCGAATTCATGCTCGGCGAGTACCTGATCGGTGATCACGCGAACCGCCGCTTCGGTTGGGAAGGCGGCCTCGGGATCATCAAGCGCCCCGAGCTCGATGCGACGCAGTCGCCGGAGCTCGAGGCACTCGTGAATATCTTCGTCGGCTTCTAGTCGGTGCACGTGGCACGTGCTCGTGCTCGATTCTGCGCGCGAGTGGACGCGGCCGAACGCCAACGTCGCGACGCAAATTCGGTCTGCGCAGCGCCGGGGCGCGCGACGGCTGCGCCCCAGACTCGCAGGATCTCGCCTATCGGGCTCGTCATGCCTTAGGACCGTGCTTCGTCGGAGCGTCGGAACAGTTTCCCGTCCGAACGTGCGACGAGCACGAGCTAGTAGCGGTAGTGGTCGGGCTTGAACGGACCCTCGGTCGACACGCCGAGATAATCCGCCTGCTCCTTCGAGAGCGTCGTCAGGTGCACGCCGACCTTCGCGAGGTGGAGGCGCGCGACCTTCTCGTCGAGCTTCTTCGGCAGCACGTAGACCTTGCCGGCCTCGAACTTCATGCCGGTCATCTCGTCCTGACCCTTGGTCGCGTTCGCCCACAGCGCGAGCTGCGCCATCGTCTGGTTCGTGAACGAGTTCGACATCACGAACGACGGGTGACCCGTCGCGCAACCGAGGTTGACGAGGCGGCCGCGGGCGAGCAGCGTGATCCGCTTGCCGTTCGGGAAGATGAACTGATCGACCTGCGGCTTGATGTTCTCCTCCTTGATCTCCTTGTTGTTCTCGAGCCAGGCGACCTGGATCTCGCTGTCGAAGTGGCCGATGTTGGACAGGATCGCCTCGTCCTTCATGACCTGGAAGTGCTCGGCGCGGATCACGTCGAAGCAGCCGGTCGCGGTGACGAAGATGTCGCCCATCGGTGCGGCGGTCTCCATCGTCACGACCTCGAAGCCTTCCATCGCGGCCTGGAGCGCACAGATCGGATCGACCTCGGTGATGAGGACGCGAGCGCCGAGCCCACGCGCGGCGTGCGAGCAGCCCTTGCCGACGTCACCGTAGCCGGCGACGACGACGACCTTGCCCGCGACCATCACGTCGGTCGCGCGCTTGATGCCGTCGAACAGCGACTCGCGGCAGCCGTAGAGGTTGTCGAACTTCGACTTCGTTACCGAGTCGTTGACGTTGATGCACGGGAACAGCAGCGCGCCATTCTTCGCCATCTCGTACAGGCGGTGGACGCCCGTGGTGGTCTCCTCGGAGACGCCCTTGATCTCGGCGGCCATCGTCGTGAACCGGGTCTTCGACGCCTTCAGCGACTCGGTCAGCACGTTGAAGATCACGCGCATCTCGTCGCTGGTCGCGGTCTTCGGATCCGGCGCGACGCCCTTCTTCTCGGCCTCGGCACCCTTGTGGACGAGCAGCGTCAGATCGCCGCCGTCGTCGAGGATGAGGTTCGGGCCCTTGCCGCCCTTGAACGCGGTGAGCTGGAGCTCGATGTTCTGCCAGTACTCCTCGAGGTTCTCGCCCTTCCACGCGAACACCGGGATGCCGGCCTTCGCCATCGCGGCGGCGGCTTCGTCCTGGGTCGAGTAGATGTTGCACGACGTCCACGTGACCTCGGCGCCGAGAGACACGAGCGTCTCCATCAGCACGGCGGTCTCGATCGTCATGTGGAGGCAGCCCGCGACGCGCGCGCCCTTGAGCGGGTGCTTGCCCTTGTACTCCTCGCGCAGTGCCATCAGACCGGGCATCTCCTTCTCGGCCATGCGGATCTTCTTGCGGCCCAGCTCGGCCAAGCTCATGTCACGGACTTTGAACGCGGGGAATTCGTTGCGGGTTTCCATGTCTCTCTCCAGTGCGGGTTATGCAGTAGCGCGCGTCGGTTTTCTTCCGATCGCGAGCTGAAGCGGTGGGTGGTGCGGAGTCGAAAGCGGTTGGTTGATGATCGAGACGAGCTGCGAGCCTTCGAGCCAGTGGTGCAGCTTGTCGGGATCGAAGCCGAGCCAGACGTGGCCCTGCTCGCGCAGTGCTTCGTCGTCGTGCGGCAGGTAGTCGACGATCGCGATGTGACCGCCGGGCCGGAGCAAGCGAGTCGCGGCGGCGATCGCATCTTGCGGGCGACCGAGGTGATGCAGCACGCGCGACACGACGACCAGATCGGCACCGCCGCGTGGACCGACATCTTCGGCGAGCGCCGGATCCTCGATCGAGCCCTCGCGCAACCGGACGTTCGCGAGGCCCCATTGCTCGAGGCGCGCGGCGCAGCGTGCGAGACGTGCGGCACTGCGATCGACCGCGACGACGCGTTGGTACAGCGGCGACAACAACGGCAGTAGCGCGCCTTCGCCGGTGCCGGCATCGATCGCGAGCGCGCGGCCGGGCAGGAGCGGCGCGAGGATCGGGAGCCAGCCGACGAGCTCGGAGTCGAGGACAGGCGCCGGCTCGGGGGCCGGGCTCGCATCGAACAGCTTTTTCGACAGCTCCTCGCGCTGCGCGATCACCCGCGGGACCTTCGCGAGGCTGCCGTCCTTGGTGCACAGGCGACGGCCCTCGGCGACCCCAGCCGTGAGGACCACATCGCCATTTCCGTCATCGGACAGCTCGGACTTGAGCAGGGTGCGGGTGCCATCGCGGCGCGCGGCAAGGAGGCCTGCCTCGCGCAGCGGTTGGGTTTTCTTGGTGATCTGCGGCTGGCTCTCGCCGAGCAACTGCGCGAGCTCGCCGACGGTCAGCTCGTCTTCGGCACATAGCGCGAGCAGGCGCAGACGATCCTCATCGCCGAGAAGGCGAAACAGATCTGCGCGAACGGACTGCACGAACATCTTATATTCCACTATTCGCATAGAGGCAATAGATGGATTCGTGTAGGCAAAAGACACGTACTTGCGGCAACGTAAACCCTGGCACTGGTTTGACTTAGCGGTGTGTCGCTCCTACCATCGTGGGAGCGACTCGTAGAACCATGTCGGCGGAAACTGGCGGCAAGCCACCCTCGGGGTCGTCGCCGGGGCGGCCTGCGGCCGACACCCCGCAACGGTTGGTCGTGCGCGGAGAAAACGACTCCGTGCACGGCGCGTCCGATACCGCCGTCGCGATGGCGAACAGCGAGACGATGGATCCGCGGCTGACGCCTACCGAACTGGGTGGCGATGCGAGTGGCCCGAAGTCCGGCCCGCTCGGCACCGGCACGTCCGAGCTGATCGGCACGCTGTTGCTCGATCGCTTCTTGGTCACGAAGCAGATCGGCCAAGGCGGCATGGGCGCGGTCTACGAAGCGACGCACACGCTGATCAACAAGCGCGTCGCGGTGAAGGTGCTGCTCGAGAAGTACGCGCAGCGCGAGCAGATCGTCACGCGGCTCAAGAAAGAAGCGACGCTCGCGTCGTCGATCCGCAACGAGCACATCATCGACATCACCGACATCGGCAACACCGCCGATGGCCGGACGTTCGTCGTGATGGAGTACCTAGAGGGCGAATCGCTCGCCGAGTGCCTCGCGCGCGAGCACGAGCTGCCGGAGCAGCGGACGCTGCGGATCGCGTCGCAGGCGGCATCCGCGCTCGCAGCCGCGCACGCGAAGGGCATCGTCCATCGCGACATCAAGCCCGAGAACTTGTTCCTCTTGCAGCGTAACAACGCCGACTTCGTGAAGGTCGTCGACTTCGGGATCTCGAAGTCACTGCGCGCATCGACCGAGGAAGAAGCGGCGCAGCGGCTGACTCAGACCGGTATGGTGCTCGGCACGCCGCTCTACATGTCGCCGGAGCAAGCGCGCGGCGACGAGGATCTCGATCATCGCGTCGACATCTACGCGCTCG
>JBDUAS010000415.1:0-5048 GCA_040004535.1 Deltaproteobacteria bacterium
GAACATCGCGCCGCGGCCATCGCCGCTGTCGATCGTCATCGCGATCTTGGTGCCGTCCTTCGACAGCGTGTGGCAGCCGATGCAGTTGTTGCCGCCGCCGGGCGCCATGTTCGGCGGGAAGTACGACGACGGCGGCGTGGCCGGCGTGCTCATGTCGTAGCGGTAGATGCCTTGCGGCGACGAGGTGGTCCAGTAGTAGAGGCCGCCTTGGACGATCTCGTTCGTGGTGCCGATCATCTCGGGTGTGCTCGTCGACTTCGTCGTCGGCGCCGCGCTGTTCATGCCGGAGACCGTCAGCGTGATCGGCTCGGCGGTGCTCGCGACCGCGGTCCACTCGGCGGGGAGATAGGCCGAGTACGCGGGGCCGGTCGCGGCGCGATGGATCTTGAGGTTCACGTACTGGTTCTGCAGCGAGATCTCGAACAGGTTCTGGCTCGCGCCGGGCTGCCAGTGGACATCGAACTGGCCGAAGTTGGGCGGCACGATCACGTTGTTCGCCGGATATGCGATCGTCGGGCCGACGCCGGACTCGGTCGCGTTGTCGAACAGGCCGCCGGTGCCCGGAGGAACGGTGCCGTCGTCGCGCGAGCCATTGACGTGCACGGTCAGCTTCGCGGACGCCATCAACGTGCCGTTCGTCGCGATCACCTGCGTGACGCCGGCACCACCGCCGGTGACCGAGAGGGTCGGCCCGGTCCAGTTGCCGTACGAAGGATTCGCGACCGAGAACGCCACCATCGGGGTGATGTCGTGCGAGTCGCCGTTGTCGTCGATCAACGTCGCGGTGTACGCCTGCGCGACCGGGACGTTGTCGTTGACCGTGACGTCCGCAGCGGCAGGAGCGACGACGATGTGCGCACCGGGGATGCCGTCGTCGCCGCGACCGTTGGAACCACAACCAAACGCCCAGACCACGATCGCACTACAAGCTATTCCGTGAGGCCTCATCATGGGTCGGACCCTAACAAGGAACCGTGATTGGCAGTCAAACAATTTCGTGAAGCAGGTCGTGCGGATCGATGCCCGAGCTTGCCACCGTCATCACCGAGCGCTCGTCGGAGGTGACCACCGTCACGACGCAGCTGCCGAAGGGATCGGTCTCGGTCGCGAGGCGCGCGGGCGAGGACACGGCGACCGCGGGAGCGCCGAGGATCTTCGAGACGCAGCCGCGCCCGCCGATCAGGTTCGCCATCGATTCGAGCCAGCGCGGCCGAGCGGGACCGACGGCACGGCGCTTCCACGCGAGTGGCGCAGGAGCACCGCGGGCGGCGGCGAGGAGGTGCGCGGAGACGCCGGTACCGGAGGCCTCGCGCGCGAGGAGCTCGCGGGTGCGGGCTTCGAACGTGGCGAACGACTCGGGGCTGTTGTGGTGGAAGCGGACGGAGCAGATCGCCGGGACGACGCGGCGCTTGAAGCGGTCTGGATCGGTGCGTTCGCCGGGGGCGATCGGGATCTGAAATGTCGGAGAGAAGCGGGCGGCGGGATTCGCGGCGAGGCGATGGAGCGAGCCGCCGAGGCGATACGCCAGATCCAGAGCGCGCGGAGCATGCGCGAGCTCGGAGAACGCGATGTCGAGCGCGATCGCATCTGGAGGAATCGCCGGAGCGTTTAGGTTCACGTTCACGCTCACGTTTACGCCGCTTCGGTTCCGGATCTGAGACGCCAGGAGCGCGTGACCGTAGCCGTCGATCGCCATGTGGGACGTCGACACGATCTCCATGCCGGCCGCGCGACTCAGACCGAGCCAGGGGCCGGTGGCGATTTCGTCGTGGTCGCGCCAGGCGCGGCGATGACCATGGCGCGCGGTGGGGAGCGGTTCTTCGCCGAGCGTGATGCACACGAACGGAGTCACGTCGCCGAGCGGTTGCAAGAGCCTGGTCGGCGCGCGCGGATCCGCGATGACCGCCGCGAGATCCTGCGCGAGCGTGTGATCGTCGTCGAGCGGCGCGCACCAGCAGCGATCGCCGATCGCGAACGCGGCTAGCTCGAGCGTGCTCGGCTCGACGAACGCGCCGATCGCGAGGCGGCGGATGGTGACCGCGAGCGGTTGATCGGGGAGGTCGCCGTCGAGCGCGACGATCGCGGCGCGAGCGGCGTGGGCGCGTGCGATCGCATCGCCGATCGGATCGCTTGGAGCGGGCGCGGGATGCGCGATGAACGTATCCGACGCCGGCTCGGCATCGGAGATCACGTACGCGCCGGCGCGCGCCCAGGGCAGGGCCGCGCCACCGGCGAGCAACCACCAGCGCGGATCGATCGCCGCGAGATCCGCGACCTCGCGGAGCTCGCGATGGAGCTCGGCCGCGAGTCGTGCCCAGCGAGCCGTGCCGGCCATGACCATCACGAGAGCTCCACGATGTAGACCGGCTGGATCGGATCGACGCGCTGGTCGGTGACGCGCCAGCCGGCCGCGCTCGCACTCGCCGTGATCGCATCGACCGTCGGCGCCATCCGTACGACGATCGGGCCGAACGCGCGGCGCAGCACGGGCGAGCTCAAGCGGTCGGCGTGCGCCGCGATCCGGTCACGCGAGGCCGCGGGATCGAGCTCGACGATCCACAACGGCCCACGTACGACGCGGCGAAGCTCGCGCAGCACCGCGCCGCGGTCGCGAACGTGGCGAATCGACGACAGGCACACGGCCACGTCGATCGACGCGCTCGCCAGCGGAAGGGCTTCGCCTGCGGCTCGGGCCACGTGGAGAGAGGCATGCTGGCGCGCGAAGTCGCGGCTCGGATCGAGCGCGATCACGCTCAGGCGCGGGACTCGCGCCGCCGCGCGTGTGGCGAACGTCGCCGGGCCGCAGCCGAGCTCCAAGAGCGTGCGCGAACGCGCGATTTCGGCGGCCCAGCCGTCGAGGAGGCGGTCGTCGAGGTCACCGAACGCGGCGCGTTCGCCCGCGGCGTACCGGCGCGCCGATCGCCCTTCGAACGGATGCGCGAACAGCATCCGGTCCAACCAGGCTACGAGCGACGACGAGGTCACGCCTCACCATAGAATACTTCGCGCCAACTGCGGCACCGTGCGGTTCGCTACATACAGCTAGCGTCGGAGTGATACGGTCGCGCCCGTGGGGAACCTCCGTTTTTGTAGTTTCGGAGTCGCGTTGACGTTGCTCGCTGGTGCCGCCTGCGGCGGTAGCAGCAACGACAGCGGCATTCCAGATCAGTGCAACCCGCTCGGTGGCCAGGGCTGCCTGATGCCGTGGCCGTCGATGGCGTTCGTGAAGACGGACTCCACGGCGAAGACCGGATTTCGCGTCGCGCTGACGAAGGACGCGATGCCGATCAACGGCGATCAGATCTCGATCGACCCGAAGATGGTCGACCGCTGGGACGGGTTCTCGCCGACCGGTCCGATGCTCGCGATGTTCCCGAAGGGCGTCTCGATCGCGAATCTGCCGACGTTCAAAGATCCGCAGGCATCGCTCGCGGCGGACTCGCCGATCGTGCTCCTCGACATCGACACCGGCGAGCGCGCACCGTTCTTCGCCGAGGCCGACGCGAACTTCACCGATCCAGCACAGAGCGCGCTGATCATCCGCCCGCTCGCGCGCCTCCACACCAGCGCGCGCTACGCGGTCGCGATCCGCAACACGGTCAAGTCCGCCGACGGCAGCGACCTGCCGGTCTCCGATGGCTTCGCGGCGCTGCGCGACGGCAAGGACTTCAGCCACCCGCACTTCGCCGACGTGAAGGCCAACGCCGACAAGATGTTCAGCGCGCTCGCGACCGCGGGCGTCCAGAAATCCGAGCTCGTGCTCGCGTGGGACTTCGTCACGGCGAGCGATGACTTCCTGCGCTCCGACCTGACGACGATGCGCGATGCCGCGCTTCCCGCGATCGGCACGAACGGCGCGAATCTGTCGTTTGTCGGTACGGTGCAGCCGCCGATCAGCGGCATCTACAAGGCGTATATCGGGACGTACAAGGCGGCGAACTTCCTGTCCGACATGGAGAACGACGATTCGATCATCACGCGCGGCCCCGACGGCCTGCCGATGATGAATGGCCTGCGCGACGCGAACTTCGCCGCGCTGATCCCGGACTGCGTCAACACGCAGCAGGGTCCGTTCACGACGATCGTGTTCGGTCACGGCCTGTTCGGTTCGGCGAAGGAGTACCTCGACGACAACTTCACGCAGATGCTCGCCGAGAAGTACTGCTTCATCATCGTCGCCGGCGACTTCATCGGCCTGACGTCGCGCCAGCTCACGCTCGCGAGCCTCGCGGTCAACGATCTCAACCTCGGCTACGGCATCACCGAGAAGCTCGGCCAGTCGATCATCGACTTCATCTCGCTCGAGAACGTCGTCCGCGGCCCGATGTCGACCGCGCCGGAGTTCAAGGACATGAACGGCAATCCCGTGATCGACCCCGCGCACACGTATTACGTCGGTGGCTCGCTCGGCGGGATCATGGGCAACGTGTTCATGGCGTACGATCCGAACATCACGCGCGGCGTGCTCGCCGTGCCGGGTGGCGTTTGGTCGATGCTGTTCGAGCGCTCCAACGCGTGGCACCTCCTGCAAGGTGCCGCGATGGGCAGCTACACGAACCCCGAGACCTACCAGCTGTTGATCGCGTTCTTCGGCATGGCGTTCGAGCCGTACGATCCGATCACGACCGCCGAGCACGTCATCCACGACCCGCTCCCCGGGATTCCGACCAAGGACATCCTGATGTGGTACTCGATGGGCGATTGCCTCGTGTCGAACATCACGACCGAGATGGTCGCGCGCACGATGGGGATCCCGCTGATGGATCCCGCGGTCAAGCAGGTCTGGGACCTGACCCCGGCGCCCGGCCCGATGACGAACGCCATCAACGTGTTCAACGATCATCCGACGCCGCTGCCGCCGGAGACGAACGTGCCGCCCGCCGTCGATAACGGCACGCACTCGGGTATCAACCGCAAGCCCGCCGCGCTGCGCATGGTCCAGGCGTTCCTGCTCGGTGAGCAGGCCGCGAAGCAGACCTGCTTCGCGAGTGATGGCACGACCCCGGCTCCGTGCGATTGCGCGACGGGCGCGTGTAACTAACTAGAGC
>JBDUAS010000148.1:0-17094 GCA_040004535.1 Deltaproteobacteria bacterium
CCGCTGGATCGGGCGCTGGATCGGGCGCTGGATCGGGCGCTGGATCGGGCGCTGGCTCGGCCACGACGGCGAAGACCGACGAGAAAAAAGGCGACAAGAAGCCCGAAAAGAAAGACGACAAGAAGGTCGCGGTGAAGCCGGTCGGCATGCCGATCGAGGAAGCCAAGACCAAGCTCGAAGCCGTGAAGAAGGACGGCAAGGACAAGTTTGCCGCCGCGGCGAAGGACCTCAACACCGACGACGCCGCGAAATCTGTAAGCGGCGATATCGGCTGGCACACGATCGACAACGCCGCGCTCGGCGACAAGGCCGTCAACGACGCGGTCAAGACGTTGAAGCCGGGCGAGATGACGCCGGTGATCGCGACCGATCGCGGCGCATATCTGATCCTTGCCGAGGACAAGCGCGAGGGCGATCTCAGCTTCGACCAGGTCAAGACCGAGCTCGCCTGGGAGATGGCGAAGGACGTGTGGAGCAAGGAAGCCGCCAAGCGTGCGGCGATCTCGGCGCTCAAAGGCGCGAAAGGCGCGCAGCTCGACGAGCTCTATCAGAAGGACGCACCGTCGGGCGGCATCGATCTCGAGCAGCTGATGAACGATCCGAACGTTCCCGAGGAGCAGAAGGCAAAGCTCCGCGAGCTGATGAAGGGCCAACACGGTGCGCTCGAGACGCCGCCGGCGAAGGACATCCCCGCGGGCTGGTTCGAGACGCAGGAGAAGGCCGGCTCGGCCGCCGCGCCGCCTACGCCTACGCCCGCCAAGACCGGTTCCGCGACCATCGTTCCGACGACGCCCGCCCCGACGGCTCCGAAGACCGGCGCGCCGACGCCCCCCGCGACTCCGGCCGGATCGGCCGGCGCGCCGATGTCGGGATCTGCCGCCGGCGCCCCTCCTGCGCCGCCGGCGCCCCCTGCGCCCGCTGCCGACATCGTCCCATCGAAGGACGTGCTGCCGCTGCTCTCCGACGTCGCACCGCCGCACGTCGCGCGCTTCACCAACAAGTCGCGCGCGAAGCAGATGAACGGCCTCGGCGCGGCGAAGGAAGCGATCCAGGCCGTGTTCGACGAGCTCCAGCCCGGTCAGCTCGCGCCGCGGATCTACGAGGGTGAAGGCGGCGCGTACATCGTCGTCCAGCTCGTGCAGCGCAACCAGCCGAACATGGCCGACTTCGACAAGGACGCCGACCGCCGCGTCGCCGAGCTTCGCAACGCGCGCGCGAACGCGTTCCTCGATGAATGGCTGCGCGACAAGTGCGAGGCGCTCGCGAAGGCGAACAAGATCAAGCCGAATCCCGAGCTGCTGATCGAGCGCGACGACCAGGGCAAAGTGCTCCCGGTGACGTACCGCCCTTGCATGTCGTTCCACTGAGCCCCGGGTCTCACGGCTTTGGTCTGGGTCTGCTAACTTCCGCTTGGTGACTGTCGTCGGTGCGCCGACGGGCCCGGCCCGCCTTCCGTTCACGTTTCACGCTCACGGCGGCGTGGGCCGACTCGCGCTCGTCGACCTTCACGCGGGACCACTCCATGTCGAGCGGCTCGAGCTCGACGTCACCGACCTCGGCACCAATCCGGGCAGCGCGCAGGCCGAGCGCTACCAGCGCCGCCGCACGCGGTTGCGCATGCTCGCCGTCCGCGCGCCCGCGGCCGCGCTCGATGCGGGCGTCGACACCGCGCGCCGTCATCTCGCGGGCCTCGGCATCACGCAGGTCGCGGCACGCTTGTGCGATGGCTTCATCGCTGTGCGGGCACGCGCCGCCGATGGTCTCGCGGTCGCCGATGTCACGTTCCGGATCCAGGTCGCGAACACCGGCACGCACCTGCGCGCGCTCGCGAGCCACATCCGCGTGCACGGCCATCTGCCGACGCCGGGCCCGGTGATCGCGGATCGGATCCTCACCGCGCTCCTCGATGCGACCGATTCCGCCGGCGTCGTCGAGCGCCCCCACGTGCGTGGCCTGTGCGATGTCGAGATCGATCTCGTCGGCGCGTTGCTCTGGCACTTGATGCCGCCTGCCGGATGGCGTTTGCCCGCGGTCTCCGACATCGAGCTCCTCTCGGTCCGGATCGGCCGCGCCGCGATCGAGATCGCATTCGGGCCACCGGCGAGTCGGCACGGCGAGCTCGGCGTGCGTGTCGCGCAGGTCCAGCTTGCTGCTGCGCACGACCTCATGCACTCTGCGGATGACCAGCTCCGCGATGGTCACATCGAGGAAGCGATGCGCGGCTATCGCGCGCTGCTCGCCGCGGGTGGACCCGATCAACCGCTCCTGCTCGAACGGATCCTCGCGCTCGCCGCGGCGCGCCCGGGCTGGTTCTTCGACGGACTCGAGCTCGCGCGCCAGGCGCTCGGCCGGTGGCCGCATTTTCCTGCAGCGCACGCCGCGCTCGCCGCGATCACGCTCGCACAAGGCGATGCACGCGAAGCGGCGAGCCACCTCACGCACGTCGCGCAGCTCGCCGACGCCGAGGGTGATGACGATCAGGCCTCGCTCGCCGCGCTCGCTGGCGCACGCCTCCTGCGCGTGCTCGAGCCGCGCTCCGCGACTCAGCTCTACGAGCTCGCTCTGGAGCACGACCCGAGCTCGAACGAAGCGGCCGACGCGCTCGCCGATCGGCTCGGCGACGAACAACGCTGGGCCGAGCTGGTTCGCCTCCTCCGGTCGCGCGCGCAACAAGCACAGCACGCCGATCCGCAGCGCGCGGTCCAGCTCCACCTCCGGCTCGCCGACGTGTTCGCTCACCACCTGCGCGATCCGGGCAACGCGCACGTCGAGCTATCGGCCGCGCGCGCGTTTGCACCCGACGATCCGGCAGTCCACGAGATGACCGCGGTGATCCTCGCGGTCTCGGATCCGCGCGCCGCGGTCCAGGCGTGGCGCGAGGTCGCAAGGCTCGCCGACGAGCGCGACGACGCGCGCACCGCCGCGCGTGCAAACGCGATCCTCGGCGAGAGCCTCGCGAACCAGGGTCAGCTCGCCGACGCGGAAGCCGCGTGGCGCCGCGCGCTCGAGCGCGACCCGCTGCAAGCGGATGCGATCGCCGGGCTCGCACGCGCTGCCGCCGCACGCGGCGATCACGCGGGCGCCGCCGAGCTCTACGAGCGGTTGCGCGGGATCGGTCTGCCGCAACCGGTGATCGCGCGCCAGGAGCTCGCGTTCGCGCGCTCGCTCGTCGCGCTCGACCGGCTCGACGACGCGCGTGGCTCGCTGCGCCGCGCGACGCTCGCGGGTGGCGAGACCGCGGCCGAAGCGCACGCCGTGCTCGCGGAGATCGCGGAAGCCGACGCCGACGCGGATCACGCCGCCGCTGAATTCGACACGGCGATCAGCTCGTTCGTCGATCTCGGCAGCGAGGCTGACATCGACGAGGATCGCATGTACACCCGCGCTGCCGAGCTCGCGGTCGCGCGCGCATCGCTGTTCGATCGCCGCGGCGATGCCGCGCAGGCCGGCGTCGACTGGGAGCGCGCGCACGGGCTCGCCGCACAGCACGCCCCCGCGATCGCACGGTCCGCCGCCCTGACGATGCTCGCGCGCGCGGCCGAACCGATAAGCGAGCGGCGCTGGATCGACGCCGTGCTCGCGACGCGGCCGCCGCCGGCCGAGCGCGCGTCGTTGTTGATCTCGCGCGCCGATGTTCGCCGTAAAGAAACGACGCCTGATCTCGCGGCCGCGCTCGCGGATCTCCACGAGGCGCTCGCGCTACTCGAGGACGAAGCCTCGGATCCTGTCTCGCGCCGCCGCGCGTACGCGCTCGAGGCGGAGCTGCTCGCGAAGAGCGGCGATGCTCGGGCGCGCGCGCAAGCGCTGGCCTCGCTCGCGAAGATCGCCGAGCGCACGAGCGAGCGGATCGAATCGGAGACCGCCGCCGCCGCCGCGTGGCTCGCGGCCGACGAGCCCGCCGCCGCCCTGCCCCACGGTGCGCGTGCGCACGCCCAGCTCGATGCCGACGTGCCCTCGCACCTCCGCCGCGAAGTGCTCGCAACGCTCGGCGAAGCCGCATGGCGCCAGCGTGCATGGCCCGACGTGATCCGCGCGTATCGCGGCCTGCTCGAGGATCCGCAGACCGAGCTCGCGAAGCTCGGCACGTATCGCTATCGCCTCGCGGTCGCCGCCGATCGCACCGGAGACGCCGCGCTCGCCGTCGAGACGCTGCGACCGGTCGCCCAGCATGGCGAAGGCACCGATGCGTGGAGCGCCGCGACGCCGGAGGTTCGCGGCCAGGCGCTGCGGCTGTTCGCGGATCTGGCGGAGCGCGCGGGCGATCTGGCCGGCGCGGCCACCGCGCTCGAGGGCTTCGCTCAGCTCGCAGCGGATTCGACGCCGAGCGCTCGCGCCGATGCGATGTATCGCGCGGGCGAGCTGTTCCGGCGCGCCGACCGTGTCGACGATGCGGTGCGCTGCCTCGAAGCCGCGCTGCGGATCTCCGATTCGCACTTGCCGGCGCTCGACGCGCTCGAAGCACAGTGGCGCGAACGCGGCGATCTCGAACGCGTCGCGACGATCCTCGGCCGCAAGGTCGCGGCGACCTCGCGCCATCCGCACCGCCAAGTGCCGCTGCTGTCGCGGCTCGGCGATGTCCAAGATCAGCTCGGCCGCGGCGACGTCGCGCTCGCGACGCATCAGCGCGCTCTCGAGATCGATCCTGCGTGGGCGCCATCGCTCGCGTTCGTCGCCGCACGCACCGCCGCACCCGCGCCCGCCGAAACGCCACCCGCAACCGGCGACGAGGACACCGCGAGCGGCCGGATGAAGGATGCGAAGGCCGCCGGGCTGTCGTTGCGCGAAGCCGCGCGCCGCGCGCGCGCCGCCGGCAAGGTTGCCGATGCGTTCGCATCCCTCGAGGCCGCGAACCACGTCGCGCCGGGGGATCTCGATGTCCTCGCCGAGCTCGGCGAGCTCGCGATCGAGCTCGGTGATTACGAGGCGGCTGCGCGTCACCTGACCGCGCGGTCCGAGCTGTTGACCGGCTCGAAGCAAGGCGACGCGTTGCTCGAGCTCGCGGATCTGTTCTACGACCGGATCGACGATGCGCCGCGCGCCCGCGCTGCGATGCGCCGCGCCGCCGATCAGCTCGGCGGCACGCGTCACGACTCGACGCTGCGCCTACTCGCGAGCGAAGCGTCCGCGCACCTCGCCTGGGACGTCGCCGCCGAGGCGCTGACCGCGATCCCGGCGGAGCGCCGCGCATCGACCGATCTCGTCAACCTCGCGAGTGCCTACGTGCGCGCCGGCAAGAACACCGATGCAGTCGCGTTGATCGACGCGGCGTCGAGCGGCGGCCAGCTCGACGATGGCGGCAAGCTGCTCGCCGAGCTTCACGCCGAGGTCGCGCGCAAGGCCCAGCTCGCGCGCACGTACGAGTGGCGCGCGCAGGGCGCGAAGACCGACGAGGCCAAATCGCTCCGTGCCGATGCGGCGGCGCTGTTGCGCGCGATCGGTGGCGGCGATGATGGCGATACCGAGAAGGATCTGATCGAGAAGATGCGGCGGCAGCAGGCCGCGACGGGCGGGATCACGGAGCCGGACATGGAGGCGCCGCCGATTCATGTCCTCGAGATCCGCGAGGCGATGCCCGCGGACGACGACGAGCACGAGCACGTGATCAGCGAAAAGGCGCAGCCGCCATCGGTGACCGTGTCGGGCACGCGCGAGGAGAATTCCGGCGCCGTGAGGGCCGCCGCGGCGTTCGCCGATCGCGATCGCCTGTTCGCCGCGCATCGCGAAGCGCCCGACGACCCGGGAATCCTGCTCGCGCTGCTAGCGCACCTTGCCGCGAGCCCCGAGGGGGCTGACCTCCGGCGCGGCTTGCTCGACCGCGCCGCGCTCGAAGGCACCGGCCGCGCCCAGGCGATCGCGCTGCACGAGCTCGCGTTGACCGCGCGCGGCGAAGCCCACGATCCGATCCGCGCGACGGCGCTGTGGAACAAGGCGTATCGCGTCGATCCGACGTACGCGCCAGTGTGGATGCCGTACGCCGACGCGCTCGCCGGCGCCGACGAGATCGAGCTCGCGCGCGATCTCTACGAACAGATCGCGGGTTCGGCCGAGTACGACAGCGTACGGCGCACGTTTGCGGCCGAGCGCGCCGAGGTGCTCGGCCACGACGACTCGGTCGTCTCCGGCGAGATCGGTGGGGCCCCCGTCCAGCCGCCGGCTGTCGTCGAGACCGGCGTCGAGCTCGTCGAAGCGCGCGAGCTCGCCGAAGAAGAGAACTTCACGGCCGCGATCGTCGCCGCCGAGCGCGCCTCGACGAACCATCCCACCGAGCGCGAGCCGCTCGAGTTGCTCGAGCAGCTCTACGTCGAGACCGGCGATATCACCGCGGCATCCGAGGCGATCGGTCGCCAGCTCGTGCTCACCGAGGATACGAGGACGCGCGCCACCTTGTGGCGGCGCCGCGCGAGGCTGTACCGCGGTGCGCCCGGCCGCGAGGCCGAGGCATATCGGTGCCTCAAGGAGGCGCACGCGTGTGCGCCCGCCGATCCGGAGGTCGCGTACCAGCTACGCACCGCTGCGATGGTGCGCGGCGAGTGGGCGCTGGTCGCATCGCTCCTGTATCGCGAGATCGCGGCGTCGCAAAACCCGCGCGATCGCGGCGCGCTACACCTCGAGCTCGCACTGATCTTTCAGGAGCGTCTCGAAGATCCTGATCAAGGTCAGGTCAACCTCGAGCAAGCGCTCGCGTTCGATCCGACCATCCCGGCGGTGCGCGCGCCGCTCGCGAAGCGCTACGAAGCGATCGGTCGCCGTGGCGAGGCCGCGCGGCTGTACGAAGAAGCCGCGACCAGCGCGCGCGCTGCCGATCGCAGCGATTTGCTCGCGGCCGCCGCGCGCTGTCGCGCGAATGTCGAGCTTCCGGCCGACGAGAAGGCCTCGCTCGCCGCGCGGCTCGAACAAGCCGAGGTCGCCGGCGATCTCGAAGGCGCGCAGGATCTCGCGCACCAGCTGTGGCGCCTCGATCCGGGCCACGCCGCTGCGTTCCGCACGCTCGCCAGCTCGCACCGGCTGTCCGGCGACCTGCCGGCGCTGACCGAGCTGACCACGTTGCGCGCGGCGAAGACCCAGGTCGCCGGCGAGCGTGCGGCCGCCTGGCTCGAGGTCGCGCGGCTCGCCGAGGATCTCGGCAAGCACGGCGAATCGGCGCGTGCGTACGACGCCGCCCTGATCGAAGACCCGGGGCACACGGATGCGCTCGACGCGCGCGGTGCGCTCGCGTTCAAGCTCGGCGACTGGCCGACCGCCGATCTGATCTATCGCGACCTCGCGCCCGGCGAGAGCATCCTGGGCGAAGAAGAGCTCGCGCTGCGCCGCTCGATCATCGCGGAGCACCTCGGCCGCGACACCGAGGCGCTCGAGCTCGCGCGCGCTGCCGCGACCGCCGCACCGGGCCGCCGCGATATCCTGATGCGGATCCAGGAGCTCGCGACCCGACTCGGCGAGACCGCCCTCGCGCTGGTCGCCGCGCGCGCGGTGCTCGATCTCGTCCCGCTCGACGACGACGAAGCGCTGATGGCGACCCACTTCGCGCTCGTCGATCTGTATCGCACGCTCGGCGATCTCGACTCTGCGATCGGCCAGCTCGATCGAATCGTCCGCGATCATCCGCACCACGCGTTCGCGATCGAGCAGCTCGCCGAGGTCCACATCGCGAAAGGCGACTGGCCCACCGCGACGCGCTACCTCTACCAGCTCGTGCCGCTCGCGCCATCGCCGGGCGAGCGCGCGGAGCGCCTGTACCGGCTCGGCGAAGCGGTGCTCGTCCACCTCGGCGACCAGGATCGTGCGGACGACGTGTTCCTGCGCGCGTCGGATCTCGATCCGACCCACGTCCCGACGCTGCGCCGGCTGCTCGACGTGTACTGGCGCGCCGACGATCCCGCCGCGCTTCACGAGGTCACGACCCAGCTCGTCAGCTCGGGCTCGCTCACGCTCGGTCCGATCGGTAAGACCGCGCTATCGCAAGCGCTCGTCGCCGCGGCGCTCGTCGGCGACACGAACCTCGCGATGAAGATCGTTACCACGATCGGCGAAGATGCTCCGACCCGCGTGACGAACGCGCTCGTCGGACTCGCCGTTCGCACCAAGAGCGGCACCGGCAACGGCCGCCGGTTCGACGCCAAGAGTGCCACGACCGCGATCGCCGAGCTCGGCCGCCGCGGCGTGCTCGATCTCGTGAAGCTGCGCGCCGCCGCTGCGAATACGCCGATCGCCTCGGACCTCGGTTAGCGGAGCCGCGTCGCTAGCTCGATCGTCCGGGCGTGATCCGCGATCCGCTCGACGAAGCTCTTGCGATACCGCGGATCGCTGATCCGCTCGGCGCGCGCGAGCAGGCGCGCACCTGCAACGCCGATCACGGCACGAGCTTCGTCGCGGCGATCGCTGCCGAGCAGCGCCTCGGCGAGGACGAGCCGGACCAGTGCCTCGCCTTCTTCGATCGCGCCGAGCTCGTCGAGGATGGCCATCGCGGCGTGCGCCTCGCCGAGCGCATTGACGACGCGGCCGCTCGCCAGCAAGATCCGCGCGAGCGTCGCGCGCATCTGCGCCTGCATCGGCAGCTGCGAGCTCGCGAGGGCGAGCGCGACTTCGCGCTCGGCCGCAGCGAACTCCCCCTGCTCGTAGTAGATCGCGCCGAGGTACAGGCGCGCACCGCCGGTGAGCCGGCGATCGCCTTGCGCGTCGAACGCGGCGACCGCCTCGGCCTCCACGCGCGCCGCCTCGACGAGCTCGCCTCGCGCCGCGAGCGCGCGCCCGAGGTTGTGCTTCGCCGTCGCGACCACGTTCGGCAAGCCGAGCGCGGTCGCCCGAGCAAGCGCGTCGCGCAGCGCTTCCTCGGCCTCGGCGTACGCGCCGAGCTCGAGCCACGCGTAGCCGACGTGGCCGCGCTGGACACACGCGTAACGAAGATCGCCCGCGCGCTCGAACGCTGCGAATGCCGCGAGCTCGGACTCGAGGTACGCACCGGCGTCGCCGGTGAACATCGAACGCGATGACCGCGCCTGATAGATCCGCGCGAGGATCGCAGGCTCCTCGACCGCGGGCGCGACGTGCTCGACGAGATCGAGCAAGACCTGGGCGAGCGCGTGGCTGCCGTAGCTGAACAGCTGGAACGCCGCATTCGCGGTCGCCGTCACGCGCGCGCCGAGCGTCGTGCGGTCGCTCGGCGCCTCGCGCAAGAGCTCCGCGACCGCCTCGAGCGACGCCCGGTCGCCGAGCTTGCCGCTCGCCTCGCATGCCTCGTTCGCCGCCGCGAACCACTGGACCGTGCCGCGCGGTAACGCAGCGAGCGCCGCGCGCGCGTGGGTCGCGCTCTCGGCGAGCTCGCCGAGCCAGCGATGCGCCTCGGCCCGGACCAGCGCGATGAGTCCGGACTCGCCGTCGCACGCCACCGCGCGGCCGCAGCGCGCGAGCGCACCGCGGAAGTCGCACGCCGCGAGCGCTTGCTCGGCCGCGGCGCGATGGAGCACCGCGGCGCGCGGACCATCGCCGCCGCGCTCGAAGTGATCCGCGAGCGCGACCGGATCGGCCTCGCCTGCCGCCGCGAGCCACTCGCCGGCGAGCTGATGGCCGAGCCTGCGGTCGGCATCCGTCAACATCGCGTACGCCGCTTCGCGCACGAGCGAGTGGCGGAACTGGAGCTCGTCCTGGCCGGGGAACCGCGGCGGTGCGATCCGGGCGACGAGCTCTCGCTCGCACAGCTCGTCGAGCCACTCCTCGGTTCCGGTCGCGCGTGCGGCATCGCCAAGCAACGCCATCACGCCGCCGCGCCAGAACCGTTGGCCGAACACGCTCGCCGCGCGCAGCACACGCCGCGCATCGAGCTCGAGCCGCTCGAGCCGGCTCTGGACGACCGCGAGCACGGTCTCGGGCATGGCGTCGCCCTTGCCCTCCGCGGTCGCTCGGATCAGCTCCTCGAGATAGAACGCGTTGCCCGCCGCTTGCTCGACCAGGCGTGCGACCAACGCGTCGGTCGCGGTATCGCCGAGCACGCCGCGCACGAGCCGCTCGCTGCCCTTCTTCGTCAGCTCGTCGAGACGCAGCTCGTGCGCGCCGCGCTCGATCCACAACTTCGGCTCGAGGTCCACGAGCTGTTCCCGGGCGAGCGCGAGCACGAACAGCGGACGATCGATCAGCTCGCGCAGCGCCGCGTCGATCAACTTCACGCTCGGCAGATCTCCCCAGTGGAGATCCTCGAGCACGACCACCAGCGGCTGTGCCGCGAGCTCGGTCGTCACGAAGTGAACGAACGCCTGGCGGATCTGCTCCGCCATCAATAGCGGATCGTGGCGCGCGGCGCGGAGCTGCGGATGATCGTCGTCGTCGAACGGCGCGCCGATCAGCTCGCCGAGGAATAGCAGGCTCTTCTCGAGCGGGGCGCTCGCGTTGCGCAACACGCGCGCGCGAAGCTTCTGGCGCCGGACCTCGACCGGCTCGCCATCGCGGATGCCCCCCGAACGTCGCAGCGCCGGAGCGATCATCCCGTACGGCGAGCCCGCGCGCAGCGGATCACCGCGGCCGATCCAGACCTCGACCGGCTCGCCCATCGCATGGACGCGCCGCAACACCTCGACTCGCACGCGTGACTTGCCGATGCCGGCCGCCCCGACGACGACGACCGCGCGCGCGATCGGTTCGGAGATGCACTCCTCGTACAGCCCGACGAGCGCGCCGAGCTCGCGGTCACGGCCCACACAAGGCGTCGACTTGCCGAGCAGCGTGCGTGCGGTCTCGACCACATCGCGCTCCGCGATCAACACGAGACCCGCGGCATCACCACCGAGCTCGAAGCGCACGTCGAGGAGGCCCGCGGTGACGTCGTCCACCCGGACGCCCGCCGCGGCCTTGCCGAGCAAGCGCGCCGCGCGATCGATCGCTTCGCCCACGGGCCAGCGCCCGGCAAGCACACCGCGTCCGGTCGCGAGCGCCATCGGGGCGGTGGGCGCGACCTGCTTCAGCGCGAGCGCGCAGCGCGCGGCCTGCATCGCCTGATCGCCCGCGCTGCCGCCGCCGACGACCGTGACGACGTGCGAGCCATCGACCAGGCGCTCGAGCGTCGCGCCGTGCTCGAGTGCGGTCGCGCGCAGCGAGGCGTAGATCATCGGCAACACCGACTCGCCCTCGGTCGAAATGTCTTGCGCTGTCACCGTCGGCGAATCCGCGACCGACTCGGCGATCGTGTCGTAGTTATCGCTTACCTCCGCACCGCCTCCGGCGTTGCCACGCGCCGGGCGTTCGCCCGACTTGTCGGCCCCGATCAACACGACGCTCAACAACCGCCGCTCGCTCGTCGTCAGCGACTTGCGCGGCGTGATCGGACCGATCTCGATCGCCTCGAGCGTCCCGAACGCCGCGAGTGCGGCCGCCAGCGCGGCGCCGTCGGCCGGACGATCTTCCGCCTGCTTCGACAACGTGC
This sequence comes from Deltaproteobacteria bacterium, assembly GCA_040004535.1. Taxonomy (GTDB): domain Bacteria; phylum Myxococcota_A; class Polyangia; order Haliangiales; family Haliangiaceae; genus JABFXX01. Next base: position 11,411 of record JBDUAS010000148.1, read on the forward strand.
GCGAGACCAGCTCGTCGAGCTCGTGTGGCAGCTCCGGCCGGAGCTCGGCGACGCGCCGCGCATCCTCGAGCAAGATCTTCGCGAGCACCGCCATCACGTTGTCGCCGACAAACGCGTGCTCGCCGGTCAGCAGCTCGAACAGCACGCAGCCGAGCGCGAACACGTCCGCACGCGGCCCGACGTTGCGATCGCCACGCGCCTGCTCCGGCGCCATGTAGCCGGGCGTCCCGATCATGACGCCGGTGCGCGTCGCGAACCGATCGCCATCGCCGACGCGCGCTACGCCGAAATCGAGCAGCTTCACCCGCGCGAGGTCGTCGCGTACGACGAACAGGTTCGACGGCTTGACGTCGCGGTGGACGACGCCGCGATCGTGGGCGGCGCCGAGCGCTTCGCCGACCCGGCGGACCAGCGCGACTGCCTCGCTCGCCGCGATGCCGGTGCGCCGAACGCGATGACCGAGCGGCTCGCCTTCGAGCCACTCCATCACGAGCCACTGCATGCCGTTGTCGGTCTTGCCGTCGGCGATGTAGCGGACGATGCCGGGATGGCGGAGCTGCGCGAGCACCCGGATCTCGCGGGCGAACCGATCGCCGTGCTCGCTCGCGACCTCGCGCAGGACCTTGACCGCGACGGATTCGCCCGTCGCACGGTCGACCGCGCGATAGACCGCACCCATGCCGCCCGAGCCGGCCACCTCACCGAGCTCGAACCGGCCGCCGACCAGGTCGCCCGGCTGCATCTCTTAGAATCTAAGGGAAGCGGCCCGGCAGCGCCCGCTTCACGGCTTGTTCTTCGAGGCGTCCTTCGCGCGATCGGCCTTCGCCTTCGCGGCATCCGCGGCCTGGTCGGCCTTGGACTTGTCGGGATCCGGTTTTGCGGCGTCCTTCGCCCCGGTCTTCGCATCCTTCTTGACGTCGGAGGCCTTGTCCTTCGAGGGTTTGGTGTCCGCCGGATCGGCGCTCGCTGCTGTCAGGAAACATCCGAGGAGCAGGCCGGTCCAGAGGAGGGTTTTCATGCTCCACAACCACTTGCGATCTACGTGCCGTATTGACGGCCCTGTAAGCGTGATTACATTCGCCTCGCAATGAAGATCGACAACCTGACCGTCAAAGCCCGCGAAGCTCTTGCTGCTTCTCGCGAGCTCGCCATGGCCAAGAACCACGCCGAGGTCGGCGCCGAGCACCTGTTGCTCGCGCTCCTCGATCAAGAGGGCGGTGTGGTGCCTCGTATCCTCACCAAGCTCGGAGCCGACCCCGAGATCGTCCACGCCGACCTCGAGCGCGCGCTCGAGAAGAAGTCGCGCGTCAGCGGCTCGGCGCTCGACGTCGATTTCGGCCGCTCGTTGAAGGACGCCTGGCAAGCGGCGGCCAAGCAGGCCGACGACATGAAGGACGAGTTCATCTCGACCGAGCATTTCCTGATCGCGCTGTCGGAGAGCAAGACGCCGGCAGGCGAAGCGCTCCGCAACGCCGGCGGGACCAAGGACGCCATCCTCGGCGCGCTCGTCGCGGTGCGCGGCAATCAGCGCGTCACCGATGACGATCCCGAGGCCAAGTACGAGGCGCTCGAGCGCTACGCGCGCGACCTCACCAAGCTCGCCGAGCAAGGCAAGCTGGACCCGGTGATCGGACGCGACGACGAGATTCGCCGGACGATCCAGATCCTGTCGCGGCGCACGAAGAACAACCCCGTGCTCGTGGGCGAAGCCGGCGTCGGCAAGACCGCGGTCGTCGAAGGCATCGCGCAGCGGATCGCGCGCCGCGACGTGCCCGAGTCCCTGCGCGACAAGAAGCTCTTGTCGCTCGACCTCGGCGCTTTGATCGCCGGTGCGAAGTACCGCGGCGAGTTCGAGGAGCGGCTGAAGGCCGTGTTGAAAGAGGTCGCGTCCTCCGCGGGCCAGGTGATCTTGTTCATCGACGAGATGCACACGCTCGTCGGCGCCGGCGCGGCCGAAGGTGGCAACGACGCGGCGAACCTCTTGAAGCCCGCACTCGCGCGTGGCGAGCTCCGCTGCATCGGCGCGACCACGCTCGACGAGTACCGCAAGCACATCGAGAAGGACAAAGCGCTCGAGCGCCGGTTCCAGCCCGTGATGATCGACGAGCCCTCGGTCGAGGACACGATCGCGATCCTCCGCGGCATCAAGGAGAAGTACGAGGTCCACCACGGCATTCGGATCCGCGACGGCGCCCTGGTGGCAGCCGCGAAGCTGTCGCAGCGCTACATCCCGGCGCGCCAGCTGCCCGACAAGGCGATCGATCTCGTCGACGAGGCCGCGTCGCGGCTCAAGATGGAGATCGAATCGACGCCCACGCCGATCGACGATCTCGAGCGCGACATCGTGCGCCTCGAGGTCGAGCGTGCCGCGCTCCAGCGCGAGAACGATCGCGCGTCGAAGCAGCGCCTGCCCGTGGTCGAAAAAGAGATCGCCGACTTCAAGGAGCGCGCGAGCGCGATGAAGGCGCAGTGGCACGCCGAGCGCGATCTGATCAAGCACCTCAGCGAGGCGAAGGAGAAGCTCGAGAAGGCGAAGACGGATGTCGAAGCGGCCCAGCGCCAGGGCGACTTCGCGAAGGCGTCCGAGCTCCGATTCGGCACGCTGCCGGCGCTCGAGAAGCAGATCGCCGACGAGTCGGCGAAGGTCGATCAGCTCCGCGCGAAGGGCGGCTTCCTACGCGAGGAGGTCACCGAAGACGATATCGCCGCGGTGATCTCGAAGTGGACGGGCATCCCCGTCGACAAGATGATCGAGGGCGAGGCCGAGCGCCTGGGCAAGATGGAAGACCGCTTGCGCTCGCGCGTGATCGGTCAAGACGCGGCGGTCGTCGCCGTATCCGCCGCGGTGCGCCGCGCGCGTGCCGGTCTGAAGGATCCGAACCGGCCGATCGGCTCGTTCCTGTTCCTCGGGCCGACCGGCGTCGGCAAGACCGAGCTCGCGCGCGCTCTCGCCGAGTTCTTGTTCGACGACGACACCAACATGATCCGGATCGACATGTCGGAGTACCAGGAGAAGCACACCGTGTCGCGGCTCGTCGGCGCGCCCCCGGGCTATGTCGGGTACGACCAAGGCGGTCAGCTCACCGAAGCGGTGCGCCGCCACCCCTACAGCGTCGTGCTGCTCGACGAGATGGAGAAGGCACACCCCGACGTGTGGAGCGTGCTCTTGCAGGTCCTCGACGACGGCCGCCTCACCGACGGCCAGGGTCGTACGGTCGACTTCAAGAACACCGTCGTGATCATGACGAGCAACGCGGGCAGCCAGCACCTGCTCCGCTTGACCGCGCAGAACCGCACCGAGGTCGAAGCCTCGGTGATGGGCGAGCTCCGCACGATCTTCCGGCCCGAGCTGCTCAACCGGATCGACGAGATCATCTTCTTCGAGCCACTCGGCGAGAAGCAGCTCGCGGAGATCGTGAAGATCCAGATCGCGCGGTTCGAGAAGCTGCTCGCGGATCGCGAGCTCGGGTTGCACCTGTCCGACCAGGCAGTAACCATGGTCGCGGAGGCCGGTTACGATCCGGTCTACGGCGCGCGCCCGCTGAAGCGCTCGCTGCAGAAGCTCGTGATCGATCCTCTCGCCACCAAGCTGATCGCCGGTGAGTTCCACCCCGGTGACGTGATCGACGTGGATGTGTCGGGCGACGACATCACGTTCCGGCGCAGCGAGTCGCAGCGACACGAGAAAGTCGCGTAGTCATGGCCCAGCAGATCGACTTCGATCCGAACCTCGACTTCTACAAGGCGCTCGGCGTCCCGGAGAAGGCGACGGCGGACGACATCAAGAAGCAGTACCGCAAGCTCGCGAAGCAGTTCCATCCGGACTCGACGGGTGGCGACAAGGTCAAAGAGACACGGTTCAAGGAGGTCTCGAACGCGTACGACGTGCTCGGTGACGCGAAGAAGAAGAAGCTCTACGACGAGATCCGTTCAGGCGCGTATCGCCAGCCTGGCATGAGCGGGCGCGGCCCGGGTGGCTCGACGTACACCTACGAGACCAGCGGAGGGCCAGGTGTGTTCGATCTGAACGACCTGTTCGGGCAGTTCTTCAGCCAGGCTCAGGGAGGTCCCCCTCGCGGGCGCCGGGCTCCGCCGGGCTACGCGCAACAGGCCGCTCCCGTCGACGATGCCGACTTCACGAGCAAGGTCCAAGCGAGCGACGGCACCTGGCTCGAGACCAAGGGTGCGGACGTCTACTCCGACGTGAGGATCCCTTTCGATCGTGCGATCCTGGGTACCGTCGCGACCGTACCGACGATCGACGGCAAAGCGGAAGTGAAGGTTCCCCCGGGCACCGCGAGCGGCAAGAAGCTGCGGCTGCGCGGTAAGGGCGTTCCCGATCGCTCCGGACAACCCGGCAATCACTACGTGACGGTGCAGATCGACGTGCCCGGCGACCTCGATGAGGAGTCGAAAAAACTGCTCGCTCAGCTCGTTCAACGGCTGCGCAAGCGAGGGCAAAACGACTGATCTGGCGTAGACTGCGAGAGAGGCGAGATGTCGAAGCACACTGAAACTGCTGGCCAATATCCCGTGATCCCGCTGCGCACGGAGGTCCAGCTGCCCGGCCATGTCGGGCCGCTCGAGATCGGGCGCGAGGCGAGCGTTCGCGCGATCGAAGCCGCGACCCGCGATGACAATCTGATCGTCATCATCCCGCAGAAGAATCCGGCGGTCCGCGACCCCGGTCAACGCGACCTCCACGAGGTCGGCGTGCGCGCCGAGATCGTGCAAGTCGTGAAGCACTCGCCCGGCCGGTTCACGTGCGTGATGAGGTTCCTCGAGCGCGTCCATATCGACACGCTTGTCGCGACCGAACCGTTCCTGGTCGCGTCGGTGTCGCCGCTGCAACCCACGTCGTCGTCGAGCGCGGACGCGCTGATCGCGATGACGACGAAGGTCCGCGACTATCTGACCGCGGTCGTCACCGACGCGCAGGCAAAAGAATCGCGCGGCGACCGCGACAAGGACAAGGACAAGGACACCACGCCGAAGGGCGAGCTGACCCGCGCGCAGGTCCAGGCGATCGTCGATCCCGACAAGCTCGTCGATGCGGCGGTGCCGTATCTCGAGCTCGAGCGCGATGACCTGACCACGCTGCTCGTCGAGACCGACACGATGCGCCGCCTCGAGCGGATCATCCCGTCGCTCGAGCGCCAGGCGACCGTGCTCCGGCTCAAGGCCGACATCGGCGCCGAGCTCGAGGGCGAGTCGTCGCGGACCCACCGCGAGCGCGTGCTGCGCGATCGCATGCGCCAGATCCAGGAGGAGCTCGGCGAGCAGGACGACAACGCCGAGATCGACGATCTGCGCAAGAAGATCGAAGACAGCAAGATGACCGACGAGGTCCGCGCGGTTGCCAAGAAGCAGCTGTCGCGGATGAGCCAGATGGCGTCGTCGTCGCCCGAGTACAACATCGCGCGGACGTACGTCGAGAACCTGCTCGAGATCCCGTGGAACGTGTTCACCGAGGACCGGCTCGACGTGTCCGCCGCGCGCGCGATCCTCGAGGCCGAGCACTCCGGCCTCGAGAAGGTCAAGCGCCGCATCCTCGAGTTCCTCGCGGTGCGCAAGCTCGCGCCGAACAAGCACGGCCCGATCCTGCTGCTCGTCGGTCCGCCCGGCGTCGGCAAGACGTCGCTCGGCAAGTCGATCGCGAGCTCGCTCGGTCGCAAGTACGTGCG
>JBDUAS010000416.1:0-5015 GCA_040004535.1 Deltaproteobacteria bacterium
TCCTTACCGTCGAGCTCGAGCGCGAAGTGCGCTGCGGCATATGAGCGATTGGGATCAGAGCTGGCGGGCATGAAATGAACCCCTTGGACCTTGAGAGTACGACGCCCGCACGACGAAAGAGGGCCGTCTGGAACATGCTACGGTAATCAGGCGGTTGGCCTTCCCTTTCCGGCGATGCCCGATCTCACGCAGCCATCTCTAAGTACGCGACTTCCCACGGCCCCGCCGCGGTGGGGATTCTTCAAGGGGCTGTTGACGGGATCCGTCATCGAAGTTCCGGCTTTGGCTAGCGGCGTGTGGCTGCTCGGCCGCCTCCACGCGACGAACCCGGACGCCGACTTCATGCGGATCCTCCGGCTCACCGCGGTGTTCGCCGGCATCGCCGCGATGCTGACCGCCGCGGGGATCGGGAGGCGCGCGGCGTGGGCGTCGGTCGATGCGATCGGCGGCCGGCGCCACGCGATGATCGTCGCAGCGCGTACGCATGCGGCAGCGAGCGCTGCATTGATCGTGATCGCGACGATCCCGCAAGGCCACCTACCCGACCACGCGCGCGGCTGGTTGATCACCCCGATCGTCGGCGCCCTGGTCGGAGCGGCGTGCGGCGCGGTGATCGGTGCGATCTGCGGCGGCGCGAGCCCGCTCCACCTCGGCGACGTCCTCGAGCTCGCGCGGACGCCGGGTCACGCGCTCAGTCAGCTGCTCGATCCGAAAGACCTCGTGAAGCTCGGCACACGGATGCGATCGCGGACCCGTCAGATGTTTCAGGGGATGTTCGATCCGCTCGATCGGCCTGCGGATAAGCCACCCGACGAACCCCACGACGGTCCGAAGCCGCCCGAGGTCTGATGCGCGCCGAGCTGCGCACGCTGGCGCTCGCGCTGATCGCGTCGCTGTTGTTGTGGAACCTGCCGTACGGCGGCGTCGCGCTCTATCCGTTCAAGATCCTCGCGACGTGGCTGCACGAGATGTCCCACGGCATCGTGATGATCGCGACCGGTGCGCAGCTCGACCGCGTGGTGATCTATCGCGACACCAGCGGGCTGTCGTACGCGGTGTGGGCGATCTCGGCGCCGGGCACCGCCTGCATCGCGGCCGCCGGCTACATGGGCACGGCGCTGTGGGGTGCCGTGTTGCTCGTCGCGACGCCGACCGCGAAGGCCGCGCGGATCGCGCTCCTCGTGATCGCGGTGTTGATGCTCGCGACCGCGTTGTTCGCGATCGTGCCGACGCCCGAGGAGGGCCACTTCGGTCAGTGGGCAGTCGCCGCGATCGCGGGCGGGCTCGTCGTGTGCGCGATCGTGTTGCCGCCGCGCGCGCGCGTGTTCGGTGCCCACTTCATCGCGGCGCAGGCGTGCATCAACGCGCTGCTCGACATCCGCGTGCTGCTCCGGCCGATGCAGGCAGTCAACGGCATCCTGTCGGGAAACTCCGACGCGACGTCGATGGCGCAGAACACGTTCGGCGTGCGCGCCACGTGGGCCGTGTGGTTCTGGGCGATCGTGTGGCTCGTGTGGTCGCTCGCCGTGCTGTTCGTCGCGCTGCGGCTCAGCCAGCGGATCAATGAATCGCGGGCACGCCCGAGCGCAACGCCGAGCGCTGTGCCCACGGCTTGACCTCGAGGTGGTAGTGGTCGTGGTGCGCGTCGTCGTAGTCCGGTGACAGCACGAGGTAGAACAGGCCCGAGCGCACGAGCTGGCACTGCAGGATCTTCAGCACCGCCCCGCCCTGCGTGAGCGGCGCGCCGACGCAGTCGATCTCGTCGCCGAGGCCCTGCTCGAAGTCGCGATCGACGCGCAGCGTGCCGACGTCGGGGCCGGTGAACGTGTGGACATCGATCGCGAGCCCGTAGCTGTGCTTGCTCGGATGGTTCGTGCCGCGCACGTTGCGCCGCGAGTACGCCGACGAGAACGTCGCCTTGGCGAAGCCGAGCGCCGCCATGTACTTGCCCGCCTCGTCGAGAGAGACCGCGAGCGAGCAATCGATCACGAGCTGCTGATCCTCGGAGGTCAGCGCGATGCCGCCGATCGGCCCGGTCAGCTCGACGGCGAGCTGGATGCCGGGCCGCGACGCGTGCTTGTACGCGACGTGGCGCGCGTCGAGCTCGGCGAAACAATCGCCGGCGTGGGCCCGCGCCGCGAGCAGCATCACGACGATCAGAGCACGCATATCCGGAGCGTACGCCCGCGGTTGCGGTGGGCAATTATTTGACGGCGACCGAGGCGATGATGGCCGTGAACAGGCCCGGCGCCGCGCGCGCGATCGAATCGGCGACCTCGATGCTGACGAGCACCACCCCGCCCTGCACCGGCTTGGCCGCGATGATCAGCCGGTAGTGCTGGCGGCCGCCGACCTCGTTCGGCTCCTCGGACGAGATGGCGAGCTCTCGCCCGTCCCAGCCCGCCGGCAGCGGCACGACGTGCTCGGTCGCGATGTCGATCCGATCGAACGTGTGGCGCACGCGATCCTCTTCGCGCTGCGTGACCTCGTCGAGCGGCTTGGCGACGTTCGAGCTCCAGAACCGGACCTCGATCAGATCGTCCGGATCGTGAAGGGTGTCGTCGTACGTCCAGGACGCGGGCGCGGACGCGACGAGTCCCGGAATGCCAGCGACTTGATGATCGGCAGCCCCGAGGCTCGTCGCGATCGGCGTGCGCACGACCATGAGCGCGGAGAACGCACACACGCCGACGAACGCCGCGGCGATCACGCGCGACGCGTACAGCGAGCCCTTCGCCCACCGCGCGTGCGGCGACAGCAGCGAACCGAGCGCGGCGCCGACGAGCGCACCGCCGGCGTGCGCGTATTGATCGGTGACACCCGAATACATGAAGTCGATGCCGACCTGACCGATCACGATCACCGCGAGCGAGCCCCACATGCCGCGGCTCCACGCCGCGCGGTGATGGCGGCGTTGCAGCGTGAGCTCGACGAACACCGCGCCGAGGAGGCCGAAGATCGCACCGGATGCACCGGCCGAGATGCCGACCGGCGACGCGAGGTAGCTCGCGATGAAGCCGGCGATGCCCGACAGCGCGAACACCGCGACCGTGCGCGCCGGGCCGAACATGTGCTCGCACTCGCGCGCGAGAAACCACAGGCCGAGCGTGTTGACGAGCAGGTGTAGCCCACCGACGTGAACGAAGTTGCAGCTGATGATCCGCCACCATTCGCCGGCGTGGATGAAGCCACGCACCATCGCGCCGGCGCGGACGAGCACGCCGATGTCGGAGGAGTCTCCGAGCGTGAGCGCGATCGCGGCGGCGACGCCGAGCACGGACAGCGTCAACAGGCGCGTCGCCCACGGTGCGCGAGCGCGCTCGCGGAGCCGGACGACGGGCGGCGCTTGTTGCTCGACTTGCTCGACCAGCTCCTTCGCGAGTGGCGTGAGATCGATCGGCTGGAGGTTGCCGAGTCGTTCGATCGCGCGATCGATCAAGACACGTGGCCGGCCGCGCGAGCGGGAACGCGCCTTCGCGTACGCGGCCTCGGCAGCGGCGGCCTCGCCTTTGCGCTCGTGCGCGACCGCGATCCAGTACGAACGCGCGCCTCGCGACATGTGCTTCGACATCCGCGGTGCGACGAGCGTTTCGACCGCGGCGACACGGCCTGCGAGCGCGAGGAAGATCAGCCGGCCGCGATGGACCCAGATCGCGGCGTCTTCGCGACCGGCACAGACCTGCTCGAGCCGCGCGAGCATGCGCGCCGCCTGTTCGAGGTTGTTCGTGTAGCCGTACGCGCCGAGGAGCTCGACCCAGACCGGCGGTGCGATGCCGAGCGCGCCACGCAGCGAGTCGCGGCGGCGAACGGTCGTCTCGAAGTTGCCATCCGGTAGCATGCGCGTCCGCCCGACATCGACCTTCGACTGATCGGACAGCTCCACGCCGAACAGGTTCGCCTCCGCGTGGGCGATCGCGTCGTCCCAGCGATACGCGGCCAGATAGAGCATCGCGATCCGTTCGTCGATCACGAGCCGCGCGTCGAGAGGTGCTTGCTCTCGTGCGGCAGTCAGCGTGCCGACGCTCTCGTCGATGTTGCCATCGCGGATCTCGCGCATCGCCGCGAGCAGTGCCTTCTCCTCGCCGACGCCGGATCCGGGTGCGAGCAAGTCCGCGATATCGAGCAGCCGCGCCGCGATCTTGAACCGCTCGGCCGCTGCGAAGCGGCGTGCGGTCGCACGAGCCAGCGGTGCGAGCAGCAGCAGACACGCGCCGGCGCCGGTGCCGATCGCGCCCGCGATGCCGAGCAACGCCGGGCCGCCTTCCCGCCGGTGATAGAGCCCGAGACCCGCGAGCACCGCGGCGCCGAGCTGCATCACTCCGTAGAGCCGCATCTGCGGCCCGGTACGGATAAAGAACAAGCCCCAGTAGCTCGCCGCGATCAGAACCGAGATCAGCGCGAGCTCGTAGTACATGACTAGGCCGGCGACTCGATGAAGGCGCCCATCTTGCGGAACTTCTGGTAGCGCTGCTCGATCAATTCGCTCGGCGGTAGATCGACGAGCTTCTTGAGCTGGCCCTTCAGCGCCGTGCGCAGCTTCGCTGCGGTCTGCGCCGCGTTACGGTGCGCGCCACCGGAGGGCTCGACGACGATCTCGTCGCAGATGCCGAGCTGGAGCAGGTCGGGCGCGGTCAGCTTCAGCTGCGTCGCAGCCTCGGCGATCTTCGCCGGGTCGCGCCACAAGATCGACGCACAGCCTTCCGGCGAGATCACCGAATACACCGAGTACTCGAGCATCAAAATTCGATCGGTCACGCCCAGCGCGAGCGCACCACCGGAGCCGCCCTCGCCGATCACGACCGAGATCATCGGACACTCGAGGCTCGCCATCACCTGCAGCGCCTTCGCGATCGCTTCGGCCTGACCGCGCTCCTCGGCGCCGAGCCCGGGATATGCGCCCGGCGTGTCGATGAAGCAGATGATCGGCCGGCGGAACCGCGATGCGAGCCGCATCAACCGGGTCGCCTTGCGATAGCCCTCGGGCCGCGCCATGCCGAAGTTGCGATGGACGTTGT
>JBDUAS010000027.1:0-48092 GCA_040004535.1 Deltaproteobacteria bacterium
CAGACCCGCTCGTACGTCGGCGAGCTCGGCGAACCGATCCGCCACGGCTCCGACGACATGCTCCCGCTGCTCGTCGACTGCGGCTTTCGCTGGGTCCGCACGCTCGACTTCAACGAGCTCGCGCTCGAATTCGTCGACGACTATCAGCGCGACCGCCTGTTTCGCTTCCAGCATCTCGCGCTGGCATCGGCGCGCACGCCGGTCGCCGGATGGCCGTAAAGCTAGCGACCCTGCGCCGCTACGCGCCGGCGATCGCGATCGCCGTGCTCGCGATCGTGATCGCTTGGGGGTTCGCGGCGACGACGCTCCACTTCACGCGGCCGATGGGGCTGCCGCTCGACGACAGCTACATCTACCTGACCTACGCGAAGCAGTTCGGCCGCGCGCAACCGTTCACGTACTTCCCGGGTGGTGGCTACTCCGCCGGCTCGACGAGCGTGCTGTGGCCGATGCTGCTCGCACCGTTCTGGACGCTCGGCGCGCGCGGCCACGCACTCGTGTGGGTGTCGTTCGGGATGTGCGCCGCGTTGTTCACGCTCGTCGGGCTCGGCTGTTATCGGTTCGTCAGGACGCTCGCGGGGAGCGAGGTCACCGGGATCGTCGCTGCGGTGCTCGCGCTCGTGATCGGCCCGTTCGCGTGGGCCGCGCTCGCCGGCATGGAGGTCGCGTTCGCATCCGCGCTGCTCGTCGCTACGCTGCTGTTGCTCGCGAAGCAGCCTGCGAACGGCCCGCCGACCTGGAAACTCGCGGTCGTGCTCGCGGCGACCTCACTGTCACGCCCCGAGGCGACGTTGATCGTCGGCGCGATCATCGCGGCGTGCGTCATCCAGCGCCTTCGCCTGCGCGCCTGGCGTGATGCCGCATTGTGGCTAGTCCCGCTCGTCGCTCCGCTCGCGTGGGTGATCGCGAACCGCGTGCTCGCCGGTCAGTTCTTCCCGAACACGGGCGTCATGAAGAGTCACTTCTATCTGCCCGGCTTCGACTGGACGTACTGGCGCGAGACCGTGCCGGTCCAGGCCGGGTTGATGATCAAGGCACTGTTCTGGGCACCCGAGAGTCCGCTCGTGTGGCCGAAGCTCGTCGCACTCGCGTTCTTGATCGGTGCGGTGCGGATCGTGTTGTGGGCACGTCGCGAACAGCGCTGGCTCGTCGGCATCGTCGCGATCTTCGCGCCGGTCGGGCTGATGCTCGCCGTCGTCGGGACGTCCGGCGTCGGAGGCTGGAGCTTCCAGAACTTGCGCTACGTCGCGACCGCGTTGCCGCTCGTGATGCTCGTGTGCGCGTTCGCGCTCGCACCGCCGCGCGTGCTCGACAAGCCCCTGCACCGCCTCGCGTGGTGCGTCGCCTCGGGCGCGGTGGCGGTCGCCTTCGCGATCAGCGCGTTCGCTGGCATGCGCGACAACATGCTGCTGTTCGCACAAGGCGCGATGGACACCAACTCGCAGGTCGTGACGATCGGCCATTTCATCCACGACAAGCTGCCCGAGGCGAGCGTCCTGTTTCATGACGCCGGCGCGATCTCGTACTACGGCGACGGCCGGGTCTACGACATGCTCGGGCTCGTCACGAATCATCAGGCGGAGGTCGCGAACAACGGTCCGGGCGCGCGGTTCGAGTTCCTCGAAAGCCTCCCACCGGACCAGCGACCGACTCACTTCGCGTACTACCCGGGCTGGATGGGCACCGCGGAGTTCTTCGGCGATGTCCTGCTCCACACGTCGTTACGGCCGGGCCTACCGACCCACCGCGGCCGGCTCGTCGGCGAGGCCGACATGCAGGTGATCGCCGCGAACTGGGATCACGCGCACAGCGGCGAGCGGCCGCTCAACGATCACACCGGCTGGAACGTCGTCGATCGCGTCGACATCGCCGACCTCGCGAGCGAGCGCGCACATCACTGGCGCGGTGCGATGGGGCGTCGCCACTTCGGCGACCCGACCGCGCGGTGGTCGATCGTGGAGAGCGAGTCCACCGGCGCGGGCTTGACGATCGACGGCGGTCGCACGATCCGCGAGCACGATGGCGAGCACTTCACGGTCGAGCTCGATCCGCAGAGGCCGACGCGGGTCGTGATCCGGACCGGCGGCAAAGCGGCGTACGGTTTTCACGAGACGATCACGAAGCCGATCGTGCTCGAGCTGTTCAGCGGCACCAAACAGCTGGGCCACATGACGATCGCGCCGCCGGTCGGTCAGTTCTCGGAGCTGTCGTTCAACATCCCGCCGCGCGCGTTCCACCAGCGCCACGTCGAGCTCCGGACCCAGACCACCGGACCGTACCGGGTGTTTCACTGGTTCGTGCTGCAGGCCGAACAAGCCGCTCCGCCGCCGTGACCAAGGCGTGACCAAGGCGTGAACAAAGTCGCCGGGGCCCCGTCCTGGGATCCGTAGGCTCGGTTCGCCGCCCGCTGTTCTCAGGTCTTCATCTGCGCGGCGGCGTTCCGGGGCTACTTTTTCGGCTTTGGTTTCGAGCCCGAGCCGGCTCCGGATCCCGCCGCCGCTGCTTGCGCTTGTTCCTTGTGCTCCTCGGCGCGCATCTCGTTCGAGACCGAGTCCGCCGTGCTGCGGCACGATGCGAGCGGGCCACCCGCGGCCCGGGTCGTCTCGCCTTGCGGCCGGACGAAGCTCAGCGTCACCGGCTGCGGCTGGACGCTGCGCACGACCAGGACCACAGGACAGCGCTCGTGGGGCAGCTTGAGCTTCGCGTGTCCGGTCACGAGCTCGGCCGCGATCGCCTTCGCCTGGTTCGGTTTGTTGTCGAGAAAGTTCTGTGCGGTCTCCTCGGCCTCTTTCAAGCACGCGAGGTTGACCTTCAGCGATCCGCCGGTGACTTCGACGTCGAGCGTGAGGCCTTCGGGCTGGATGTACGGTCCGTACATCATCACGCCGTAGTTCTGGACCTCGAGCTGGAGCTTGTGGGTCTCGCCGACGGTTGGCTTCGGCATCTGACCCTTCGGCAACCGCTTGAGCGCCATCCGCGTCGTGTTCGAGCACAGGTCGATCGCGACCTCGAAGCCGCGCGCCGCCTGCTGCTCGAACGCTTCGGTGCCCTTCTGGCTCGCGGTCTGTTCTGCCTTGTCGTCGGGCGATTCGCCGATCAGGCTCGCCGCGCCGCCGAGGATCGACGACCACGTGTCGTCGCGGTTGACCTCGATGTCTCCGATCGGGGTGAGCTTGACGTCCGCCTTCGACGTCGGCGTGAACCAGACGCTCGCGACGTGATCCTTCGGCGAGTACGCGAGGTCCGCGGTACCGGTGAGCTTCGCAGTGACGGCGAACTTCACGTACTGGTTGACCTCGAACGTGCCGCCGGCTTTTTTCTCGACCTTGTGCTGCCACTGCCAGCCGTTGCCCGAGACCTCGGCGGCGAGCTGCTTGCCGTCGCTCGTGATCTTGCAGTCGCGAATCCAGATCTGGCCGTCGATGATGTCCTTGCGCGTGCGATCCTTGATGCCGCTGAAGTGATTCTTCATGCGGACGCAGGCCTGCGCCGATATCCAGTCGTAGACCAGCGCGCGCAGATCGGCGTCACCGACCGCATCGCGCAACGGTTGCTCCGGCTTCGCCGGCAGGGGCGGGTCGGGCGGCGTCTCCTTCTTCGAGGAGCACGCGACGATCAACGCGAGGGAGAGCAGCCGGCGCATCTCGCCAGCGTACCTTGCAGTTAATCGGGATGACTCGTCCGCGTCGCGTCATCTTGGACACCTTCGACGGGTGCGTCAGGATCGCTCGCCCCGGGCGCGCACGCACTGGGATCGAACGCCTCCCCGCGGTCGTCGTGAGGTCGAAGTCCTGCGCCGTAATGCATCGGCGACGCGCATGGATCGTACGTGAATGTCGGCAGCACCGGCGGCAGCTCGTCGAGGCTGAGGCAGCGGCGCAAGTACTGGGTTGCCCACTCGAGCATCTGCGGCTCGTGACCGTGAAAGAACCGACCGACCGACGGTGGGACGAGCGCATCGATCTGGCGCTGGAGATCGGCGCGAGAGGCCTCCAGCACTTGCTGATCGAGATCTCCGGCGGACTGCGCGGCGGCACGAATCGCATCGCGCGAGTGACCACTCGCCCGGAGGTGCTCGATCCACGTTCGCGCCGACGCATGACCCTGCTCGGTGCCCGCGCCGACCGCACGCGGTACGCCCTGGCGCATCTCGTCGGTGTAGCCCCGGCAAAATCGGCGCGTGCGGTCGTGGATTTCGGCGCCGAGTCGCGCGAACAGCGTCCGATCCGACGGAGTTGCCGCACGCTCGCGTGCCCGCTCTTCCTCGCCGCGGCGGGCGAGCTCGTGATCGACGGCGCTCGCGAACAACACGCCGATGATCAGAACCGGTGCCACGAGAGGCAATGCGATCGCGGCGGCGGCCCCGACGTCGGTTGCGACGGCACTGACAGCGTCGATGACCGGCAGCGCGGCTCGGCTCGCCGCGATCGTGATCGCGGGCCAGTTTGGCGTCAGGGCGCCGCGCAGGCGCAAGCGGCAGCGCACGTCATCGTCGTCGAGGATGTGCGCGCGGTCGGCTATTGCGGGGCCCAGACCTTGGCGAAGTGCATCGCCGAGCGGCGCCCACGGCGTCGACGCCGTCGCCGACAAGCTCGGGCCGAAGCTCAGCCCCGACGCCGCATCGAGTTGCGCCACGGTGATCGCGAAGCTGAGCTCGAAGTCGTGGATCACGATCGGACCGAAATCGAGACCGAGCGAGAGCCGCGGTCCGTCCGGCCGCTGCTCGAACTGGAGCCGATCCTGGACGCCCGCGAGGTGCGTGCCAATCACGCGCTCGACCAACGCCTGGATGACACCGCGCGCGGACACGCTCGCCTGGCCACCCGGCCGCGCAGAAGCCTCCAGCGGGACATCGGCGGGTGTGCCCGGTGTGGTCTCGATTTCGAGCAGCTGGACCTCTGCCACGAGCTCGATCCGCAGCTCGCCGTACCGGGTCTGGAACCGCCGCTCGATCGGAATCTGGAAGCCCTGCCGATACGACGAGCTGATCGCAGCGTCGCTCCCCTCTGGCTCGGCGGCGATACTTCGTGTGGCCCCAGGAACGGATGCAGGGGCGGTCGCGGGAGGCGCCGACTGTGGCTCCGTCACCGGTGCGCTCATCGCCGGATCGACGAGTGCACCACCGACCGAACGCGCATCCGCGAGGTGGTGCTCGACCACGTCGAGCAACCACGTGATGTCAGCCACGCCGACCACGTAGGGCAGGCCGGCGAGCGTGATGTGGAGCGACTCTGGTCGGGATTCTCGGACTGCCAGAATCGATGCACGCGCGGCGTCGAGCTCGGCGATATCGCGCGAGCGATGCACCGCGCTCTGCAACACCGCGCGCGTCGCCGCCTCTGGGTCGTCCACCGTGGGTGCCGCCGGCAACGGCGCCAGCTCCTGGCGGCGCTGGCGCGCGACAGCGAGCAGCGGGCGCACATCCGCGCCCCTGATCACGTGGGTAGCGTCGCCGAACGCGAGCGTGAATTCATGTGTGAGCTCGGTCCGACCCGGTTGCAGCGCGCCGAGCTGCGCGACCAGGTTCTCGACAACGCCGAGGCTCGTGAGCGCCAGGATCGCGGCACGGACCCGTGCGCGCGGCGCGGCAACGCGTTGCACGGCACGGCCGCCCGTCGCGCCGCGATGCGCGTGTTGATCGAGCAGCGCTTGCGCACTGTCACCGCGCACGACGAGATCGGCGACCGCATCGGCGTGACGCTCGTACGTATCGCCGGCGGCGCCGACACCGCCGGAGAGTCGGACGCCGCCGCGTTGCTGGACGACGTGCGCCGCCTCGTGTGCGGCGAGATGAAGATCGGGTGCCGCCGCGAACGCCACGGCGTCGCCACTCGCATAGGCGCGGGCACCGAGAGCAGATGCGGCTTCGCGCGCCGGGCCGCCGACGTGCGCGCGCACGTCACTGACATCGTGGTGACCGAAGCTCTGCTGGACCTCGGTGAGGAACGGCAACGTGCCGCCGCCGCCGCCGAGGCCGTGCTCCGCGATCGCCCGGGCGTCGTCGTCGGCGAGCTCCGGCGCGTCGCCCTCGGCGTCGAGCTGGAGTGCTCCGCGTGCACGCACGTGCTCGCGATCGACGCCGAGCGAGGCCGCGGCGCGAGCACCGTACGAGCCTTCGCCGTCGGCGAGCACGCGTTCGAGTTGCGCGAAGCCACGGCGGCCGAGGAGGGCACGCAGCTCGTCGCGGAATTGCGCGTGCAGCGTCGCAGGCACGTGGCGCAGCGCGACCGCCACGCGCACATCGATCGCTTCGAGTGCGCCATCGCGATCGGGTTGCGTGGAAGCAGCGCGATACAACGAGAGGTTGCGATCGACGTGCGCGAGCAGCGTGCGCAGCTGGATGTCGATCTCTGCAGTGAAGCGGGGCGGCTGCGCATGATCGCGACGATCGGGTGCGATCTCGACGCTGCCAGCGCGGCGCGCCGGCACCTCGGGCTGCTCGATCGGCGGGCGTTGGACGATTGACTCGGAGGTACGATGCGGCGCCGGCGTCTCGGATGCGGGTTGTGGCTCAGGACCTTGCGCCGCGTGCTGTCGTTCCATGCGGCGACGTAGTGCAACCGCACGACCATTCGATCGGTGTGCAGTTCTGCCGAGCTACGCGTGTGCGTGTTGCGCGCGACGCGACATGGGGTCTGCCGTCCTAACTTGATAATGGACGGATCGACCATACTCAACTACAATGGCTGCTTGACGAAAACCCAGCCGATTCGATCCACGGTGACTCCCCTCGACCTCGAGAGCCGGGTGACCGCCCGCAAGCGGGAGTTGATCGACGAGATCATCGAGTACAAGAAGGGCTCGCGGCTCGATGCCGCCGAAGCGATCGATCGGATCAAGGATCGGCTCGCCGAGCTCGCCCACATCGTCAAGGATGGGAGCGCGGGCGTGTTTGACGATCGCGCTCGCGTCCGCCTCACGGCGTGGATGGCGCGCTAGCCCGAGCCCCCCCCGCGAGCGTTAGGTTAGGTTCGGATCGATGCTGCTTCCGGCACCCCTCGCGGACCTCGACCTCGACATCGCATCGCTGTGGCATGCGATCGACAAGGCAGCGGAGCTGTGCAAGCTCGCCGTCTACGTCGCGCGAGTCGACTGCGAGCCCCCGAAGATCCTCCACGCGAGCGCTCGCGCCACCGCGATCACGGGTTGGCCGCTCGATCAGATGATCGGCCAAGTGCCATGGGTGATCCTGCGCAAGGATCAGTGGCCGAGGGTCCGCCAGGCGATCTCCCGCCCGGCCGATGCGCCGCCGATGGCGCTCGAGGTCGTGATGGTTCGGCCCGACGGCACCGAAGTACCCGTCGAGGTCGCGGCGACCCGGATCACGGGCAAGGCCGGTGAGATCTACGTCTTCGGATTCTTCGTCGATGTCAGCACGGAGCGCGAAGCCGTGTCGGCGTTGCGCGCGTCGGAAGCGCGGTTTCGGTTTCTTGTCGAAGCGGCTCCCGATGGCGTCGTGATCCTCGTGCGCGGCGTGATCGTGTTCATCAACCCGCGCGCGGCCGCACTGCTCGGCGCCGCTTCGCGCGAGCTCGCGATCGGCCAGCCGATCGCGAGCTTCTTGCCGCCCGACGATGCGCGCCTCACCGGCGAGCGAATCGCGGAGATGTTTCGCACCGGCGGCGAGATGGCGCCGAACGAGTACCGCACGATCCAGGATCCAAACCGCGTGATCGAGATCAAGTCGATCCGGTGCGACTGGGAGCGCCAGCCCGCAGTGCTCGCATTCGCGCGCGACGTCACCGAGCGCCGCGAGATCCAGCGCCGGATGGTCGAAGCCGATCGCCTCGCCGCACTCGGCACGCTCGCCGCGGGCGTCGCACACGAGATCAACAACCCGCTCACGTACACGCAGCTGAGCGCGCAGCGGATCGAGAGCCTGCTCGCGAATGTCCCCGACGAGACCGCTGTCGCCATTCGCGGCCATCTCCAGGAGATCGATCACGGCATCGCGCGCGTCGCGTCGATCACGCAAGGCCTGCGGCTCTTCGCGCGCGGTGACGATGCGCCGCCGAGCGCGGTCGATCTGACCGCAGTCGTCGAGCGCGCGCTGAAGATGGTCGATCACGACCTTCGTCACCACATCGAGGTCGCGCGGCGGTTCGAAGCTGTCCTACCGGTCCGCGGCAACCCTTCGCAGCTCGAGCAAGTGATCGTCAATCTCCTGCTCAACGCGATCCACGCGCGCACCGGCTCCGCGCATCGGATCGCGCTCGCGATCGCACCGCGCGGTAAGGATAGCGTCGCGCTCTCGATCGCCGACAACGGCCACGGCATCCCCGATGCGATTCGCGGCCGGATCTTCGAGCCGTTCTTCACGACGCGCCCGATCGGCGAAGGCATGGGACTCGGCCTGTCGGTGTGCAAGACGATCATCGACAGTCTCGGCGGCACGATCGAGGTCGACTCGGCCGCGAACCGCGGCACCACGATGACCGTCGTGCTCAAGACCACCCGCAGCCTCGCACCGACCCGGCACGCGGCGCCTCACCCCCAGACCGGTCCGCGCGCTCGCGTGTTGATCGTCGATGACGAGCGCTTCGTCCGCGACGCGCTCGCGCGCTTGCTGACGAGCACGCACGATGTTCGCGTCGCCGAAGGCGGCGAGGCAGCACTCGAGATGCTCGCGGCCGGGTCTTACGACGCGATCATCTGCGACGTCTTGATGCCCGGGATGAACGGTCGCGAGCTGTACGACCGGATCGCAGCAGAGTATCCCGATCTCGAGCACCGGATCATTTTCATGAGCGGCGGCACGTTTACGCCCGAGCTCGAAGCATTCCTGGCGCGGGTCGGCTGCCTCGACAAGCCGTTCAAGCTCGACGCAGTGCTTTCTGCGATCGAAGCAAAACGCAGCCTCTGAAAGAGACTGCGTTTTAGTGCGCGAAGGGGGGCTCGGGCGCCGACATCGCAGCGCGACCCTTGTTGCCGATCACGAGCACGCCACGACGGCACCGATCGGTGCCGAGACGTCGAGTTGTTCGACGGCAACGTAGGGCCCCTGGCACGAGCGCGAGCGTGAGCAGGACCTCGGACCGAGTTCGGACGCGGTCTCGGATCTCGGGATCAAGAAGCCTTTTTGGAGCTCGGCGAAGCTCGTGGTGAACATTGGTGATGTACAAGCCGTGACCGATGTCGTCGTGTTGCGACTGACGATCGAGGAATTCTCCCAGCGGCTTGGCAACGCCACCACCGATAGTTGATTCGCGTAGCAACGATCGAGATAACGCACCGGCACCCGAGGCGACCTCGAATGAACGCATCCCACGTCAGCGCCGTACTGGCGAAGCACGACGTTTCGAAGATGTAGCCGCTCGCGTTGCCTTCCGCTCGAGGTTCGTCGCGAGCTTTGCGCGTTGACTGCTCTTACGCGTCGACTTCCGCGACGGACGCCCGACCGAGCTCTCCAGGGCTGCGCCACCGCGCTTGGCGACACGTGCGGAACGATTCGCTTCGGCGCTCCCGGTTAGGCCGACTTTGCGATCCGTGGCGCTCACACCAGGCAGCGAGGTGTCGACGACGAGGTCACGTCGTGGCCGCCGGGGCTGTTTGGGGCGAGGTGGTTTTGCATCGCGTTGTTGCTGCGTACGAAATTGCTGCGCCTTGGTCGCCATCACGAAGTCATACTCTCGATCGGAGGAATCCACCGCCTGGACGCCGCGCCTTTGGCGATGTCTCCCTAGGTGATACGGTAGCGTGCGCCCTTGCCATCACGTCAAAGCCCTGACCACGCGTGATGCCGGTCGCGAGGAGAACATATGACCGACAAGCCGATCCAAGTCGTCGTTGCTTTCGACTTCACCGACACTTCAACCCATGCGCTCGCCTACGCGGTCGATCTCGCCCGGAGGTCCGTGCGACGCGTCTTCCACTTTGTTTGTATCCTCGACGAGCGTCACGGGATCGCCGGCGTCCCGCAGGGACACGAGACTGGCTACCTGTATGCAGAGAAGGTGCAACTCGAGCTTACCCAGCGAATCGAAAAAGCGTTCGAGGCAAGTCAGGTGCCGGAGGCCGTTCAGTTCTTCGTTCACGCCCGATTCGGCGACCCCGCGCCCGAGATCCTCGTGCTCGCCCGCGGTGTCGGCGCGCACCTGGTGGTACTCGGAGGCAAGACCGTCGCTCCCGGCGATACCGTGACGTTGGGCGCCGTGGTTGGAGCGGTGTTGCCAAGAGCAGCATGCAATATCGTCGTCGCTCGTCCTCGTGGATATGACGAGGTCGAGTTGTTGCAGATCCAGGAGACCGAGCCCACGAAGAGCTATGTCCCGCCTCATCGTTATTCATATGAAGAGACGCGAGTGATCAAGCGGCCACCGAACTGGCCACTGTACTGATCGCGTAAACAACCGACCTCGAACACCTCGGAGAACTTGAATAGCGACGAAAACACGGCGGACGCGACCCGCGGCGAAGATCTGCGATCGCGCGTAGAGACCCGTACGCGGGAGCTCGAGCAAGCGATCTCGAACCTTCCCGAACACGATCTCACGCGATCAGATATGCAACTCGCGCTGAGCGCCATCGCCGGACTATTGCCGAAATCGGGTGACCACATCTCGCATGTGGTCGCTGTAGACCTCAACCGCTGGCTCGAGGAACACGAGCATCTCGGCGAGCGACATACGGGGACAAATCATGAAGATCCAGCTGAACACCGATAAAAACATCGACGGTACCGAAGGACTGGCGCGTATCATCGAAGCGAAGGTCGAAGAGGGCCTGCGCCGCTTCTCCGATCAGATCACGCGCATCGAGGTCCATCTCAGCGACGAGAGCGGTCCGAAGACCGGCGGCGATGACAAGCGGTGTTTACTCGAAGCTCGGATCACCGGTCGACAGCCGATGGCGGTCACGCATCACGCGCCCTCCGTGGACCTCGCAGTCGACGGTGCGATTGAAAAACTCGAACACGCGATCACGACCGCCCTCGGCAAGCTCGAACGTTGAACAACCACACGGCGCCATCGGACCTGTGCCTGCGGCAATCGCGCGCGATAAAAACCGGTGGCTCACGGGCGGCGACCGCGAGCAGTCGAGCGCCGAGATCGGCGAGACCTGTTGCACTCCTTCCGGCTGGAGTTCCTTTCTCATTTGTCACGTTCGGTCCACGTAAGCGCAATCCTGCGCGGCCACGTTGATCGAGAATGACCACCGCAACACCGGCCGAATTGCTCCAGCCCTCACGCGGCCGGCACCGGGCGTTCTACGCCGTCCTCACCGTCGCGGTAGCGGCCGGCGCATCCTTCACGGCCGCATCGCCACTGCGAGCCGACGAGGCGAGTACCGAGGCCAATATCACGCGACTTACAACCAGCCTGCTCGAGAAATCTCAGCTCGGCCATCATCCACTCGACGCTCGACTTGCCGGGAAGATCGTCGAGCGGTATGTCGGCGCACTCGACGCCAACCGATCTCTATTCTTCCAGTCAGACGTCGACGCGTTCGCCAAACTCGGGTTCACGTTGGCCGAGTTGACTCGCGCCGGAGATACGACGGCGGCGCACACGATCTATGCCGTGTATCTCGACCGCCTGAAGCAGCAAACCGACTATGTCGATCGCCTCCTGCGAGCGTCGACGTTCGACTTCTCCGGCAGAGACACCTACAACTTCGATCGTGCCGACGCTGCGCGGCCTCGTGATCTGTCGGCCGCGCGGGCGCTGTGGCGCCAGCAGCTTCGCGCGGAGTACCTGCAGCTAAAGCTCGGCGACAAAGCTCCACCACTGATCGTGGCAGCGTTGACGCGTCGTCATGATCAACAACTAGAGGCGATGAAGTCGATGACCAGCGACGAGGTCTTGGCAGGGTATTTGGACGCTATCGCTCACGTCTACGATCCTCACTCCGACTACTTGGGCCACGAGCAAATGGACTCGTTGTCGATTGCCCTGAACCTCTCGCTGGTCGGCATCGGCGCGACGCTCGAGTCCCAGGATGGCTACTGCGTGGTCCGCGATGTGGTGCCGGGAGGTCCTGCAGCCCGTAGCGGCCTCCTCCATCCTGGCGACCGGATCGTCGCTGTCGCGCAGGCGGAACACGATCCCGTGGACATCATGAACGTATCGCTGGCTCGCGCTGTCGAGATGATTCGCGGCCAGAAGGGGACGACGGTGACCCTCTCCGTGCTCCGCGCAGGCGTGCTCGACGGAGCGGTGCCAACTGTCGTCTCACTCGTTCGGGATCAGATCGCTCTCGCGGATCAGGAAGCAAAGGCCCGCATCGTCGACGTTCCGACCAAGAGCGGCACGGTGCGCATCGGCGTCGTCGACTTGCCCTCGTTCTACGCGGACCCGCGCAGCGGCCGCAGCGCGACGACGGACGTCACGCGCTTGCTGACGAAGCTCGAGGCCGAGCATGTTCGCGGGATCGTCCTCGACCTCCGCCACAACGGAGGCGGGTCGCTCGTGGAGGCGATCGACATGACAGGCCTGTTCATCCGTCGAGGACCGGTCGTCGAGACCCGCGGGGCTACAGGCGAGATCCAGGTGGGAGCCGACGAAGATCCGGCGATCGCCTACGACGGTCCGTTGGTCGTGCTCACGAGTCGCTTCAGTGCGTCGGCCTCGGAGATCGTAGCCGGAGCCCTGCAGGACTACGGCCGTGCGTTGGTCGTGGGTGATACGACGACGTTCGGAAAAGGCACCGTCCAGAACATCCTCCCGCTCGCGCGGATCATGCAGGTGTCCGGAATGGCCCACGCTTACGATCCCGGCGAGCTCAAGATCTCGATCAGCAAGTTCTACCGACCGAGTGGCGCTTCGACGCAGCTGCGCGGTGTGCACTCCGATGTCGTCGTCCCGTCGCTCTCGGATGTCGCCGGCGTGGGCGAGGCGATGCTGCCCGATCCCCTGCCGTGGGACGCGATTCCCGCCGCACCCCACGCCCAGTTGAATCGGGTGCAGCCGTATGTCGCTGACCTGCGCGCGAGCTCCGCCGCGCGGATCGCAACCTCGAGTGACTTTTCGTACCTCGCTGGTGAGATCGCGCGGATGAAGGCGATGGTGACGACGAAGACGGTGTCGTTGAACGAAGCGATGCGACGAACCGAGCTCGCGCAGACGAAGGCACATCAGCTCGCATCCGTACCAATCGACACGCGCACGGTGTACGAGATCACGCTGAAGAACGCGTCGTCGCCCGGACTTCCGGCCCCCGGCATCAAGGTAACTCCTCGAGTGCAGGATCCGGCCGAGCCTCAGGACGACGACATCATCCTGCGTGAAGCCTCGAACGTCTTGGTCGACTATGTCCGACATCTGTCGGCGCCATGACTATGGCCGCGTCGCGCAAACGAACGCGAGTGGTTCCCTTCAGCCACGTGCGTAGGCCGATTCGAAAATGCCGTGTTCGTCCACGGTGGAAAGAGTGCCTCGCCCCTGACGCCGCCGGTTCCCACGATGGACGAAACTACGATTCCTCGGAGCTGCGGTACAGAGCACCCGGAATCTCGACGACTTGGTCGCTCGTGTGGATGGTCGGTGCCATTCCCACGATCCCGTACGAACTGACCTCGACTCGCCCCTTCGGCGGGTCGAGCGGAATCGCGGTCATCTCGGCCGGATACCCGTCGACCTGGTAGCTTGCCCGGTCAGGCGCATAGAGTTAGTTGTTGGCCGGGACACAGCCAACCCTCGCTGCGACCACGAGCAGCGCAAGAGTCTCGTGCTGCCGCATCACGACTTCTTCAGCTCGATGTCGACGCGACGATCTTCCTTCCAGCCGGCCTCGTCGGTGCCCGCTGCACCCGAATCGTGAGCGCTTCGGCCAGCTCGCCGAGGTTCAAGACCTGTTCGAGGCGGAACGCCGCCGGCTCGAGCAGTGGGTCGTGGACGTATGACACCTCGGTTGTGGGAAGTTGACTCGCCGCGGTACTGATCTTTCCTCGATGCCGAACCGCCCGAAGCATTCCGAACAGACGCGGCTCGACGAGGATGCCGGACGCGAGCGCAACTGGTCGCGCTGGGGCCCGTATCTCTCGGAGCGTCAGTGGGGCACCGTACGAGAGGACTACTCCTCCGACGGCGCGTGCTGGAGCTACTTTTCGCACGATCAGGCACGAAGTCGCGCGTATCGCTGGGGAGAGGATGGCCTGCTCGGCATCACCGATCGTGAATGCCGGCTCTGCTTTTCGGTCGCGCTGTGGAACGGCAACGATCCGATCCTCAAGGAGCGTCTGTTCGGGTTGACCGGACCGGAAGGCAACCACGGCGAGGACGTCAAGGAGCTGTACTACTACCTCGACGCGACGCCGACCTCGTCGTACCTGAAGGCGCTCTACAAGTACCCGCAGACCGCGTTTCCGTATGCGCAGCTCGTCGAGGAGAATCGTCGTCGCGGTCGCGACGCGCCGGAGTACGAGCTCGAGGACACCGGCGTTTTCGACGGCGATCGCTACTTCGACGTCCTCGTCGAATACGCGAAGGCAGCGCCCGACGACATTCTAATTCGAATCACGTGCTCGAATCGCGGCCCCGAACCGGCCCGACTACACCTCCTGCCCACTCTATGGTTGCGAAACACGTGGGCGTGGGGACGCACGGGCGAAGCTTACTGGCCGAAGGGGCGGATCAGCGACGCTGGCGATCGCGCACTCGACATCGAACATGCATCGCTCGGAAAATTCCGTCTCGCCTGCGACGAGATCTCTGGGGTGACCTCGCGGCTCGTGTTTACCGACAACGAGACTAACGCGGAACGCTTGTTCGGCGGCACGAACACGAGTCGGTTCACGAAGGACGCCTTTCACCGCCTCGTCATCGGCGGCGATGCGGCGGCTGTCAACCCCGATCGCGAAGGCACCAAGGCGGCGGCGTGGTCCGAGTTGATGATCGCGCCCGGGGACAACGTCGTCGCACGGTTGCGGCTGTCGTCCGCGGCGAGCTCCGGCACGCCGTTCGATCCGGCGTTCGACGCGATGTTCGCGTTACGGATCGCCGAGGCCGACGAGTTCTACGCCGGCTGCCGTGACGCGCCGCTCGATGACGACGCGCGGCGAATCGTCCGCCAGGCCGATGCGAGCATGGTGTGGTCGCGGCAGTTCTATCACTACATCGTCGAGCACTGGCTCGAGGGCGATCCGGCGCAGCCAAGTCCACCGACTGCGCGCTGCACTGGCCGCAATCATACGTGGCGGCAGCTGTGGGCTCGCGACGTCTTGGCGATGCCGGATTCCTGGGAGTATCCATGGTTCGCGGCATGGGACATGGCGTTTCATTGCGTCGCGATGGCGCGGGTCGACGCGGAGTTCGCGAAGCATCAGATCCTGCTCTTGTGCCGCGAGTGGTACATGAACCCCAACGGCCAGTTGCCGGCGTACGAATTCGCATTCGGCGACGTCAATCCCCCGCTTACAGCCTGGGCGGCCTGGCGCGTGTACGAGCTCGCTCGCGGCCCGAAGGACCGCCTTTTTCTCGAGCGAGCGTTTCAGAAGTGTCTCGTCAACTTCACCTGGTGGCTCAATCGCGAAGACACCCAAGGTAATAATCTATTCACCGGCGGATTTCTCGGACTCGACAACATCGGCGTGTTCGATCGATCGCACGGGCTGCCTTCTGGTGCCCGGCTCGAGCAAGCAGATGCGACCGCGTGGATGGCGTTCTACTGCACGACGATGCTGGCGATCTCGCTCGAGCTCGCACGAACGGATGACGCGTATACCGATATCGCGACCACGTTCTTCGAGCACTTCGTCAACATCGCAGACGCGACGAATCGACTTGGAGGGACCGGCCTGTGGGACGAGCAGGACGGGTTCTACTACGATCAGTTGTCGTCGAACGGCATGCAGATACCACTCAGAATTCGCTCCGTCGTCGGCGTGATACCTCTGCTCGCGGCAGAAACCCTCGACGACGACCACCTGCGGCGAATCCCGCGGTTTCGCGCGCGACTCGATTGGTTCCTTGCCAACAAGCCCGAGCTCGCACGTAGCGTCACGCTGCTCGATCAAGACCCCACGGCACAGCGGCGGTTGCTCGCGATTCCGACGCGTGCGCGGCTCGAACGCGTCCTGGCATACGTCCTCGACGAGGACGAATTCCTGTCACCCTTCGGCATCAGATCCTTGTCCAAGGTTCACCGCGAGCATCCGTACGTGCTCGAGCTCGAGGGACGCCGACGCGAAGTGCGGTACGTACCCGGCGAGTCGACGAGCGGCATGTTCGGCGGGAACTCCAACTGGCGCGGACCAGTGTGGATGCCAATCAACTATCTTCTGGCCGAGGCGCTCAAGCGCTATTACCATTTCTATGGCGACGCGTTCACGGTCGAGTGTCCGACCGGTTCCGGCAATCGCTTGAACCTGCGTGAAGTGGGAGAAGAGCTCGAGCGTCGCCTCGTTGCCCTGTTCCAACGCGACGTCGCGGGTCGCCGGCCGTGTCACGGGAACAGCCTCAGATACGCGAACGACGCCGAGTTCTGCCAGTTGCTGCTGTTTCACGAGTACTTCGACGGCGACGATGGTCGTGGCCTCGGAGCGAGCCATCAAACCGGATGGACCGCACTCGCGGGCAACCTATTCGAGCTCGTCGCCGCCACTCGTGCGGCATCGCGGCGAAACTCGTAGATCGCATGGCCGCGTCCGCGAAGCGAGCGCTCGTCGGCGCGACGATTGCGAATCTCGCAGTCGCAACCA
The DNA here is from genome assembly GCA_040004535.1 of Deltaproteobacteria bacterium. Taxonomy (GTDB): domain Bacteria; phylum Myxococcota_A; class Polyangia; order Haliangiales; family Haliangiaceae; genus JABFXX01. The sequence continues at coordinate 16,637 of JBDUAS010000027.1, forward strand.
CCAAGCTGCTCGTCGGGACAATCGCCGGCAGCACGGTCATGATCGCCGAGGGAATCCATTCTTTCGTCGACACCGGAAACTCGGGCCTGATCCTGTTCGGCAGTTGGCGCAGCCGCAGACCCGCCGACGAGACCCACCCCTTCGGGTATGGGATGGAGCTCTATTTCTGGAGTGGTGGTCGCGATGGTGGTGTTCGGCGCGGGCGGCGGACTCTCGATCTACGAAGGAGTCCGGACGATCGCGCATCCGCGCGTCATCACGCATCTATGGCCGAACTTCGCCGTGCTCGGTGTTTCGTTCAGCGATGCTGGTCGCTGATCTCGAAGGTGTCGCCGATCGATTGCGCGATGCGCTACGAGCGCTACATCCTGCGATCCGGATGGTCGCCTTCGAGGTGACTCCACCGTCGAGCTCCTCGATCTAGTACGTGCGATACGCGCGCGCATAGAGCAACCACCACGCTAACGCGCGACATCGCGAGTGCTGCGAGCGACGCGCTGTGCCCGCGCAAATCGTTCAGCTTTCCGGCGCGGGTTGTTCCGAATCTCGACAGGGGCAGACCATACGCAGGTGCACGCCTGTTGCGGCATCGGGCTCGCGCGCTATGGCTCGAAGGTCGGAGGAGCTCCGGTCGGCGCTCGGTCGCGCGCGAGCCGGGCGAGTAGCTTGGTGGCTCGCTCGACTCCGACCGTCGAGTCACACAGGTGCGCGTGCTGAGCCGCGGACCGCGCGAAGTCCGCGGCCAGCGCACGGTCGCCGTGGCCGCCGTGCAACACAGCGAGCGAGAGCTCGAGCCGCCACAAGCCTTGGACGTGCACCATGTCGCGGTTGCGCGCGAGCATATCGATTCCATCGCGGAGGACGTCGATCGCGCCGCCGACCCGATGCTCGTCGACCAACGCTGCGACGAGGTTGAGATACCCGTCGACGACCGGTGGCAGGTCGGCGTTCACGAGCCGGACCGCGAGCGCACGCCGCCGCGCTACCACGCGCAGGCTGTCCCGGGACGAAAGCGTGACCACGCTGCGCCGACGCGGCGAGTCGATACTCCACTCGCCGGTCGGCGCCGCGGTGGACACCACGGTCTCGTCCGACTCGCTCGCCGATGGTGCGAGCGAGCGCAGCGCGGCGGCGAGCGCGTCGAGCGCGGGGTAACGCTCGCTCGGATCCGGCTCGATACAGCGCGCGATGATCTCGTCGAGACGGCTCGCGCACGCGAGATCGGCGCGTTGTTCGACGAGCGGTCGCATGTGCGGCTCGCGTCCGCGCGCGGCGACGAGCTCGTACAGCATCACCCCCACACCGTATTGATCCGAGGCGTAGGTCGGCGGGGCACCGGCGGCTACCTCCGGCGCGAGATACGCGGGGTTGCTCGCGATGATGCCATCCCAGGCACCTTGGCCGTGGGCATCGACGAGCCGCGACATTCCGAGGTCGATCAGCTTCAAGCTCGAGGTGCCGTCGCGTTGCATCGTCACGAGCACGTTATCGCTGTTGACGTCACCGTGAATCACGCCGTGCAGGTGCATCGCCTCGAGTCCCGCGATCGCTTCGAGCATCAGCCGCACCGCCGGCGCGATCGCGATCGGGCGGACCTCGGTCCGCAAGTATGTGAGGGAACAACCGGTGACGTGCTCCATCACGATGTACGGACAACCGCGCGAATCGCCGCCCTCGATCACGTCCACGACGTTGCGATGCACGATCCGCTTGCCCGCGATCCACTCGCTACAAAATCGCGCGCGGATGTAAGGATCGTCGATCAACTCGGGGCGCGGAACCTTGATCGCGACCGCACCCTCCACGCGCCGTCGGTGCGCGATGTAGACGACCCCCATCCTGCCGACGCCGAGGATGTCGCCCAGAACGTAGCGGTCCGCGATCACGCCGCCGCGACGCTGCAGCGCCGGGTACGGATTGCTGTACTCCATGCGGATTACCCGTTCGGGAGCTCGAAATAGAACTGCGAGCCGGAACCCTGCACGCTGTCGACCCCGATGCGGCCGCCGTGAGCTTCGACGATCCGCTTGCTCACGAACAAGCCGAGGCCGGAGCCTTCGTGGCTGCGGAGGTCGCCGAGCCGGCGATACTTGTCGAAGATCGTCGCGGCGTCGGCAGCGAGGATCCCGGGCCCGCTATCGCTCACACTGACCCGCACGCGGGTCGGGCCTACGTCGAGGCGCACGACCACACCGGTCGCCCTCGGCGCGTACTTGAGCGCGTTCTGGACGAGGTTCGCGATCACGCGCTCGATCCGGAGGTCATCGATCTTCAGCGTGATCCGCTCGGGAGCGTAGACAAACACGCGGTGCAGGTCGCGGCTCGACACGGCGCGCTCGATCACGTGATCGATCAGGTCGCGCATCTCGGCGCTCGAACGCTGGATCGCGAACCGATTGGTGTCGATCGCGCACAGGTCGAGCAGGTCGTTGACCATGCGATCCAGGAACGCGACGTTGAGCGCGATCCGACGTACCGCACGACTCAGTGCGTTCTCCGCGCCATCGAGCTCGAGCAGCTCGGTCTCCAGCGAGATCGTCGCGAGCGGACTCTTGAGATCATGGACGATCTGCGCGACATCGTCGTCGCGCAATCCGTCGCGCTGATCCGGATAGACTGGGCGCACGATCGCGAGCTTGGAGCCATTCGCGTGCGGCGTGACGAGCACCTCCACCGGCGTCAGGTGGCCGCCGCGGTGCGCCGCACACGCACCCGTACTTCCTGCCATGAACCGCGTCGACTCGACGACTGGCATCGGGCCGAGATGCACGATCGCGAGCTCGATCGCACGACCGACGAGCTCGGTGCGCGTGAAGCCGACGAGTGCCTCGGCGAGCTGGTTGGCATCCTCGATCGTGCCGTTCGCGTCGATCCGGAACACGGCATCCGGAATCGCGGCCAACAACGGCTCGACCTCGCGCGTCCCCCTCACGAGCTGAGGTGCCGGGCGGGACAGCGCGGTGTGATCCATTGCACGTGCTTCGGTCTCCACGTTGGCCTCCTTCAGATGATCCCCATTCATCGTCCAGAACCACCGTGCAGGATCGGCGAAGCTGCCGCCATGCGGACAATTACGTAATTCGCGTCCCACAGATTACGACGCGTGAGTTCCGACGATCGCGGCATGGACGCTCTCGACGAGCCGCTCGAAGTCGACCGGCTTCGCGAGGTGGGCGGCGAAGCCCGCGTCGCGCGCTTTTTGCGCGTCGGCAGCGCTCGCGTACGCGGTCAATGCGATCGCCGGCGTCGTCGATCCGGACGAGCGTAGCTGACGCAGAAACTGATACCCGTCCTCGGCAGGCATCGCGATGTCGCACACCAGCACGTCGAAGATCCGCTGCACGATCAACGCTCTCGCGGCGTCTGCCGACGCGGCGGCTTCGACGACTGCACCGGCCCGCGTGAGTAACAATGCGAGCGCTTCGCGCACCCGTTGATCATCCTCGAGCACGAGGAGGCGAAGCTCCTCGAGCGGCCGCCCCGGGAGATGAGGGATCGGGGTCGGGGCACGTGTGCGCCGCGTCGCCGGTAACGTCACGGTGAACGTGGTGCCGAGGCCAACTCCCGGGCTCGCAGCCTCGAGCGTGCCCTGGTGTAGCGTCACGAGCTCTCGCGCGATCGTCAGGCCGAGACCGAGCCCACCTTCGGGGCGCGTGAGCCGCTCGAGGTGCTGGCTGAACGGATCGAACAACCGGGGTAAGAAGTCCTCTGGGATCCCGCAGCCGGTATCCGCGATGTCGATCGCGACGACCTTGCGCAGCCGGCGCGTCGAGACGATCACCTGTCCGCCCGGCTCGGTGAACTTCAGCGCATTCGCGAGGAGGTTGTCGAACACCTGGCGCAACCTCACGCCATCGCCGTCGATCAAGCCCACCGACGTGTCGAACCGGGTCTCGAGCGCGATCTGTTTCGTCGCGAATGCCGCGGCAGCCGCTCCGATCGCTTGATCGAGCAAGTAGCGAAGCTGGACGGGGCGCACGTCGATGTAGAGCTTGCCGCTCGAGGCCCGCGCGACGTCCACGAGATCCGCGACGAGCCGCGCCTGCAACATCGCGCTCTGATGGATCGCGTCGAGCGCCGTGGCGCGCAAGCTTTCGTCGGCGCCTGCATCGCGCAGGATCCGCTCCCACAACAACATCGTGGTCAGCGGCGCGCGCAGCTCGTGCGACACCGTCGCGAAAAATTGATCTTTCAGACGATTCGCGAGCTCGGCCTCGTCACGGGCCGCGCGCTCGCGATTCGCGAGCTCGCTGCGCTCGGTGCGTGCGTCGTCGTAGATCTCGATCGCCGCGGCGAGCTGACAACGATCCGCGCGCGCGCTCGCGAACCGCACCGTGTGCCAGCGAAAACTGCCGTCCCCTCGGTAGATGCGGACCTCGACATGCATCGGCGTCTGCAGCCGCTGCGCTTCACCGCAGGCGACCGCGCAGCGCTCGCGATCGTCCGCATGGATCGGGGTGACCCACGAGCTGCCCCACGGCAGCCCGGTGTAGTTATACCAATCGAGACTCGTGTGCGCCGTCGCGCCGGAGCTATCGCCGGCCCAGATCAACGATCCGACCGGGACCTCGAGCGCGCGCGCGATGACCACGTCGGTGACATCGAGGCACGACACGATCACGCCGATGGCCGCGCCCGAGGCGCCACGCAGCGGTGCGATCGTCGCCGCGCAGTAGCGCAGCCGACCCGGCTCGGACAGCTCGAGCGCCGGCAGGTGGCGCATCCGGCCCTGTTGCATGACCTCGGCGAAGTGACGGGTTGCCTCGTCGGGCAACCCCGCCGTCGGCCGGTTCCGGGCTTCGGCACCGAACAGCTCGCGCCACACGGCGTTGACCAGCCTCGGCGTGTAGGTCGAGACCGAGAACGTCGCCGACGCGACATCCGCTTCCTCGAGCAACTCGTTGGCGACGAGACGGCGACGCTCGCGCTCCGCCTCGGCGAGCGGTTCGGTCCCGGCGTTGGTCTCGTCGAGTAACGCCTGGACCAGCGCTGCGGAGCGCTCGAGGCGACGGGCGATCGCGGCCGCGTCGTGCGTGCTCATAGCCCTCCATGTCGGGCGGAGATCCGCTGCAGCTCGATCACGGATCGAGCAGACAGTTTCTTCGTCACGCGCTGGCGATGAGTCTCGACCGTGCGTAGCGAGATGAACAGCCTCGCCGCGATGTCCGCGTTGCTGTGGCCGCGGATCACCAGCTCGAAGATCTCGCGTTCGCGCCTGGTGAGCACGGCGAGCGGCGGAGACGCCGACGTTGCGAGCTCGCGATCGATCTTGTCGCGCGACACCGTCGGCGGCAAGTAGCGTAGCCCGGCCGTGACCTGGCGGATCGCCTCGGCGATCTCTTCGCTCGCCTGGGTCTTCAGCACGAAGCCACTCGCACCGGCGCGCAGCATGTCGGCGATCAGCCCCGGTTCATCGATCGCGGACAGCCCGAGGATCCGACACTCCGGCGCCGCCTCGTGGATCTCGAGCGCGATGGTGAGACCGGAGATCGCGGGCATCAACACGTCCACGATCGCGACATCGACCGCGCCCGCGACGATGATCGCGCGCGCCTCCGCGGCACTCCCGGCTTCGCCGACGACGTCGAAGTCGTGCGCGCGCAGGACCGCTGCAAGCCCGGTGCGAAACAGCGGGTGATCGTCGACGACAGCGACGCGAACTCTCCACACACCATCCGTCACCATCTCCGCGATACCACGCCGAGGATGATCGCGATAGGAGGGAAGTTCGTAGGAGGGCGGGTTGTCCATGTAGGCTGTATTTTCATGCGGACAGCGCCACGAATTGCATCTTGAACGTGGTGCCGCGACCGAGCGCGCTCGCCACGGTGATGGTTCCGTGCTGGCGCGCGACCAGCTGGCGGACCAGTGCGAGGCCGATGCCGAGCCCGCGATGAGTCCGGGTGGCCGAGCGGTCCTGCTGCGAGAACGGCTCGAATACGTTCGGTAAGAACTCGGGTGCGATGCCGCTGCCGTTATCGCTGACCGCGAGCTCGACGGTCCGGTTCGCCGCGGCGAGCGAGACCTCGATCGTGCCGCCCTCGGCCGTGAACGCGAGCGCGTTCGAGATCAGCTGGGCGGTGATCTGCTGCATGCGGCGCGCGTCGCCCGCGATCCGGCAATGCTCGTCGAGCGTCGCGACGAGCTCCACGCCGCGCGAGTCGGCTTCGCCTCGCAGCATCGTGATCGCGCCCCGCACCGGCGTGGCCGGGGCGATCGGCGCCAGCTCCACCTCGAGCTGGCCCCCGTGCGACAGCGCGAGATCGAGTAGGTCGTCGACCATACGAGCCTCGAACCGCGCGGCTTCCGCGATCGTCTCGAGCGCCGAGGCGCGGCGCGGATCGTCGACCGGGAGTCCGCGGAGGACCTCGACCCACAACAGGATCGCGCTGAGTGGCATCCGGAGCTCGTCCGACAGAGCCGCGAAGAACGTGTCGCGCTCCTCCTCGGCGGCGCGGCGGGTTTGCTCGAGCTCGTTGCGCGCGGTGATGTCGGCGAGCCCGAGCAGGAGCAGCTGGCGGCCGTCGTGCAGGGTGAGCGGACTCGCATCGAGCAGGTACGATCGGTAGCCGAGGGCGGCGCCGCGATGCTCGATCTCGAGATCGACGATCGCGACTTCGGTCGTGAACACGCTGCGCAGCCGATCGGCGAGCCCGTCGCTGCGCCAATGGCCGAGGTCGAACAGCTTGCGTGCGTGCAGATCGCCGGCACCGTCGAACGCGGCGACAAACGCCGGATTCGCGAGCTGGATCTGCATCGCGTCGTTGACGACGACGAGCGGGCTCGGCACGGTCTGGACGACCGAACCGGCGAAGTCACGTGCCGCGCGGGCCATGTCGGCGCTGCGCCGGAGCTCGGTGATATCGACGAACGTGATCACGGCCCCGTCGATCCGACGGTCGGCGGTGCGATACGGCCGGATCTGCATCCGGTAGCATGCACCGGTACCGGCGCGGACCTCGCTGTCGTGGATCGCGAGTGACTCGATCGCAGCCTCGATCGCACCCTCGAGCTCCGGCATGGGTAGCGCCGGCTGGAGATCCGCGATCGGCCGCCCGATATCGCTCGGCAACAACTTCAGCACGGCTCGCGCGCTCGGCGTGAACCGGCGCACGCGGCGCTCGGTGTCGACGATGATGATCGCGATGTCGACGCTATCGAGCACGTTGACCAGGTCGTCGTTGGTCTCGCGCAGCAGAGCGTTGCCGCGCTGGAGCTCGTCGTTGACCGTCTCGAGCTCCTCGTTCGCGGATTGGAGCTCTTCTTTCGCGGTCTGGAGCTCCTCGTTCGTCGATTGCAGCTCCTCGTTCGTCGATTGCAGCTCCTCGTTGACGATGCCCAGCTCCTCGCTCGCTGCGACGTGCTGCGCGCTGATCGAGGTGACGTACTCCTTCGTCGCTTCGAGCTCCTGGCGCAACCGCGTCGTCTCGCCGCCATCGCGCTTCGACGTGCCCCGAGCCAGTGGCGCCGGTGCAGCCGCGCTCGGCGTGCTCTCCTCGAACACGACCGCGTAGTGGCGCTCCAGATCCGGCTGCGCACGCACGGGCACGACCTCGATGTCGATCTGGCGCGTGCGGCCACGGTCACGCAGCCGGATCCCAGCCTTGCGTACGGGCTCACCGGTGCGCTGGGCGCGTTGCAACGCGAGCCGGAGGTGCGGCGCGAGCTCCTCGCGCGCCATCCGAAGGAGGTTGACCTGGGGCTGCCCGGGCGGTTGCTCGATGTACGGGCCGGTGCTGCCGCGGAACTGCACGACGTCGAGCTGATCGTCGATGACGATGCACGCGGGCGCGTAGCGCGACAGCAGCAAGTGATCGACGTCGCGCTGCACGATCAACCGTGCCCGCGCCGGATCGTCGGCGCGTCGCGCGGGCAAGCGGCCGAGCTGGAGGGTGCCCGGGAACGTGATCGACGCACGCACCGCGGGGTTGCGCGCGAAGATCCGCGCGTCCGCATCGAACGCGGAGAACAGGGTCTCGAACCCGGAGATGCTCTCGGCCCTGCCGAGCACCAACAGGCCGGGCTGGTTGAGCGCGTAGTGCAGGATCGGAACGACGCGATGCTGGAGTGGTGGTCCGAGGTAGATGAGTAGGTTGCGGCAGCTGACCAGATCGAGCTTGGAGAACGGCGGATCGGTCACGAGGTCGTGGCGGACGAACACGCAGCGCTCGCGCAGGTCGCGCCGGATCCGATAGCCGTACTCGTCGCGGTGGAAGAACCGCGCGATCCGCTTGGCGCCGACGCGTGCCGCGATGGTCGCGGGATAGCGGCCTCTCCTGGCGGTCTCGATCGCGTTCTCACTGAGATCGGTGCCGAACAACTGGATCGGCCGTCGCTCGCCGAGCCGCTCGATCAGCAGCATCGCGAGCGAGTAGACCTCTTCGCCCGTCGAGCACCCGGGTACCCATACGCGCACCGGCACGTCGCGCGAGCGGCTCGCTACGAGCTCCGCGACCCGCGCGGCGGCGACATCGAGCACCGTACCGTCCCGGAAGAACTCTGTGACGTGGATCAAGAGATCCTCGTAGAGCGCCCGGACCTCGTCGGGGTGTGCACCCAGAAACGTCACGTATTCGTCGAGCGAACCGAACTTCTTGCGCGCCAACAGCCGCGCCAGTCGGCGATCGATCGTCGAGCGCTTGTAGCTCGTGAAGTCGATGCCGCTCGCTTCGCGCAGCAGATCGAGCATCCGAGCGGTGTCCTGCGCCGGATCGACCGCGACTTCGGCACGCGGCGCATCGGTGGTCGTCGCCGCGAGCCGCGCGCCGATCTCGGCGGGCGCGAGCACGAGCGCCGCGACGTTATCGGCGAGCGCGCTGCGCGGCATCTCGTCGAACTGCGCCGTCGCGGGATCCTGGACGATCGTCATACCACCGGCTTTGCGGATCGCGTGCAGCCCGGCAGTGCCGTCGTTCGCGCTACCGGACAGCACGACGCCGACAGCGCGGGCGCCGAGCGCCGAGGCGAGCGACGTGAATAGCCCGTCGATCGGCTGGCGCGGGCGCCCACCACCGGTCGCGACGCGCAGCACGAGCGCGCCACGGACGAGCGCCGCGGACGTGCGCGGAGGCACGACCACGACCGTGTTCGGCGCGACGCGGTGCCCGTCGATCGCATCGATCACCGGCAGCTTGGTCGCCGATGCGAGCACGGCGGCGAGCTTGCCCGTCTGCGACGGCGGCAGGTGCTGGAGCACGACGATCGCGAGCCCCGTGTCGGTGGGCAGCGCGGCGAGCACCTGGCGCAGCGGCTCGAGACCACCTGCCGACGCGCCGATACCGACGACGCGCTGGGCTCTCGAATCACCGCGTCGAGCCCTCGCCATGATCCAACCTACCACGTCGAAGATGGAGGTCCTGCTGGCACGATCGCATGCGCGTTAGCGAGGACATCAGAACTCGTACCCGAGAGAACCCGTGGCCTCCCACGAGTACAGGCTCGCGAACGTCCCCGTCGCCGGATCGGCCAAGAGGTCCGAGCCGGTGGTCGTCCGAAACGTGCCCCGGATGTCGGCCATGGCGCCGCTGGGGTCGTGCATGGTGATGCCGACGCCTGTGGGAAACTCGGCGACGTCATCGTGGGACCGCAGCCCTGTATCGGACTGGGCGAACTGCACGTTCCACACGCTATAGCGTTGCCAGCCCATGCCGGCGAACACGTAGGGCGTGAAGAGGTTGTGCGGCAGGATGTTGTAGCGCAACGCGACCTCGACCGTCGTGCCGACCAGCGTGCCGTTCGGCGCGCCCGTGATCGTGTTGATGTGACCCGCCGAGCCGAGATAGTCGATGTCGAGCCCGAGCGGAACCTGGCTGCCGATCGTCGCGCGGACGCCCCAGATGCCGGTGACGTTGTTCGTCATCGTGTCGCGCATCGTACGGTCCGTGAAGCCGAGGACACCTCCGCCCGCCGCGACTCCGAGGCCGATGCCGCTCTGCAAAGTCGGGTCATTCCATGCGTAGCTATAGCGACCGGGGCGCTCGGCGCGCGCGGTCGGTGCGGCCCACTCGCCATACGTACGAGTACGCAGAGGCGGCGGCGCCTCGCCCGGCGCGTACGGCGTGGCTTCATCGATCGACACGCGCTCGGGACTCTGTGGCACCGGATCGGCCGGAGGTGCGCGCGGCACGGTCGGTAGCGCGTCGTCCGGCGAAGCGGCGGCGCTGCGTGCTCCAATCAAGCTCGCGCCACACAGCGCCAAGAAACATAGGTTCGATCTCATACGCTCTCCTCGCCAGCAAGCGCAGCAAGATCGAGTCCACGGCGGGAAACTACGTAGTCGCACCCGGGCGCGGAATCTCGACGGTGAACACGCCCCCGTTGCCCGGCAGATCGGTGACGCGAAGCGCACCACCGATCGCGTCGACGCCGCGCACGCAGATCGCGAGCCCGGTTATCTCCATCGCAGCTTCATTGCCAGGCGCGCGTGATGTGTGAACCGCCCCGGGATCGAGACTCGCTGACGTGAGCCACGCGGTGTTCACCGCCGCGCTGCGGCGCTCTGTCTCTGCGTGACACCCGCGTGGAACGGACGATGCACCTCGGCGTGACATGCCTCATGCCACCGTCTGGCTAGACCATCGCGAAGCGCGAATCTTCCGGCTATCGTCACGGGGTGTCGACAAGTCGACACTACGACCGATGCTCCACCCCGAGCGCCGGCATCCCCGAGGCGAATCGGCCACCACCGACCATCCCGACGACGAGCGGCGGTTCTTTGCCGACGTTTCAGCCGCGCTCTCCGGCTACGCCCACATCCTCGTGATCGGGCCCTCGACTGCGAAGCTCGAGTTCGCCAAGTACGCCCACGAACGCAACCACGCGCTCGAAGAGCGGATCGACGGCATCGAGACCGTCGATCACCCGACCGACAAACAGATCGTCGAATTCGGCAAGAAGTACTTCAAGCTCACCGACGACTGAATGCGGACCGCGCGCCCGGGCGGTCAAGTGAGCGCTGCCCGAGCGACCTGATGAAGCGCGCCGACCACGCCATCGCGCTCGCCGTGGTGCGCGATCACGATGATTCTACGCCCACGTGGCGGAGAACATCGTCGTGCCCATGTCGACGCACGTGACCGCGGTGCATTACGCGAATTCGTATGTCGCACGTCGGCTGTAACGCTGCCGGTTACTCTCTAACGACGACGACCATTCGCCATCCGGCAACGCATCCATCACCGCCTTCTATACACAGATACCCCCGGGGGGTATGTTGGCCACGTGGGTCATACGGATCGCGATCGAGAGAAGTTGCTGCTTCGCATCAAGCGTCTACGCGGCCAGGTGGATGGCATCCAGCGGACGCTCGAAGACGGCGCCGACTGTTTCATCGTTCTTCAGACGGTGGCGGCCTGTCGCGGCGCCTTGGCGAGCCTCATGACCGAGATCATCGAAGGCCACGTTCGCGATCACATCCTCGATCCTGCGCAAGAGCCGACGGCTGCCCAGCGGCGCGCGTCCGAGCAGCTGATCGAAGTCCTGCGCTCGTTCATCAAGTAGAAGTCCATGCACAAGATCTGGACCAAGCATGGAGAAGCGATCACGACGGCGATCTGCGGCATCTTTGTCGTCGCGGGCATGCTCGCCGCTCGCAGCGGTGCATCGACCGTCTCGTCGTCGATCCTGTTCCTCGTCGGTTACGTTGCCGGCGGATACCGGCAGGCCATCGAAGGCACGACAAAGCTCGTACGAGAGCGCGAGCTCGATGTCGATCTGTTGATGGTCGTGGCTGCGATCGGTGCGGCGACGATCGGGTACTGGTTCGACGGCGCGCTGTTGATCTTTATCTTCGCGCTCAGCGGGACGCTCGAAGGCTACGCGAGCGCACGGACGCAACGCGACATCGAATCGCTGATGGCACTCAATCCCGAGGAGGCGACTGCGATCCGCGATGGTCAAGAGGTCGTGCTGCCGGTAGACGCGTTGCTCGTCGGCGATGTCGTGGTGGTCAAGCCTGGCGAGCGGATTCCGGCCGACGGCCACGTCGTCGAGGGTACGTCGCTCGTGAATCAAGCATCGATCACGGGAGAAGCGACGCCGGTCCTGAAGCGGGCGGGGGCCGACGTGTTCGCGGGCACGATCAACGGTCTAGGTGGCCTTCGCATCACCGTTTCGAAACCCGCGGGTGCAACGGTGATCGCTCGGATCATCGAGCTCGTTCGAGAGGCGCAAGAGCGGCGTCCGCCAGCGCAGTTGTTTATCGAGCGCTTCGAACGCGGCTACGCCAATGTCGTGGTGATCGGTGCGGTTCTATTCATGGCGATTCCGACGCTCGCCCTCGGTTGGAGCTTTGCCGACGCTCTGTATCGGTCGATGGTGTTCCTCGTCGTGGCTTCGCCGTGCGCGCTCGCGGCGAGCATGATGCCGGCGCTACTTTCTGCTTTGTCGAACGGAGCGCGCAACGGTGTCCTGTTCAAAGGGAGTACGTTCGTCGAAACGCTCGGCAGGATTCGTGCGGTCGCGTTCGACAAGACTGGGACCCTTACGACCGGCAGTCCAACTGTCACAGACGTCCTGACCCACGTTGGCAGTCCCGAGGAGTTACTGTTGATGAGCGCTGCGGTCGAAAAGATGTCCGAGCATCCAATCGGTGCGGCCATCGTCGCCGAGGCACTGCGTCGCGGCCTCGCGGCTCCTGCAGTGACGAACTTCCAGGCGGTCCTCGGCGTCGGTGCTCGCGGGGATGTCGGTGGCGAAAGCTGGCGCGTCGGAAAGGCCGAGTTGTTCGCGGAGGTGTCCGCGATCTTGAAAGTCGAACAGCGCCGACTCGAGGCCGACGGCTGCACGGTGGTGCTCGCAGGTGATTCCGTGGCGAAGGGACTGATCGCGGTCCGCGACACCCTCCGGCCCAACGCCGCCGAGGCTGTTCGCGCGCTCCGACGTTTGGGCATCGCGCATATCGCGATCATCACGGGCGACAGCGTTGCCAGCGCGCGGGCGGTGTCGTCGGCGGTCGGCGCCGACGAGGTCCACGCAGGTCTCATGCCCGCGGATAAGGTGCGCATCGTCGAAGCGATGCTCGCGACGTACGGATCCGTCGCGGTCGTCGGTGATGGCGTGAACGATGCACCGGCTTTGGCGACGGCAACGGTCGGGATCGCGATGGGCTCGACGGGTACGGATGTCGCGCTGGAAACGGCCGACGTCGTGCTGATGGCCGACGACGTTGCTCGCATTCCTTACGCGATCGGCCTCGGCCGGCGCGCGCTGCGTGTCGTAAAACAGAACATCATCGTCGCGCTCTCCGTGATCGTCGTACTGGTTGCGGCGGATGTACTGGGACGGATCTCGTTGCCGGTCGGGGTCATCGGCCACGAAGGCAGCACGTTGCTCGTCACGCTGAGTGGGCTCCGGTTACTGCTGTTTCGTCGAGTGTAATGACCGATGCGAATGCGTCGTCGGGTTGCGCGCCGAACCAGGCCGCAAGGAGAACGACGATGACAAAGTCTTCACTTAGCGGCGCCGGCAATTCCGCGAGGCCCGATCCCCGCGGCGCGCCCGCAGCGAGAAGTGCGAATGCAAGCCGTCGAGCATCGGCGTTGCAGCGGCGATGCGAGCGTTGTCGTCGCGTGCGACCGTACAAATTCCATCGATCGCACTGCGCACGCCCGCGGCTTCGTCGCGGTCGAACTTGCCGTCGCGAAGATCGAGGTCATGGATGATCTCGCCGATCGCGACGAGTGCGGGATCATCGAACCCCATGCGTTCGACGAGAACTTCGAACGAGCAACGGTCGCCGACGTGGGTGAACTCGGCATCGAACATGTCGAACCGCAGCTCACCCGGCTCGGGGACGTAACCTTTTGCCGGGACGAACTTGAAGCGCCCCGTCGGATCGATGAAGCGGTGGATCAGCCACGCGCTCGCGATCCGGTCGACATGCACGCCGGTGCGGGTTACCCACGTGGCACCACTCGGTCGCGCGATCCTGTCGAGCTTCGGCGCGGCCCTCGGTTCGAGGCTCGGTAACGCTCGCACCACCGCGGCGAGCTGGCTCTCCGCCTGTGCGCGTCCCGATGCGTCGACGAAATCGATCGCGACGATCTCCGCAAACCGGCGCACGAGCTTCTTGTGTTGCTCGGTGAACGCTGCGAGCCGTTCTGGGGCGAGGCGCTTTGCTCCGAGCTTCGTGGCGATCGCCTTGGCGGCCATCGCAACCTCCTCGTAGTCAGTGTTCCTCGCTTCGACGAACCTGCGCTCGATATCGTCGTCGGTCGTGGTGTCGATGAACCGACCCTCGCACAGGGATGCCTGTCCTCCGAGCCCGACGAGGTCACGCTTGAGCCACTCGAACAGCTCGACACATTCGTCGCGGTTTGGCAGGACGTAGACTGCACCGCGGATGTTCACCGCTCCGATGGCTTGAAGCCGCCGCCAGATCCGGACCCGGATCGATGCGGGCTTCGCTGGGATGGTCGGCATGAACATGATCCACCGCGCGGCGGATGTGAGCGGCGGCGATGGCGCGCGAGACTTCTTCGCCATGGATCAACGGCCCATCCCGGCGATGGAATGATCGGCGCGCCGAGCTCGCATCGCGGCGACGAGAAAGATTGCGGACGTGAGTCTCATGAGGCCTAGCAGCAAAGAGAAACAACCGTAACACGTTGTTATGATCGTAACCTTCGCGGTATCACCCGACCATGACCTTGCAACGACGCGAGCTCCTCGTCCGCAGCGCCGCGACCGGTGCTGCACTCCTCGTCGCCGGTGGCATCTCGGATGCGGACCACGCGATGAAGGCGCTGGCCGCACTCGGGTGACCATGGGAGCGGGATGAACGCGCTCGTCGCTGCGATCGCAGCGGTCACGCCGATGCGCGTGACGGCGTCCCCGCATCTCGACGGCGTCCTCGACGAAGCCGCGTGGACCCGAGCGGCGCCGTTCACCGCGTTCGTCCAAAAGAACCCCGACGCGGGTCAGCCGGCATCCGAGCCGACCTCCGTGCGAGTCGTCTACGACGACGCCTCGCTGTGGATCGGGATCGAATGCACGCAGCTCCGGTCCAAGATCGTGCGCCGGTTGACGCGCCGGGACCGCGAGGTCGACTCTGACCGCGTCGAAGTCGATCTCGACAGTCGCGCGACCGGGCGCGACGCGTTTCACTTCGAGGTCAGTGCGGCGGGCGTGCTCGTCGATGCCTTGCGGTTCAACGATACGGACCTAAACGCGGCCTGGGACGAGAACTGGGACGCGCGAGTCGCCACGACCGCCTCGGGATGGAGTGCCGAGATCCGGATCCCGTTCCGCGTGTTGCGCTACGGCGACGCTTCGCGACCGTGGGGGATCCAGGTCCGGCGGTTCGTCGCCGCGCAGCAAGAGCTCGACGAGCTAGCGCCCATCCCGCGTGGTGAGGCGGGCGAGACGTCGCGTTACGGCAAGCTAGGGCCGTTCGAAGTGCTTCCGGATACCGGCGGCGTCGAGCTTCGCCCGTTCGCACTCGGTTCGATCGCACGCACACCTGACCGCACGTACACGCCACGCGCGAGCCTCGGCGGCGACCTCAAATGGCACGCGACGCCGACGCTGACCGCAGATCTTTCGATCGATCCAGACTTCGCCCAAGTCGAAGCCGATCAACAGGTCCTGAACCTCACGACGTACGAGACGTACTTTCCCGAGAAACGTCCGTTCTTTCTCGAGGGAGCAGAGCTATTCGCGGCGCCGATCCAAGCGCTCTACACGCGGCGGATCGGTGCTGTGCCCGACGCTCCTGCGCTCCCCGACGGCGAAATCGCCCGCGCCGCGCCTGACCCTGCGCGGTTGTGGGGCGCTGGCAAGCTGGTCGGCACCGCTGGCGACGACACGCAGATCGGCGCCCTCGCCGCGGTCACCGGCGCCGACCGCATCACGACCGACGATCTCACCGGCGCGCATGATCGTAGCGCCGCGCCATGGACCGGCTACGCGGCGCTGCGCGTTCGCGAAGGACTCGGCGAGCGCGGCTACGTCGGCATGTTCTCGACCGCGGTCGGTAGGTTCGAGAGCAACGATGTTCCGGTCGTCGGTTCGAGGCTCTTGTGCCCCGACGGCAGTAACGTCGCGCCCGGAACCAGGTGCACGCACGACGCCCTCGTCGGTGGCATCGATGGCCGGTGGCGCTCCGCGTCGGGGGCGTACCTCGCGGAGGCCGACGTGGCTGCGTCCACGATCCACGGCGGTCCTCCGCGGGTCGAGCGCGACGGGATCGTGATCGCGAGCGGCGATAGCTCGCCACAAGCGCGCGTCCACGTCGCGAAGGAAGACAACGGACTGGTGTTCGACATCACCACAGAAGCGGATGGCCGCCGTTTCGACATCAACGATGCCGGGTATCTCGAGCGCGCGAACTTCATCCACACCGATTGGAACGTCGGCTGGAAAGACTCGACGCCTGGAACGTTCGCGCGCGACAGCACGACGCAGCTCGAATACTTCTATTGGCGCAACTGGCGAGGCGAGCGGATCAGCGGCGGCTATCAGGTCAACACCCACGTCACGTTCCTGAACTACTGGACGATGTTCACGGAGCTGCACTGGCGGCCGTCGCACTTCGACGATCGCGAGGTCGGCGATGGCACCGTGTTACAGCATTCGGGACAGCTCGGCTGGGAACTCTCGCTCGCGACCGATCCGCGGCGCGACGTCACGGTCTCGTGGTCGCAATCGCTCTACTTCCTGACGCACGGGCCGACCTACACCGGCGACGGCGACGTCACGATCCACGCGTTGCCGCAGCTCGACATCGAGGTGCTGCCGAGCGTGCTCGTCGCACGGGGTGAGGACCGCTACGTGACCGACCTCGACGACAACCACGTGTTCGGTCGGCAATACGCGTTCGCCGCCGGCCTGACGTTGCGGACGACCTACACGTTCACGCCGCGCGCGACGCTCCAGCTCTATGGCCAGTTGTTCGGCGAGAGCGTCGCGTATCGCGACTTCGCGACGGCCCCCGCGGGCGAGCGCGAGGTCCTGGTCTCCGAGCTCGCGCCCATTAGCGCGCCCAGCGTCGCGACTGGAACGAGTCGCGCGCTCCTGAACGCGAGCGTCGTGTTTCGCTGGGAGTGGCGGCTCGGCTCCACGCTCTACGTCGTGTATTCACGCGCGCAGTCAGCTGACCGGACGTTCGCCGCGATGGAAGATGCTCCCATCTCGTGGACCAGCGGGCTGGGCACGGCGAGCACGCAGGTGTTCTTGATCAAAGCGAGTTACTGGTGGCCATAGCAACTGCCATTCGCGCGATGAAACGTGCGAGGCGCGCCTGCGCGCTGCTCGCGCTTTGCATCACGAGCAGCACCGCACGGGCTGACGATTTACCGCCCGAGCTCGTCGCGCGGCCGCCGACCTTGCCGGCCGGGATGATCGCGATCTCGATCGGTGCGGGTTACGACGTCGCACACGTTCTCGGGATCACGGTCGTGTCCGCCGCAGGGCTCACGCTTGCGATCCAGCGCGGCATGACATCGCGTCTCGAGCTGACGGTCGGGTCTGGACAGCTCCTCGTGATCGACGACACCTTCGATCGGATCACCGAGTAAGGACCACCATGCGCACCCTCCCTATCGTCTCGATCCTTGTCATCGGCACCGCGGTGCTCGCCGCACCCAAGATCGCAGCGCCCACGAAGCTCGTGCTGCCCGATGGCAACGGTGGCATCGGCTTCGACGATATGGGCTATTCGCCGGTGCTGCATCGAGTCCTCGCGCCCGCGGGACGAACCGGCAAGCTCGCGCTGATCGATCCCAAGACGCAGACGATCGAGACGGTGAGCGGGTTCTCCACCGATGCCGACAAGTTCTCGGGCGGCCACGGTGAAGGCACGACCTCGGCCGATACCGGGGCAGGTCTCATCTTTGCATCCGATCGCAGCCGCACCGAGGTCGAAATCATCGATGCGAAGAAGCTCGCGATCACGGGCAAGGCGAAGCTCGCCGGCGGCCCCGACTACGTGCGCTGGGTCGAAGCAACGAACGAGGTCTGGGTGACCGAGCCGGGCAAGAAGCAGATCGAGTACTTCTCGCTCGATCACGGCAAGCTCGTTCACAAGGGTGCGATCGACATCGCCGGCGGCCCGGAATCCCTGGTGATCGATGCGACGCGAGGCAAGGCCTACACGCACACCTGGGAGGATGCGACCGTGTCGATCGACATCGCGAAGCACGAGGAGCTCGCGCGTTGGAAGAACGGCTGCAAGGGCTCTCGCGGCATCGCGCTCGACGAAAAGCGCGGCCAGTTGTTCGTCGGCTGCGAAGAAGGCAAGGCCACAGCGCTCGACGTGGTGAACGGCGGCAAGCAACTCGGCACCGCGACCACCGGCAAGGGCGTCGACATCATCGCGTACAACCCGGCGCTGTCGCACCTGTACGTCCCCGGCGGCGACGCCGCGACACTGACGATCCTCGGAGTCGCGGCGATGGGCTCGCTTGCGGTCCTAGGCACCGTCGCGGTCGCTGCGGACTCGCACTGCGTCGCGACCGACGACGCCGGGCATGCCTACGTCTGCGACCCGAAAAGCGGTGCGCTGCTCGTCGTCACCGACCCGTTTCCGGCCAGCAAGTGATCGCGATGCGCGCGCTTCTTGTCGTGTGTGGACTCGTGCTGGCTGCAACAGCGCTGGCGCCGCGCCGTCAGGCAGCCTGTTGGCGCTCGTCGGCGACGTAGCGCTACCCGGCGGTGCAACGCGCTTCGGGATCCTGGGAACCTCTTTCGCGAGCCAGTCGTCGGCCTGCTTGACGGTGCGGTCGTGGCTGTCGTCCAGCATGTTCGGGGTGAGATCGCGCTGGCCGCGTTCCTTACCGCCGATCTCACCGGCTCGGTGACAAGCTCGCAAGATCTCTCGCGAACGTCGGTACGAGCTCGTTCTGGTCGCGTTCCGAATTCCGATCACTTGACGAGATGGCGGATCGCGCCCAGGCGAATCGCACGGGTTGGGAACGTGGTGAAATGTCAGGGTCGAAACCCCGTCACCTTTCGCCGTGTCGTGACCACTACCCCGGCAATGATCACCGACATCGAGCTCGTGGAACGCAGTCGCCAGCGCGACGCCGATGCGTTCGGCGCGCTGGTGACACGGCACCAGCAGCTGGTGTTCGGCGTCGCGCTCGCGCGGTGCCACGACCCGGCGCTTGCCGAGGATGTGGCGCAAGAGGCGTTCGTCGCTGCCTGGCGCGATCTCGATCGCCTGCGCGACGGCGAGCGCGTCGGTTCGTGGGTCGCGGGTATCGCGCGGAACCTCGCGGCCAATGCCGTGCGGACACGCGCTCGTCGCGAGCGCATGCCGGTCGAGCCGGTGGGTGATTCGCCGAGCCCGGAAGCGGAGGCGCTCGAACGCGAAGATCGCGAGCTCCTCCAGCGCGCGCTCGGTGACCTCTCCGAGACCCACCGCGAGACGCTCGTCCTCTACTACCTCGAGGGTCACTCGATCGCCCAGATCGCATCCGCGCTCGGGCACAGCGACGACGCCGTGAAGCAGCGGCTGTCGCGCGGGCGGCAGGCGCTGCGCGAGGGTGTGGTGGCACGCGTCGAGACGGTCCTCGCGAGGACGCGGCTGCGCCCGGGGTTCGGGGTTGGCGTGGTGGCCGCGCTGACTCTATCCACGGTGGGTGCCAAGCGGGCCACCGCCGGGAAAGTGATGATGCTGATGACTGCCAAGAAGCTCGTGCTCGTGCTCGTGGCTATGGTCGTGCTCGCCGGTGGTGCCCTGTACGTTACCAAGCGAGGCGGCACCGCGCACGCGATCACCACCGTTGCCGCGGCAGGCTCCAGCGCGACGCCACCGACGACGAACAGGCACGGCGTGAAGCCGCACGTCGAGCGGTTCGCCGACAAGGCCGCGCGCGAGCGTATGCTCGCCGCGATCCGCGACGCACACACGCTGCGTGCGACGACGCCGAGCGTGCCGTCCTCCGGCACGCCCGCGCCCGCGCTGCCCGAGGCTCCCGACATGGACCGGGAGTACATCCGCGGTGCGGTGCGCGAGATCATCCCGTTGCTCGGCGCATGTTACGAGGAGGGTATGCAGCGCGAACCGAAGCTCGCAGGCGTCGTCGTCGTCGACTTCACGATCGAGGGTGAAGGCGGTGTCGGTGGTGCCGTCGGCTCGAGCACGATCGATGCGAGCGCGAGCACGATCGTGGATCCCACGGTGCGCGAGTGCATTCAGGAGACGATGTACGCGCTGCAAATCGATCCACCACCGAACGGCGGCGTCGTGAAGGTGCGCTATCCGTTCGCGTTCCGCCCGGTCGCACCCGAGGACATTCGTGGCGACGTCGAATACTACGACCACCCTGATCCTCACCAAGGACACGACAAGTGACTCGCTAGCCATGCTGCGCCTCGTGGCACCCGTCCAAGAGACAAAGCTTCGACAAGCGGCGGCCCGGCCGGCCGGCCAATCGCGGGAAACCTCATCCCGATGCCGAGGGTGGGAACCCGAGACCTCGACGATGTGTGGATGCGACCGGAGTCGGCGTGAGCTTCGACGGCATGTCGTCGGGGTGAAGCCGTTCTTTTTGATAAAAGCGATCCGAACAGTGTGCGAGTCGGCGTTGGGCGAGGATCGATGTGCAACGTGACTTCGACGCCACGCTTGACGCGCGATCTGACGGTCTCCGTGCTCGGCGTGTTTCGCGACGGGAAGCTGCCTACTCGCTCGTGATCCTCACCAGCGACGGCAAGCTGATCGGCGCGCCATGCGCCGGGCTACGAGCCGCGCCGGCCACTCACCGTCGCGCACTACGCCGAGCTCGCGGTGTCGCCAGCGTTCGCGATCTATCTCCAGCAGTTCAAGGGGCTGGTGGCCGGTTGATCCACGCGGTGTGATCGATCGCTTTGAGATTCGGCAGCGTGCAGTCGCGGTAGACCGGGTACAGCGAATCCATCACGAGCGGACCGCTACCGCGACACGGTACCGTCACGGAGGCGGGATGCGGCGGGATGCCGCGCTCCGGGGGAAGACTCGTCGTCAGGCCGCCGGTGAAGTGGGCGACCCAGCCATGCGAGGGCCACTCGATTCCCCAGATCACACGGCTCGCCATCGGCGCGTGGTTCTGGTCGAGCGCCGGGTCGAAGCGCTGCTTGAACACTTCGCTCGCAGCGATCGCCTCGAGGTCGTGGCCCGGCCGATTCAAGAATTCGAAGCGTTGCACCGTGCCGGTCTTGTCGATCTCGATCAGCATCCACGCGCGCGTCCAGGTATCGGAGAGGATCGCGTCGGTGCTGTAGGCGGGGAGGTGATTGTGAAAGTAGTCCTTGGGCTTCGCGTTCACGGCCGGCGCGAGGTGGTCGTGGATCTCGATGACCTCGTTGCCGCGGATGTCTGGTTGTTTCGGCGCCGAACTCGGGTCTGCGGTTGCGAGGGGAACAAAGAAGAACAAGGTCGCCAAATGAATAGCTCGCATGCGGAGATGTCTCAGCAAGCGACGTGCCGCTAGTGCGGCAACGATCGGAACGCCGTGCCTGGCAGCTTCGCGTCGGGCGTCGCGGCGTCGTTTTGCTCGTGATCCTTGACGTAATGCGGCGTCGCCTCGTCGTCGTCATGAGTTCGTAATGCGGCGGAGTACGCCTCCCACGAAGTCTTCCGCCAGGTAACGATCGAGCGTTGTAAAAAGTTCACGGTCGGCGGTGAGAACAACCGTTACGGCGATGCGAGTTCGTACGTCGCGCCACGGTGGCAACACGGTTCGATCGATCGCATCGGCCAGAACGAGCTCGTCGATCGCGTTCGCGCGCTGTTGCGCGAGCGCGGCGTCGAAGGTCTGCAACGTGACTTTCTCGACGCTGCGAAAGTCGTCGAGCGCGGGGGTGTTCACGATCCCTGTCGCAGGTGATGCGCCGTTGCCGCACGCGACAGGACCACTAACAGCAACCTCATTTGCGCTTCGGCGCTGGTTTCTTCGGCGCTGGTTTCTTCGGCGCTGGTTTCTTCGGCGCTGGTTTCTTCGCCGAAGCCTTTCTCGCCGGCTCCTCCAACACGAGCCCGAGCGCGAGCTGCGTGCGGATGTCGGGCATGTAGCGAGAGAGTGGTCGCGGTCCAGGCGCGAGCTGGGCCACGAGCTTCTTCGGCGCCTGCGCGCGGTAGCTCTCGTCGATCCACTGCGTCAGCAGATCGACGGGCGGCAGCTCGTCGGAAAACTCGGCGGTGACCCAGCCGCTCGTGCCGAGCCCGTACTCCGTAGGTTTCACGCACGGCAGCATCAACGCCACGTGCGACGACGACGGCAGCTTGCACGAGATTCGGAACGGCTCACCCTCGATCGTGAGATACGCGAACGTCTTGTCGTTGACCGCGAGGTCCTCGTGTCCGGGCCACGAGCTCTTGATCGACGCGCCCGGATACGCGAGGCCGATCGCGCGTAGCTCCTTCACGATCGCGTCGCTCGCTAGCTTCTGCTTGGCCACATCGGCGTCGTACCACGATCACTTCGCGCCGATAAAGTCCGCGAGCGCGCCCGGTCGGCGTCGCTCATCTCGGTGCCGGCTGGCGGCATGGTCTTCGCTTTCACGACGCGATCGACGAGCTCGTCGGATCGACGCCGGCATCACCACCGGCGAGACGGCAGTGCGCACACACGTGCTCGATCAACTTCCAACGCCGCAACGAAGTGACCACGACTCCGAAGGGACGGATCGCGTCGGACCGCAGATGACCCCGAGCCTGCTCGATGCACTCGAGCGGATGTCTGTGGTCCGTGAGGGACTCGTCGCTCGCGACCATAACGGCTCGGTGCCCGTGGCAAAACCGTGGCAAAAGCAGTGAGTACCCAGAACGATCTATTCAGCTCGTGTATCGGCACATCCAGACCGCTCGATCGTGCCGCGGCGCGATCGATGGCCTTCGTCACGATGGGCCATGGTGCGGCGGTATCGCCGATCGGATCGCTCCGCGATGGATACGCGCCGACGACATTCAAGAGCTGTTTGTGGTCGCGGTGCCCGCAACGATCGCGGGCATGAATCACGGAGATTCGTGTTCCGAGCCCCGGGCAAACCCTGGGCTCGGGCTTGCGCTACGCCCGGTCACTGCTTCTTGTGTACGAACGGAAACTTCGACATCGCCTCGGCGATCGCGGCTCGGAGGTCGGCATCGCCGCCGCAGGCGGTCTCGAGCGGCTTCAACTTCGTCGAGCTCGCGACGATGCGTGACGTGTACGTCTTCGCGATCCAGCTTTCGACAACGGCTGGATCGCCCTTCACGTCTTGCGTCGCCAGCTTGGCGAGCCGTGGCGCGAGTGGCGCGATCACGTCCTTGCTGTCGCGCTGGACGACGGAGAGCGCGGCCTTGCAATCGCTGCCCGCCTTTTCGATATCAGCGGTGAGCTTCTCGAAGGCTACAACGTAGAGCTCGTATGTCTCGGCCATCTCGGCGGTGACGGCGGGGGGGCGCGAGCTGCTGCCGGCCGCACTGCCGTCCGCACTGCCGGCGGTCGGCGCATCGTGGTTCGAGCTTCCGCACCCCGAGATCATCAGGAACAACCCGAGCAGCGTGCGGAGCTTCATGGCGCGCAGTCTATGTCCGCGGGGCGTGGCTACGGACAAATACGATCGGTCATCCATTCGGATCGAAGACGCGGGCTCCAATCCTGCGGCCGCTTCTCCGTGGTGTCGCGCGGGGTCTCCGGCGTCGACGAGTCTGGCTTCGTGGTCACGAGTCTGATGCTAGCCGCGCCCAGCAACCATCGCGACAGCGTCGACTGCGCAATCGCAGTTTCGTGGTGCAACGCCGTCGCGGCCTTCGTTTCGAAGCAACCATTGCAGCTCCTCTTCGTCGAGGTGTTGCAACGACCGATCGAATTCACCTTGCGTCCCGCGATCGCTGTGATGGACGAGTTCGTCGTTGCGTGGTCGCCCGTGCAGCGCTTGCTCGAGCGCGCCGAGCGCGAGGTCACTTCGCAATGACCTCGACAGCCGACACTCGAGACTCGCCGGCCGGCGATGCAGCGCGAGAGCTCCGAACGCTCAGCTCGCGACAGCCCACTCTTCCGGCTCTGCATTGCTCACCCGTGCTCTTCGACCAGTATGCTGGCGACGTGGTGTTGCATCGACGTTGAGCGCACCCTCAGTTGGGTTGATCTGGCGTAGGCGAAGGCGAATTCATTGGTTGATGGATCGAGTCCCGCCGCTGATGCGCTGGTCGCGCGTCGGTCCAGACGAGCTCTCCCAACCACGCCTCAGCTGGCCTGTTTGGCGAGCAGGCACGGAAACGGGATCGGCTGGTTCAACGACTCTCCGCCAAAGTCGAGGTTGTGCGAGAACTGCCCGGGCCCTGCGGCCTGCTGTTCGATTCCGATCTGGGTGATCGTGCAGGTGTCACCACCGTGCTTGCGCGCGATGACCGCAACAGTGAGCTTGCGCATGATCACGACCCCTCGATCGTTCTGCGTGTAGTCCCAGTCGGCCAGCGGCTTCATCGCGATCAGATCGTCACTGAAGTGGTCGCGATAGACTGCCCGCGCCGACGCGGCCAGGCTGGCAAACTCTTTGATCGGATAGGTCTTCAGATGCGGGCCGTGAGCCGCAAAGAACCGTGCATCGTCACCGCTGGCGAGAGTGACGTCGAGATCGGCCGCGGCCACCTTGGCGGTGGTGTCGCCACAGCGCGCCTCGACGGCGAAGTGCAGCGTATTTTTCCCGACGTGCAGTCGTGGGATCACTCCGGCGGCGAACCGGTACGCGATCACCGAGCCCACGACGCCCTCGCTGTTGAGATTGTCATCGTCGCGCGGGTACTCCATGTTGGCGCCCAGGAGCGGGCCGTTGAGCCGGAACGTGGTCCATTGCTTGAAATGGTCTTCGTCGGCCTTGATGCTCGAGACCTCGACCTCGTCGGTAGCATCGTTGATGCGCACGGTGGTCGTCCACCAAGTGTTCGCCGTCGACGAGCACGCCTTGCCGGCCTTGCCCACGAGATTGTACGCGGAGCCCGCCATGTACACCCGCATGTGTAAGGGCTCTCGCAGCGACGTCGTCTTCACGAACGCGGTGGCGGCGGCGTTTTCAGGTGGGATCACGGCATGCGCGAACACCACCTTGCCGATGTTCGCAGCATGCGCGGCGTCCTTGGTGCCATCGTCCGGCACCGAGGCCTGATGATCCTGCTGCGCAGCGTCGTCTGCGGTCGACGCAGTCCCGGCGGAGACCGAGGTTGTGGACCCGTTCGCCGCCGGCGATGCCGACGATGCCGGGGACGATAAGGGAGCAGATGGGCTCGTGCCGGACAAGCCGAGTGTGCTGCCGAGGCTGCACGCGGACAACACAGCACCTAGCATCAACAGGGGGATCACGTCGTGGGATTCGAGTTTGCGCATAGCGCCTCCACCACCCATATGCGCCGATCCGGATCATGTTGCATCGTGGTGCCAGCTGCCGTGCCAAGTGAGTGGCAAACGACTGCTATGTGAGGACGGAGAGCCCGAGATCGAGCTGGCTGCCGATCAACGACAACAACGACGCCGTGCCCGGATCGGTTGTCGGGATGAGCTCGCCGAGACGAGCTCGTGTCTGGGCGAGGACGCGAGTCTTGGCGTCCTCGAGCCAGCGCCATACGGTCACGCGGTGCACCGCGTACGTCGTCGCGATTTGCTCGACCGAGGCATTCTCGACGAAGCACATCCGCAGGATCGTGCGGTGGCGCGGAGTCAACTGGTTGCACGCGTCCCGCCATGCAGTGCGAAATGCGTCGGCATAGCGTGCGCGGACGGCATCGAGCTCCGCGTGGCCGGTAGGCAGCTCCGCGATCACGTCGGGCCATTCGACCGCGATCTCGTTTGCGTTTCGCGTGCCACGCATCACGTACAGCGCCATGCGAACCGCGCAGGTGCCGACCCACGCCCGCAAGCTGGCGCGCCCGTCGAAGCGCGCGATCCGCGGCGGCTCGCCGGCCTCCCCGACGAGCAGGTGGATGCGGATCCGTTGCATGACCTCGGTCACGAACGCGTGATTCGAGTCGTACCGCCGGATCACGCGAGCGGCATCAGCGAGGATGCCGGCATCGAACAGCTGGAGCGCGTTCGGATCGCCGAGCGCGCAACCGAGCGCGAGGTACAGATCCGAGGCGTGCGGCGGAATCGCTGGAACGGTGACCAACGCTCGCGCTGCTGCTTTGTCGACAGATAAGTTCGGCCAAACCCCAGCGCCGCTCTGCCAAATTCCGTCGATGACCCCGTCGAAATCGCTCACGAGCCAAGACTCTAGCGCGTTAAGGTCGCGCGCAACGTGGACGCCGCAACCATGTGCCCGAGCGAGCACGAGCTGACGCTATTCGTCGGCCAACGCCTGGCCGATGGTGAGAGCGATCGGATCCGCGATCACCTCGACGTCTGCGATCCGTGCCGGCTGGGCATCGTCGTCGGGTTGTCCGCTCGCCACACCGAGCCCGCGACGGTGCTCGACACTGATGCCGCTTTGGGGCTCCATCTCGGCCACTTCGAGCTCGTCCGGCGCATTGGGTCGGGCGGCATGGGGGTGGTCTACGAGGCGATCGATCACCGGCTCGGCCGTGCGGTCGCGCTCAAGCTCGTGCGTGGCGACCACGACGTACCACTCCTCGAGGAGGCTCGCGCGATGGCGCGGATCCGTCACCCCGCGGTGCTCACCGTGTACGAGGCCGGCGTGCTCGACGGGTCCGTGTATCTAGCGACCGAGCTGATCCGCGGCAGCACCTTGCGCGAGCACTGCGTGGGCCTGCGCCCGAGCGAGATCATCGCGCAGTACGTACGTGCTGCCGAAGGCCTCGCGGAGGCACACGCGCACGGCCTCGTGCACCGTGATTTCAAGCCCGAGAATGTCCTGGTCGAGACCGGCAGGCCTGTGTGCACGCATCGTCGATCGCGGAGCTCGGGACGGACCGCCGAGACCCGCGTGCTCGTGGCCGACTTCGGACTCGCGACCAGGATCGCCCGTGACCCGGAGCTTGCCGTTGGCTCGTCGACCGCCGGCACGCCCGTCTATATGTCACCCGAGCAAATCGACGGCCGGCCAGTCGACGAACGCGTCGACATCTTTGCCTTCTGCGTCTCACTGTGGGAAGCGCTTGCCGGTACGCGGCCGTTCGCGGGCACCACACTCGACGAGCTGCGCGACGCGATCGAGCACGACACGCCGCGATTGCCGCGTCACGTGCCCGCGATCGTGTTGCGAGGGCTCGCGGTCGACCCGGTGCAACGCCCGACGCTCGCCGCGCTCATTGTCGCCCTGCGGCCACGCCGGCGCATCGTACCCATCGCCGCCGCGCTCGCCGTGATCGCGGTACTTGCTGTGATCCTCGCGGTCGCGAAGGCGCGCGGTGAACCAGATCTCGCGGCGCGGTGCGCGACGACGCCGACGCCGGCGCAGGTCACGGCCGGCTGGCGGCGACCCGTGATCCCGGCATGGGTGCAGACCCGCGTCGCCAACGTGCTCGAGGCGCGTGACCGCGAAGTGGTTTCGCTGCAACGCGACGTGTGCGCGACGCACGATGACGATGCGCGACGCGCCTGGATTAGTTGTCGCCACGATCACGCGATCGAGGAAGCCGAGCTCGTGCGTGCCCTCGCCATGCAGTGGCCGAGCTACGATCAGCTCGACGACGCGCTCGAGCTGCCGTGGCCGGCGACCTGCGCGTCACGCGCAGCGCGAGTCGATGCGGTGTTACCGGCGGCCGATTCGGCGAAGGTCACGCTCGCGCGTGCGCGGTTCGCCGCCAACGCCGGCCAGCATTGGCGCGTAGATCCAACGCTCTCACTCGACGCCGAACGTTTGCTCGATCAGGCCGCGTACAGCCGCGAGCTCGGGTCGCAAGAGAGGCTTGCGATCCTCGATCACGCTGTCGAACGCGCCGAACGCGAAGGTCACATCACGACCGCCGCCCGCGCCTGGCTCGCACTCGCGATCTCACGTGGTGATGCAAATGCGGATGCCACCTCGATCGATCTCGCGTTCGCGCAGGCGAGTTGGGCGATCGAGCGTGCCGGCGATCCGCCGATGCTGCGCGCACGCTGGCACGAGGCCTCTGCGGCGCGCGCCTGGCAGCGCTCGGATCTCGCAACCGCCGACCGACACGCGCAGCAAGCGGCCTCACTCGCCGGCGACGACCCGCATCGTGGTGCGATCGCGCTCCATGCTCTTGCCGCCGCGGCGGCCGCGCACGCGGATTTCGCGATCGAGCGCACGTTCCTCGAGTCACTGCTGGCGTCGCTCGCGCACGCACCCCAGGCCGAGGTCGCGAGGCTACACATGGCCTACGCCGAGTGCCTGTACCATCTCGACGATCTCGTCGCCGCCCACCACGAAGCCGAGCTCGCCCTCGCGCTCGTCCGTGAGACCGCCGGCGATCGCGATCCGTTGACCGCCCAGGCGTTGCTCGTGCTCGGCTTCGTCGAGCTCGACGAGGGCAAGCCCGATGCCTGTCTCACGACCACCGAACATGCCCTCACGATCCTTAGCGCAACCGTCGGTCCGGATCATCCCACCGTGGGCGCGGCTCTGAATCTGCGGAGCGCCGCGCGAGCTGCCGTCCACGATTGGAAGGGCGCGCTGGTCGACAGCGAAGCAGCGGCCGCATTGTTCGAGGCCAGGTTCGGGCCTCGCGCCGAGCAAGTCATCTTCGCGCGCATGCAGGGTGGCGAGCAGGCGCAGATGCTCGGCGAGCATGACAAGGCGCGCACGCTACTGGGGCGCGCCCTCGATGACGCGCGGGTCACATATGGGCTCGAGGACCCGCGCACGGCCGATGCCGAGCGGTCACTAGCGTCGCTCGATATCGACGATCATCGCGATGCCGAAGCCCGGGCACTCCTCGCACACGCGATCACCGCACACGAGCGCGCGCACACCGCCGCGCCATATCTCGCCAAATCACAGGCCACGCTCGCGAAGCTCGACCACGATCGCGCGCTCGCGCGGAGCGCGCTCACGGCCTGGCGCGGCGATCCGGCATGGCAGGACGAGTATGCAGACCTGGACGGCTGGCTTCACCGGCTCGAGGGTCACGAGCTCCGCAAAAAACCCTAGCCACCTGCACGAACGTGATCGCGCCGGTCAACGGCGCGCGCATGTTGTGGGGCGCGCGCGGCGCGCCGCTGCCACGTGCCGATCGCGCGCACCGCGAGGTTGCCGGCCCAGCTCGCTGGCTTACTAGGCGACTGGGCGTTCACGACCAACGTCGCGTCGGTCAACATGGGGAACGGAATCTCGACGCGGGGTCGTTTGCTCCAGGCACAGCAAGGTGCGTGGCAGCTGACGCCGTCGGTGACGATCGCGCCGGATCCTGGCGCCGCGAAGCTCGACGACGAGATGGTCGCGATCGTGAAGCCCGCGCTCACGAAGCTGAAGTAGAGCGCTGGCCTTCGACCAAGGATGTCCGCTTCAAGCCAACTCGCCTTTGTTAGCTTTGTCGACGAAGTAGTGGCGTACGTATGCCGCCAGCTGCTTGTCACTCGGATGGTCGAG
The DNA here is from genome assembly GCA_040004535.1 of Deltaproteobacteria bacterium. Taxonomy (GTDB): domain Bacteria; phylum Myxococcota_A; class Polyangia; order Haliangiales; family Haliangiaceae; genus JABFXX01. The sequence continues at coordinate 46,043 of JBDUAS010000027.1, forward strand.
CGTCTCGATGCCGGCGATCTTGTCCGCGAGCACGTGATCGTGTTTGTGGAGGTACCGCAGCAAATCGAGCTTCGCGGACGACGGTCCGACGATCAGGATGTGATGCGCGGCCGGCAGCAGCTTCGCGACCGCAGCGAAGTACGTATCGCTCAACGCGTGCCGCCCTTGTTCTTCGGCTTTGCGCGACACCGAGTGATTCGGTGCGTGCACGGTCGTTTCGGTGAACGTCGCGACATCGACGTGAAAGATCTTGGCTTCGGCGTAGTCGATCCACACCGCGACGTAGTCTGTGCTCATTGGAGTTGCATTCTACGACCACACGTATCGTCGTGGTGCCGAATCAGCCGCGAGACTCTTGGCAAGCTGCCGCCGCGCATCTCGGTTCAGCTCGCCGTGGTCGGAATATCGATGGTGAACACGCAGCCGACGTGAGCGACGCTATCGAGGCCGAGCTTGCCTCCCGCTACTTGCACGCCGAGACCCACGATCGCGACACCGGTTCCAGACGCGAGGTCCGGATTCTCGAGGACGTGGAACAGCTTCTTGGTCGTCGCCGGCGACAGGCCGCCGCAGCCGTCCTCGACAGCGATCAACACACGAGGTCCCGCTCGCCGCGCGCGCAACACGACCCGTCCGCCGCGCGGCGTGAATCGCAATGCGTTCTGCAACAGGATCGAGATCGCCGACGACAGCAGCTGCGGATCGGCTTCGACCTGCAGCCCCGGGTCGCAGACGGTCTCGAACACGACCCCGCGGGTCGTCGCTTCGAGGACCGCGAACACACCGAGCTGCTCGAGGAAGTGGTCGAGCACGATCGTCTCGGGCCGCGCGACCGTACCGGTCTGGAGGCGGGCCTCCGTCAACGTACGCTCGATGATGTCGCTCAACCGCGTCAGGCTGCGGTCGACCACGCTGCCGGTCGCTCCGCCGGCTGCGACGCCGCCGGTCTTGATGGCGTTGAACGCGAGCATCGCCGAGTTCACGCTGGTGCGTAGCTCGCCGGCGAGCATGACGAGGCGCTCGTTCATCGTCTCCGCGCCCGCTCGGATGATGCGGTGCTCGCGCAGCCGGCCGAACTCGGACACCGCCTCGGCAATCGCGATGTCGAGGCAGCGATTGAACGTGTGGAATTCTCCGACCGTGATCTCGGCCTTCTTCTCCTGCGCCAGCTCGGTGAGCGTCTGACACAGGTCGCCGTAATCGTGCACGACTTGGTGGAGCGTGTAGCCGTTGTGCAGGAGCTCGCTGCCATGCTTGCCGGCGGCGACGCCGACTTGAAACGGCACTTCCGCATGCGGAGCGTTCGGCGCCGTCTTCTCCTCCGCGCTCAGCGTCTCGATCAGCTGCGTGATCAGGCGCGCGACCCCAAACTCGAGTTGCCCGCCGGTTGGCGCCGGCGATAGTCGTTGCGCGACCTTGGCGCCGCACCGTTCGACCAGCTCGCCGCGATTTGCCGACAGAAATTCATGAAGCATCGTCCTGCCCTCCGTAGAGACCTTTACGCCGATCCAACTCACGATTCGTACCACGCGAACCCCGTGTCTTGGCCTCCCCCGCCTCCGGCAGAGATGCCGGCGAGCGACGCCGCTCGAATGCGTGCGCGCTCGTCGCGTCCGCGCACTGCGTAGTTTCACGTGTGAAGCAGCGCTTCGTGGACCTTGCGCGAGAGCATCTCCGTCGTGATCGGCTTCTCGAGAAACGGCGTCGCACCGTGCTCCCCGGTGAAGTGCGCGCCGTCGGCATAGCCCGACATGTACAGGACCTTCATCTCGGGCCGGCGTGCGCGCAATTTCGCCGCGAGCTCCCACCCGTTGATCCCGGGCATCACGATATCCGTGAGCAGCAGGTGGATCGGAGCGGTGTGGGTCTCGCAAAGCTGCGCCGCGTCCTCGGCGTTGCGCGCGGGGAGCACGTGGTAGCCCGCGCGGGTCAGGAGGTTCTGGGTCACCGCGCGTACCTGCTCGTCGTCCTCGACGAGCAGGATCGTTTCGGTGCCCTGCTCCAACCGGCGCGTTAGTGGCTCCGCCACGCTCGCGGGCGCCTCCGTCGT